>NZ_JCAMOP010000105.1:0-6773 GCF_059512345.1 Bradyrhizobium sp. Unk1
AACGACAGCCAGGATACGGAAGCGTCGGCTGTCGGTCAGCGTGTCGCTGACGAAATCCAGTGACCAGCGCTGGTTCGGTCCCTGCGGCAACTCCATCGGAACCCGTGTTCCGAGAGCTCTTTTGCGTCCACCTCGCCGGCGAACCTGCAGCCGCTCCTCGGCATACAGCCTCAGCTTCTTGTGGTTGATAAGCACGCCTTACCGAAGGCATCACTTGCGACTTCATCGATCAATGGCAGCGTCGCTTTGCGTTACCGAAGGGAGCAATGGTATTCAATGGCTAGGATTGCGGCGACCTTCTCGGCTGGGTGACCGTATTCGTGCTAGAGCGCTCAGCGGCTTCCAATGGTACTTCGCACTGGCTCTCGGCGGGCTCGGCTATCAGCGCGGAATATGCGCTTCTAGAATCTATGGACGGTGTAGAAAGGCTCGGTCGCCGGAGATGCGTGTTTTTGAAGACGCACCCGATAGCCTAAGGCTCGCAAATAGCGAGCCAATCGACAAGCCGCGGCAAAACTCATGAGCCATTTTTAGCATTCTATCTAAGGTTGATAAAGGGAGCATTTGCGTACCCTGCCGTTACCCCGCCGATACCGCTCCATTGTTTACTGCTGCTAACGCAAGTACTTGCGGGCCGGGGCCGGCGGTTTAGCTAACCGCCGCCCTGGGCTCCTAGGGAGTCATTTACAAGTGCGTAGTGAGGGCCCGCCGCCTTTGGGGGCGGGTTGCATTTGCCCGCGCTACGGGGTCGCTAGAGGCCGGCCAGCGAGTGCCAATAAAGAGCAGGACAATGTGCTTGGTGCAGGGGTATTAAAATACCGTATACCGTAGGGGCCTAAGCCGCCGCCGGGTGAGGGCCATGCGGCGGCCGGTCTAGCCCAAGGTTCGTCCGCCTGGCGAGGTGAAGCAAGTGTCGACCAGCTGACGCCGCGTTGAGCCGCCTCGAACTGAAGAATGCGGCCCACTTAGCAATGGAGCGTGCTCAATCAGGTTGTCGGCGATGAATGGGGCGCGTCTCATTGAGTGGCTGGCATCGAACTCACGCTCAACCCCGGCAGCGGCGCGAGAGCGAACGTTGCCTGAGGTCGCAGAAGGGCCCATAATCAAACATTCTTGTCCAAGGTGATTGAGGCGCCACGAGTGCGGGACATCGGGCTCCTTCTCTTCGATGCGTGAGCCATTCGTCTTCGAGACAAACCGGAAACCGTACATCTACTAAACTTGTGAGCGTTTCTGACCTGAAGATTGACCATCTCGGAACTACTGCTTCGCTTTCAACATCCGTGTCGCTTCTCCACTCAGGTGGAATTTCCCCGCCAGTTTCTATTCCATAGCGGGCATAGAAATGAGCCCGCAATTCCATGGTTCGTACCCGCCACTGTCCGTGCGAACTCACAGAATGGAAAGGTTTGCTGACCTAAAGCTAACCGCGACCTTTGGTCGCTGAGGTTGGTTGAACACTCTTCACTCTTCACCCAGAGATAAAATAAACTTGGTGATTGGGCAAATTTCACTACAATTTCTCTTTAAGTCTAGCCCTTGCCATGGTCGCCGCTGAGCGGTTTGCCTTGTTGCCTGAAGTAGTTGGCTTGCAAATCGGCCTGTTAAAATCCGACCTTGTCGACTGCTCCGTGCCCACTCCGCTCCAACCTGGAAGGGCTGCCTTCAATTCGTATGCCGATTCCTCATCAAGGGGACCAGAACATGAGACATTCATACCGGAAACGTCTCTCGGTCCCAGCTCACTCGCCTACATCTTCGGTGGGCAGCAAACTCAGGTCCTCTCTCGCACGTGGATCTCTTATGGTCCGCGCAGTCCTGCTGAGCCTACTGACGTTCGCGGCGCTCCATCCTGTCTTGGCACAATCGTCAGATCAGGCGCTCCTTCTCGAAGAACTCAACACCGCGTATGTCCGCCATTTCGCAGGCTTGAATGTTGTCCCTCTCCTTCGAGGTTCTGCGGCGTATCGAGTTGGTGACTTGTGGGACGCATCAATGACGAAGCTCCTTGAAAGCAATGACAACTGCTTTCCTGGTTTAACGGTTCGCTCACAACGCTATGAGCTCCCGCGTATTAGCTTGAAACGGGAGGCCTCTGTGGGTTTCTTGCTCAGAGCAAAGCGGTTGTTTGCTCTTTCCGGGGCTGCGAACGATACGGTGGTTGTGGAGGTGATGTTCAAAGATGTTCTCGAGGAGCGCCTAGTTGAGGGTGATCTGGCGCGCACGTACAACAACGGCCGTTGTCCGATGGCCGCGCCCATAGTCAACAAGGAGCAAGCGCAGCCACCTACTCCTGTGATTATCGGTCAGCTTTACCGCGGGAGGCGGCAGATTGTGATCACCTATGGTGACAAAGCGTCGGCCACAGCAAAGGTCTCAGAGCTTGGCGCAATCGTAAGTGGCTTGCCCGTCAGCGTTCAAGCTGGTGGTCAACTAGCGCTTGATCGAAGTGTGATCGTTGCTGATCAAGAGAGCATTCCACTTGCGTTCGCGCCGGCCCTAATTCCAATGCTTTCGTCCGGAGTTCACATGGGTGGGAAGGACGTCAGTGATGCTCAATATAAGTGGACCGACTTTGATCCGAAGCGCGCCCCCTCACATCAAGCCGCTCTTGCCGAGCTGGCTTCCACCGTGGTCGGTGGCTTCACCTGGCAAGACGGCGGCCCATAGGCTCGCGGCTGCTCTGTTGCTTCTAGTTGTGACTGCTCCTCCGTCACCGGCCCAGATCGCGAGCGCGACCTATGGCCCTCGTGAGCGAGAAAAGACAGAAAAGGAATTCTTCCGTGCACTCAACGCCAGTAAAGTCGAAGACGCGCGGGACCTCATCCACAGCAGCTTAGCGCAAATTAGTGAACAGCAACGGCGCTCCCCCGAAATCTTGCGACTCCACAATCTTGCGGGTTACGCGCACCTTCTGCTGGATGAGTTCAACGCAGCCAAAGAGCACTATGAACAGGCATGTGCTGGTGCTCGCACGCATATACTAAAAGAAGTAGAGGCGCAGTGCGACTCGGGGCTCGCTTTGGTCAATGCTCCGCTGCCGGGCCTCCAGAAGGGAAACTCGAAAGCGACTGTCACCTTGGCACGTCGAGCGAAGGTATTGTCCGGCCAACAGGGGAAGCGCGGATTGGCGGGTATCTTAGCGGCGATTGCTCTATCGAGAGAACGTATTGAGGCGGATGATGCTCAAGGCGCTGAGCGCGAGATTTCTGAAGGTTCTGCCGAACTCGGCGCCGCGGCGTTTTTGATGCACCCCCCTCTTACCAAGCTAATCTTGGAGACATTTCTAAGGTCCGCGAAACTCTACGAAGTTCACGACAACACCAAGAAAGCAGCTGACGTCATCGTTAGGGCGTTAAAGTTCATCCGCCTCGCGTTTCGCCCGAATGACGCGGACATATTAGAGGCGATTTTGGACGTTAGCCTCGAAGCTGGACATGAGTCCGAATCAAGCCTCGTCCGCCATCAGGAGCTCAAGCCACTGGCGCTTTGGATGACGGAGGTTGCAATGTTGCAACGCGATGCGCCTCGCGCTTCCGACACGATGTCTTACGGGTCCCGCTTGCTGGTAAAAGCCGGTTACCATGATCTCGCGTCGGATCGATTGTTCAAATGGCACGCCCATTTGGAAGATCGCTTCGGATCACAGTCGGAAGAGGCTGCAAATGGCTTGGAAGAGATCGCGTCTTTGATGTCTGCTGCGGGAAAAGATGACATGGCGGAACGATTGAGTGCTCAAGCCAACGAAATTCTCGGGCACATTCGAAGCCAGCCGAACTATTATGAAAAATTTGACTTAGGCGCCGAAACCGTACGAAAGATGTTTGAAAAGAAGGAGGAGGTCGGAAGTTGGCACGATCTTACTTGGCAGTGCAATGACGCGGCGAAAAAATGTACGGTGGATCCACCACGGTCGATAGACGAGACCAACGCCTTCGCCGACAAGGCCATTCGGATCGCTAGCTTCATGAGCGGTCCCGAGGCAGCTGACTTTCTGGTTAAAGCCCGAAGGCACATCTTGAATGTGTCTGTCAAGTCGTCAGACCCGTCCCAGCATCTGGAACAAGAGAGATCGCTCAACGCGGAGGCAAGTCGAATCGAGAAGTCGACGTACCATATCTTGTTGCAAGGTGAACACTTCGATCATTGGGCGTTTCCACTAACGATAAGCACTATGGCCCGCCGCCTTGCTCTGACTGGCAATTGGCAGGCTGCGTCGCAGTTGCTTGAAGAGTCGTTGTTTCACGTTCGGTCCTCAGTGAGTGACAAGCACAACAATTTGCCTGAACTTCTGGGCGGCTATATCTTTGTTCTGAGGCATCAAGCCAAACAATCGGACAAGGTGGTCCGAGGTCAGTTGCAGAAGCTGTTCGAACACAGGCTGTCCCAGCTGATCGGATTTTCTCAGAAGTCGGGGCTCAGTCGAGAAACGGCACTAACTGCACTCGGCGAACTCATTAGGTATGGGGAGTTGGCCAAAGAATGGAATAGCACATCCGCAGCTGCCCGAAGCTTCGGCGAAGCCAAACGGCTCGTTGCTTCCGGCGCTGTACAAGCCGACCCGGGTATCCTCTTGCTCATCGAGCGCGAGGATAGGATTTCTGTTCAAAGTGCTTCTCGTCTGCGGGCAGTGCAGGATAAGACCAGAGAGGTGATGAATCGGATATCGGACGACGATCCGGAAAAGCCGCGCCAGTTACGTGAGGCAGCGGAGGACTTCATTGAGCAGGGCGTTGGTCACGAGTTTGCATTAGAGTTGGTTCGAAAGGCAAATTCGTTAACGAGGCGTTCCATAGTGCGGGATTTGGAGCGCGCACCTCTGTCGGCACATGAGCAGTTTCGTGGCAATGCAATCAGGATGGACCCGGACATCTTTCTACAATTGCGCTTGGTGGCGCACTTGCCCGGTGGTCAGCAAGATGCGGCAGCGCGAGAGGCACTAGAAATACTTCAATGGCGCGCATTTGGACGGGCCGCGGACGCACTAATTCGATCCGCCGCTAGATCGGTACTCGAGCCGGCGTTCGTACCATCTGCTCGGGCAGTTGACAGCGCCACGGTAGGTTGGCGGCAAGCACGGGACGAGCTCTTCGGGCTTTATGCGACAGGCTTGGGTGACCAGAAGGAGGAGCCATTAAAACGGCTAGAGCTAAATGCAGCGCTGCTAGTTTCAGCGAAAGCGGCTATGGAGACGCAGTCTCCAGAATACAAGCGGTTAACGTCATTAGACGGAATGACGATTCAGGACGTGCGTCAGCATCTGTCCGATGATGAGGGATTGATCTACATTGCGTTCAATGAACAGCACGGGTTCGTCGCCGTTGTTATTACTCGGTCGAAGTCGAGGGTTGTTGATCTAGAAGAGCGGCTGCTCACTCGCAACAAGACGTTAAATACGGTCACCGCCGCAATTGACAAAGTTTACAGTTCCATCCGAAGCAGGGATAAGGACTTCGATCAGGATAGCGCCCACTTTCTATACGACGCCATCTTCAATCCGCTGCAGGAATATTTGGCAGCAATTCATCGATTGGTAATCGTTTCAGACGACCGGATTAGCGCAATTCCCTTTCCGGCCCTGGTTGCGCGACCCTCCGAGAAGAACGCGCGCGTACCGCGTTGGCTTGTGGACCGTTTCGCAGTGACGGTGCAACTCTCTTTGGCTAGCTTCGTGGCACTTCGATCGACAGCACCGAACTCGGCCAGCAACGCGTTTTTGGGATTTGGGGACCCGATTGTGCCTCCGGAGCTCCGGGAGGGGTGCCCGCCGTTGTCGCTTTTTGGCCCGTCAGGCGCCCAAGCAAGCCGCCGGAGCGGCATCGCGCTCTGCCCGTTACATCAAACTCGTGATCAGCTAAATTCATTGGCTATTGCGTTAAAGGCCGACGCGGCGCGGTCGAACTTAGTTGGTCCCGACCTAAAGAAAAGCTCCGTAATTGACCGACTGAAGACCGCGACAAGTATCGTCGCATTTGCGACGCACGCGCTAATTGCTGCAGAGGCCGCAGTTGAAGCGGGAGTTAAGGAGCCTGCTTTGCTTTTGTCTGCGGGCACAAGCCCGGATGTTCGCGATCGATGGCTTACAATGCATGAGATAGAATCGCTAAACATCGATTCTGATCTGGTTATTCTTTCGGCCTGCAACGCGGGCGCGGGTGACACGAATGATGCCGAAAATCTTTCGGGGCTTGCCCGAGCGTTCTTCGAGGCTGGAGCGCGAGGCCTTCTCGTTACATATTGGAGCATCGACGTTTCTCGAACGACAGATCTACTCGAAGCCGTTGCGTTGCGATGGGCGGGAACCCCTAATGTGCCGGTTTCTGTATTGCTTCAGCAAGCAATGATTGCGCAAAAGGGAAAGCAAGAGCACCCGCGCCACTGGGCGATGTTTGCCTACATTGGTCGGTAGAAATGCACAACGTCCGGCTCAACTGCCTGAAGGCGAACAGGCTTGAAGGGTAACCAGGTGAATTGCGCACTGGTCGTGGTTCGTCTTGTCACGTAGGCATACGGAGTTAGCAATCCATTCGTCGGCGTGGGGAAGGCGTCTGCCGATGCCCTTGACGAGAAAGGTGAGCGACGGAGTGGCCAACGCGCTTCACGCTCAAAGTGACTGAGAATCCCGACCACGATGAAGGATGCGGACCCTGGCCATACGAGGAAGCTTGTGGGGTCTGACCTGAGCCCCAAAGGTCATCCAGCGATGGGCGGAATCCTTTGGTCATTTGCTCTGAGACCATTCTTTGGACCGCCGGAGGCTGGAGTTTTCCGGC
>NZ_JCAMOP010000106.1:0-6473 GCF_059512345.1 Bradyrhizobium sp. Unk1
AGTCTAGCCACGGGGGTCTCTCCTTCCGCATGCAAAAGGAGCAACCAGCTTAGCGTTCAGTGGCGGACCATGCCGCCGACCAATTCAGGTAGGTGCCCCGGTTACTTGTCTGCGCCATTATCTGGTGGCGCCTGGAGAATGTGACCCTCTCAGGAGCAAGGTAGCCGGCCTCGGTCTTCATGGGCGGGGCCGGCTACCGAAGGCTGCGGCGCCATAGGCGTCGCGCGCATTGCGCACATGTGCCGCGAGCTCCTGCTTCTCGACGAGGGTGACACCGGCAAGCGGCTCATCCAGCAGCAACAGCTGCGGCTGTGCGACCAGCGCTCTCGCGAGCTCCACCCGCTTCTGGATTCCGTAAGGGAGACCGCGGGCAAGCCGTTGCTTGACAGCATCAAGATGCATAAACGCGATCACCTCCTCAGCGGCGGCACGGGCTTCGGCTTCCTCGCGGCGCGCTTGCGGCGTCGACAGCATCTGCCGAACGAAACCGGCCTGCCTGTGGTGCACAACGCCCATCATGACGTTGTCGAGCACCGGCAAGCCCTTGAACAGTGCAATGTTCTGGAAGGTGCGCGCCACGCCGTGGCCTGCAAGGCGCGCCGTCGGCACATGCGCGAATCGTTCGCTCCGGAGCCACACCACGCCTTGGTCTGGGCGGTAGAACCCGCTGACTACGTTGAGCAGCGAGCTTTTGCCGGCACCATTGGGACCGATGATGGCGCGGATCTCGCCCTTCACCACCGCCAGAATCGATAGCATCCAGCGCGGTAATGCCGCCGAAGCTGAGCGAGATGCCCTCGAGGCGCAGCACGGGCACGGTGGTGCTGGAAACCAGCGCCGCCTCAACCGCGGGATGCGCGCCGCCCGCCTCCAGCGCGGCCCCGGCAGCACGCTCATGCGCGCGCGCCAAGACGAGGGCGTCGCCGTCCGATGTCGCAACTAGGCTCATGCGCCGCCCCGCCTCCGGCTAACCACTTCATCCGTAGCGATGTCGTAGAGCTTTACTTTGCAAACGGTGGTCCTGGCCATCTCTGCTTCGATTTGCTCTTGATCTGCGTCGTTGGCGAGTTCGTGTATCGTACTCGACTTTAGTTAATTCATCGGGCGTGAGGTAGAGTGCCGTCGCAATAGCCTCGGCTTCCTCGCAGTCGTGCTCATCTTCAAACTGTCTGCTGCTCATTGTACACCACGCATCATCCCGAATGCCGTCTCTTAAAGATCAACTTCGTCTGCTCGGCTGCAGCATATGCTCCGACGCCTTTACATGCTTTACATAATGAGTGAGTGGTGAGGTTCGTCGAGTATCCTCGGGCGGCACTCAACTGCGGCATTTTAGAGAGGCTCCAACGTTTCAGCGAGCGGAATTCGTTCAGTCTCGGAGGTAGTTCAACATACTGTTGCACGCATTCTCGGCCTCAGCAAAGCTTTGGAGCGGCGAGCCGAGAATCCTGAACGAGCCACGGCTCTGGTCAAGCGGACGCCACGAGGCGACGTAGCCCAACCTTCCGCGAAAGCCATGACCAGTCGGGCTCTGGAAGCTGATCACGAACGAATAGCCGTCGCTGCTCGCACTCCATATTTCCATGTCTTCGACAGCGCGATGGAATTGCAGGTGCATCAGGCTCCGTTCGCCTGGTTAACCCGAGAACGAAATGCTTCGGTCGAACGACATGACGGATCAATACATGACAGCTCTCGCCGGCAAATTGCGTCTCCTCGTCAAGGCATGGCATAGATCTTCAATTCCTTGCAGCTAGCTCACCCGGCCCAGCCACCTACCGCTACGAGATGTGAAGGTGTTCAGCGACGCCGAAACGCATTCCTTGGCATCGATTTGCCCTATGTTTGGCGCTTTGATCAACGTTTGGCGTTTTGATCAACTGCCTAAGCGGGTAGTTGACTGTGACACGAGGCGTCGCCTGAGAGAGGCTCGAGAGTTACGGATGAAAGCTCGTGGCAGGTCAGATTGAGGACGATTGCACATATAGGACATGCTAACGACAGTCGCATCCCTCAACTCATCGCGCTTTTTCGGTTTTGCTCCCTTCAACGCTTTAGCGGCAACGTAACTCGGCGCCGAAAAGTGCAAAGCGTTGTCCCTGCCATGCGCCACAAACTTTCACTGGCCAGCCTTGCCAAAAACAATGTTAGTCGCCTCGCTCCCGGGTCGTCACCCCGTGGGTAGGGCTTTGTAGCGCCATGTGGCATGCGGCGCCTATTAGGATTGGCGGCGGTCCAAACAATTAGCTACGCCAGGGACACGACCTCATCCGAAGCAAATTGAGCTTCGACAATGCGCTTAAGGTCGCGAGTTGTAACAGCAAGCGCGTGCTCACCTACCAGGACTAGTTGTTGATTAGGACGACGGAGGCATGCCAACGTTGCTAACGAAGCTGACGCTGGTCAAAGCGCCGGCTTGCCCAAAGGCAGGGGGCGTTCGCAAATAGTAGCAAATAGTAGAGGAGAGATATCATGGATCGCTCTGTCGCCGCTATCGCACTAACGTGTCTGGGAATCGCCCTTTCCAGTGATGCCGTCGCACAGACGGCTAGACAGGATAACAACACCCTTCCAGGGCAGGAGCGCGCTCTCAGTGTTGCGCCCGGCTCAGTGCAGCCGACCAGAGGAGTCGTGTTTTTAACAGCGGCAATCAACTCAGACGGCAGCATAGCGGGCTGCTTCGGTTGCAACACCGCGAACACCAAGAGGTTAGAGGCCGGCATATATATCTGATCGATTTCGGACACAACGTACAAGCAATCAAGAGCTGGAGCCGGTGGGTTCAGGCGGCCGCCTTGACGATCGGTGCGGAAAAGGCTTGGTGTAACACTGCTGATCGGGCCGGCAACGACAATGCAGTTTGGGTGAACTGCCAGACTAGCAGTGCGCCGGTTGATGCATCCTTTTTCTTGTTCGTCGCAAGGTAAAGCGACCGAACTTTCGTGGTGATCCCACTCCAGCGAGGATGATCGGCCTTCCCACGCTGATGGAGGAGTGTATTTGCCAGTCAGGCATCTCGATCTCTTGCCCGCACAGGGGTGCCGTCTCGAACCGCAATGATGACAGTGCGCTTACAACGAAGGCCTAACTCGCTCGAGATAATTCGCTTCGCGTTTCTAGCGGTATCGTTAATGGCCGCGAAGCTCGCATGATCCTGCGCGAAGCGAGACCAGCGCAACGCCTTTATTCCCCTGATGACGTGACTGGTCTCCTCATGGTCAAAGAAGGTTGTCGCTAAAAGAGGACATCGGTGTCGCCGCCCTAATTCGGAACTCGGCAACAGCGACTGGGTCAGACAGGGCTTACTTTTACTTCACCCGCGCCACCTGCGTACAAAATCCGAGACTCCTAACCGGTGCCGGATGAAAGCGCACTGACAGATCAGCTGGTCTGCCGGGCGAAGCTGTCGTCTAAGTCCCCTTCGATCACCTCGGTCGCGTATAACTGATCGAGCAGGTCGGCTACTGCGAGCACGCTCGTTCCGTCAGTCGTGACCTGCCTAGCAAGCGGCGGTTTGCGATGGTGTCGCGCTTGATGCGGTTTCGTTCTGCGAGGATCGCCTCAGCCCTGCCGACGTAGACATCGGCTGGCGTGAGGTTGTTGATGCTCTCATGATAGCGGACGTGATTATAGTGTTCGACAAAGGCTCCTACTTTGACGCTCGAGATCACCGGGTAGGTAATAGTTGTCGAGCAGGATGCGGTTCTTCAGCGTCTGATGCCAGCGCTCGATCTTTCCCTGGGTCTGAGGATGGTACGGAGCGCCGCGCACGTGCTGCATGCCCTTCTGGTCGAGCCACTCGGCCAGATCATCCGCCACGTAACTCGAACCATTGTCGCTGAGAAGCCTTGGCCGGTGCGCGACGGCGATGTGGTCAAGGCCGGATGCGGCGAGTGCCTGGTCGAGGGTGGCTGGGACATCGGAAGCGCAGGTGGGACCAAGCCTCCAGGCCACGATGTAGCGCGAGAAGTCGTCAAGCACGGTCGAGAGATAGTACCGCCCCAATCGAACCACGGGACATCATCGATGGATGACTTGCTAACGCGCTGTGTTGGCGCGAGCCCATTCATCTAAGGACTGGCACGGCGTTTGCTAGAAGAGGGGGAAACCATGTCTCCACGCGGCAGGGGTTAGCAATCTCGAGCGTAAACGGTGACAATTGAAGCCCTCTTGGCTGCCTTGGCTGCAGGGCAGCAACGACGTGCGCGAATTAGCGCGCCGATCTTCCCTATTCCCGCTTGAGGTAAACTTATGAAACCTGTTCTTGTCTTTGATTGGAATGGACCGCTGCTCGATGATGCGTGCGCATTGCTCCAAACGACCAATGCCATACTACATCGCTTTGGTCATGCACCAATCGACATGAGGACTCTTCGAGAACATTGCGATGTTCCACTGTCTCGGTTTTCTTCAATCTCGGAATGTCGCAAGATGAGGTCGCGATGGGAGCGCAAATCGATCGCGTCCAGCCGACGTCATGCTCGCGACAAAAATTTAAATCTGTTTGAGCTCTCGACCAGGATCGACTCTGGAAGGCGTCCTTCGCTCACAACCGGCGTGCGATACTCGATGCGGCCCCTAGGCGCGCGACAAGGGGCTCAAAGGGGGGCGCCGAGACCAAAGCCGAGACGGTCCGCCACCCGTTCGGCAAACGCACGCACAATCGCTTTTGAGGCGCTTAGGGGGATAGGCGGAAAATAGGTTATCACGGCGTTGGATACAGTGATTCGGCAAACATATATGGAACCAGTTAACAGAATCAACTCATCCATGGGCGGAAATCTCAAAACTCAATGAGATATCTGCTCAACCAAGGACCGAACGGCGCAGTTCAGAGCAGCTTTCCTTGCCGGGGCGACGCGGCAGCCTGGGCTGATTGTCTCGCGCGGGAGACTTTGCGGGATGCTCTTTGCCGACCAGCGCGGGACCGAGTTCACCACTTAAAGCTACGGACCGTCAGCAAAGCGATCGGGTGCCGAACACTTGTACCGGTAAAATGGCCACCCTTGCTTGCTTGACCGATGAGCATACGAGGCGGGAAATTGGCGGAGGTCGGCAGGCGCCGTCCCTATCGCGCTCTCGACCGTGTGTCCACGCAGGCTTGCCTGCCACGTCAATTTACCAGAAGAGAATAAGAACCAAGTATCTCGAAATGGGTTCAAAGATGAGCAACATAGATGAAGGCCCTTGCCATGGAACCCGATATTGGTGAGCCTCTCAGGCGACCTGAGGTGGTCCCCTTTGAAGGAGCCTCTGATTAATCCAGAACCGCCTGACCTACCGGTAGTCCCGACCAAAGTACCCGGAAAGGAACCGGCATGAACTTTACCGTCGGTGAACTTGTGGGCCATCGCTATTGGATTGTGTCCTGGGATGGGAAACTGTTTGGGCCGCATAGCTGGCGCCATTGGCTTCCTCAAGAGCCCATGTCGGGCGGTAATGTTAATCATAGCGGCCCGCGGGTGTGTACGCCCTCGCGAACAGGGACTTGGTCGAGCGCTTCATTGGGACCGTATCGGCGCGGAGAGAGCTTGCAAATACTTGGCGGTCCGCGCCTCTTCTTCCGCCACCCGGCCGCAAGGGCCAGTCGCTCTCGCAATTGGCTCGGTATTGCTTTGGGGCACAATCTGGGAGCATGAGTCAGGCTACCGCGCGCAGTTCGGTCGAGTGCGGACAATTGATGAATGGCTCATAGGCGAAGAGTTCGAACAGCGTCAAACGGAAGGTGTGCTTCTCGAGCGGTTACGAAAGGAGTACGGTTGTGCTTCCAGGCAAGAGATGGATTCTTGCTGAGCACTTCGGACGAACTCAACGAACGTCGGCTGCTTGCTCGCGATCAAGCGCTACTAAATGAGATAGGTTCGACTTGTTGCCGGTTGTGGTACTTTCCGAAGGCTCTTGGTCGGATCTGACCACGCAGCGCGTTGCAATCCTGTTTAGACTGGGAGACGTTGAATGCCCGCGAGAAGAACCGAACACGAGAAACGCGAACGGCAGACACGTCCAGAGCCTGAACTGGCCGCCCAGGCATCAGCCTCTGAAGCGGGTGGCATCGCGGACGGTGTTGAAGAATCGGCGAGGGCCGCATCACGCCTTTCATTTACGTCTCCGGAATGGCAAAAATCTATCGAAGAGACAACAAACCTATTCGCTGCGGCATTGAAGGACGGGCCAAAGCTGGCTGCTTCCTCTCTGCACGCTCAGGCCAATCTTCTCAAGAATCTTGCCGAGTCCAAAACTCCCTCTGACCTTATGAAGTGCCACCTGGATTTTGCGGAGCAGTTCTGGTCGAAATCGTTCAGCGAAGGCTCAAAGATAAGATCATTTTAGAACGGGGCCGTCATCTGCATCTGCGGCAAGGTGAGCAAAATAGAGCCGATCGCGCGCTATTCCCTCGTCGTCCGTGAAGAAGGCGGGAGAGCGCTGATTTAAGCGATCTTTTGGGCAGGGACAGTTTCGGTGAACGCCCGGAT
>NZ_JCAMOP010000107.1:0-6425 GCF_059512345.1 Bradyrhizobium sp. Unk1
CATTCGTGCTGGATGATCAACCGCTCATTGGAGACGCTGAGCCTGCGCATGGAAAAGGCCGATGCGAATGCGCGCCTGGTGGCGAGCTATCTGCGCGACCACCCCAAGGTCGCCAGGGTTCACTATCTCGGTCATCACGAGCAGGTCTCGACCTCGGGCCGTGTGTTCGCGCGGCAATGCCTGGGCGCGGGATCGACCTTCTCGTTCGACATCGTCGGCGGCAAGGAGGCGGCAGTGAAGTTCCTCAATGCGCTGCAAATCCTCAAGCTGGCGGTGAGTCTCGGCGGCACCGAGTCGCTGGCGAGCCTGCCCGCGACCATGACCCATTCCGGCGTTCCCGCCGACATTCGCCAAAAGATCGGCGTGCTCGATTCCACCATCCGGCTGTCGATCGGGATCGAGACCGCGTCCGATCTGATCGCGGACCTCGCGCAGGCGCTGAACGCGGCTTGAGCGAGGGAATCAAAGCGGATTGGACGCGCGGCACGCTGACATGATCGCCGCGGCGGCATTGCTCTGCGCGCCCGAGAGCTGCCGCATGAGGCAGACGTAATAGCCCTTGCTGGATGCGTTCAGCAGGGAATCGCCGGCAGGCCGTCGATCTCACTCGATTTCGAGCCATTCGGAGACGGGGCGACCCGTGGGCTACGAACGAAACCAACTCGCAATCGTCGCCTGATCCCGTGCCCGACGCGATCACCGTGCTCATGCTTTGCATCCAGCTGAAGCAGTTCCGCCTCGGCTTAGTTAGCAGACTGGCTGGCCTCTAAACGTGCGGGCCGGTGAGACACTTCGAGAGCGACAAAGGGCCCTTGAATGAGTTGTTGTTCTCGACGGCAAGCGGCCCACGCGGGCCGCTTTTCGTTTTATGGATTGCCGCGCGGTCTCGTCAGCTTTCAGTAAGCCAGCGCAGCTACAGGGCGCTTGGGGTTAACGGATGTGGCAGGGACAGCGCTTCCCCCAGGGTAAGCGCGGGGGCTTTCAAGCGCCGAGTCACGTTGCCGCTAACTTCAAAGGGTAGTGCGGCGTGGCGGGGACAGCGCCTGACGCCGCGCGGCCGAACGGCGCCGAGTTGCGCCCGCACTACCGGCGATCTAGGATACGATAAGCTTCACGGACACTCAGGGAGGGAAAGGAGATTGTCCGGTTAAATTCCGTCCACTGTTGTCTTGATGTACTTGTGTCGGCCGTCGGTGGCGACGATGACCTCGACGGTGACGCCTGATTGTTCGACGTAGTACTCCCACTCGCGGCTTTCGAGGTCTCGGATAGTCTTCTTAACGGGTAGCTTCCATCGCGTTCCGTCTGAATTTACCCCGCCGACATTTTTGATTCTCTCGTGTGCGTTTCGCCTGTCAGTCTTGTTTATGCAACGAATGCGCACGCGTTTGGGCATGCGGGTGTCTCCCATCTCTGCAAGCTGTCGGACCAGCTTAGAGAATGGTCGAGGAGGATGAACCGGCCGATTCTGGTAGGTGCCCTGGTTACTTGTCTGCGCCATTTTCTGGTGGCGCCTGGAGAATGTGACCCTCTCACGAGCAAAGGTAGCCAGCCTGGGGCCGCGCTGGCTACCACCGCTTGCGACCACCCTACAAGGTGCTACCGGCCAACGGATGCACACGTTCGAGCGGCACATCACCTCGCTGCGGCTTGCGGTGCTTGCAGCCAATCAGGCCCCGGCGGCCGATCAGTCTTTGAGCCTGGCAGATCGCCAAGTCGCGACTTTTGATGCTGAGGACGCCCAGGAAGTGTTAGGCATACTCGATTGCGTGAAACTCGCCCCCGGGGCGGAGGGGGCACGGAAGATCGCTGCTCGCATACGCGCGCTTCTAGAGGGGACGAGGTGAGCTCGATCTTCTTTCTGTTCTTTGGCGCTCCTCTTTCATCAGCGTGGATCACTGTCAAAGTCAAAGCTGGATACCGCGACTGCTTGCCTATCGGTGGCAAAATACGGATTTTACGATACCGGATTTCAAGAACAGCCTGGTGTGGATTGCCTTTGCTATCCTGGACTTCGATCCGGTGGAGACCTTTGCTTATCCATGAACGTCTTTGGCTCGATACCGATTGCGCATTGCGAACCGGCCGAACGCTGGCCTTGCAGGCCGCGGCGATCAGCCGGTACGACAGCGAGGGGAATTGGCCTGCCCTCGGTCGCCGGGACTGACGTTATCACACCGCGAATCACGCAAGGACTCGGGAGCAATTCATTAGGTTGAGTGATGTCGCAAATAGCACTCGAACTTTGACCCCGTCACTACGAATGACTGCTTTTAGAATCACACAGTGTTTCCGTCGCCGCGGTAGCTATTTGGTAGCTAACGGCCATTTGCTTCGCGCAAGACTACAATAAGCTATTGATTTCGCTGGTACAGTTGGGTGGGTTCGAACCACCGACCTCCTGAGACAGGCGGTTACATGCATTCCGGGAATCCTTGGAGAATGCTGAGTGAGTCTGCCACGCACCGCCCACCAAGGCGCATCATCGAGGCAGTCATGTTTACCCCGCCGATCGGCCCGGCGTCGGCGCGCGAACTCCTGTCCTTGTCCGAAGAAACATGGGGCATCCTTCGGGATCGGCTAACGGACGGCGCCCGTGGCCGCCAGGACGGGTTAACAGCTAGGTGCCTGCGCTGCGAAAGTCGTGTCTTTATCCAGACAAGAAAGCAGGGCGAGCGCGGGCTTCCCTATTTTGTGCACTACAGAGGCGGGATCCTAGCTGCCCATGGCACCGCGATCACTTTCGATCGACGAGGCCCGAGCAGCCCAGTACCAGGGCCACCAGGAATCCCACACCCATCGGATGCTCTGCGAACGTTTGACGAGCTCGCCAAGGCCGACGTGCGTTATGTCCGCAGTACAGTCGCGCAGTACCTACCGCCAACAGAGAACAGCTTTGGCAGGTATCCCGACGTGTATATCGAATGCAAGGCCTTGCACCGTTGCGATCGAAATCCAGCTCTCGAATACCTTCCAAACGGAAATCTCCGCCCGCTGCCCACCATTATGAGCGTGAAGGGGGCAACCTGATCTGGGTGCTCTATGGAGTCGATCCGACGACCGATGATATCCCGTAAAGTTTTCGCGACGTATTCCGCCGGCACCGCGGCAATGCATTTGTCTTAGACCACGAAGGGGTCCAGGCATCCCACGAAAAAGACGATCGTCCTGAAATGCTATTTGAAGGACGGCGAGGACGCGTACAAGCCGCCGAAACTGGTTCGGATCGACGCGCTGACGTTTCGAGGGAAAGGCCTTCCTTCTCTCGAAGAGCGAATAACAGCCAATCTTAAGGCGGAGATCGGCGCGCAAAGAGCGTCTTGGTTCAAGGCGCTTGAGCCTTACCGCGACAATTGGGAATGGACTATCGTCCGCGCACCAGCGGTCAAAGATGCGATCGCGGCCTTAAGCCATCGCTTTGGAGTCATCTCCTCGTATGGTCCCGGCGAAGCAGAAGAGATCGCCGTCTGATCGCCATCGTCTTTACCGTGATATCGGCCGCAAACGGGCACTTCCGAAACTATGCAACGCGGCACGACAATATCCGCGCCATGCTAAACACGCTCTTGAATAGCGTGGAGGAGATGCAGCGCTACGCTCTCCTGATCGAATCCTTCTCAGCCATAGTAATCAACACGGCCTCTTGAACGGCAAGGTTGGCGAACATATCGAGCGTGCCAAGGCGGCCGCGGAAGGTAATCTCTGCCTCGAGGGCGAGCCCGAATGGCAGATCATGGCTCATCTCGTGCCCAGAGGTGTTCAATCGCATCACCCGCGAGGAGATGGCATATTTGGATGAACTTCCGGCTTGCGCATCCGGGGCAACGTAAGGCCCGTGGCCCGGTCTTTTTGGACGGTCCCGGTACCAAACCGCCTCGCTTACCTGCGATGCAGAATTTAAGATGAGCGCTATGCCGATCGCGATTCGCGACGGCTGTATGGCAATGTGGCTTCAACGAATGACTCACATGCAAAATCCATCCGCTGGCAGCGCAACTGCGCAAGCCTGAAGAAGCTTTTATGAGCTGCTGTTCGAGAACATGCGCTCCAGGGGGCAGCATCTCCCGATTGTCCTTTATGAAGGCATGATTTGGGACGGTCGCGCGCGACTTAGGCCATGGTTGGTACCCCTACGTCGACAGGAACTCTGCAAAGCTTCCGCCTGGCATGGCAATCCATGTCACAAGCCCGAAGGCCATGATCATTCTTGGTCCTGATCGGCGTTCGAATGGTTCCTCGGCGCTAGTGTCCTGAACCAGAAGTTCGCAACATCGCGTCGCGTTGTACCGGGGCATTGTAACGGCAGAAGCGCTCGATGGAAGCAAGGATGTCGTCGGCTGACTTGGTCCACCAGAACGGCTTGGGATCAGCGTTATGTCGTTCGATGAACGAGGCGATGTCCGCCCTGAGGGCGGCTACGCTGCGATAGACGCCGCGCCTGATCTTCTTATCGGTAAGAAGCGCGAAGAAGTGCTCGACCTGATTGAGCCATGACGAACTGATCGGGGTCAGGTGCACATGCCAGCGCGGCCGTTTAGCCAGCCACTTCTGGATCAGCGGGGTTTTGTGGGTGGCGTAGTTGTCCATGACGAGATGGACGTCGAGTTGGCGCGGCACAGCGGCCTCGATCTCGTCCAAGAACTTGCGGAACTCGGCGGCACGGTGCCGTCCGTAGCACTTGCCGATAACCCGTCCGGTCGCAATGTCGAGGGCGGCGAACAGCGAGGTGGTGCCGTGTCTTTTGTAATCGTGGCTCCTTCAGGCCGGCTGGCCGGGACGCATCGGCAACATCGGCTGACTGCGGTCCAGCGCCTGGATTTGAGACTTTTCGTCTACACACAGCACGATGGCGTGTGCCGGCGGCGAGACGTAAAGACCAACAACGTCGTGCACTTTGGCCACGAAGTTCGGATCGGTCGAGAGCTTGAATGACTCCAGCCGGTGCGGCTGGAGTCCGAAGGCCCGCCAGATACGTTGCACCGTCGACACCGACAAGCCGCTGGCCTTTGCCATACCGCGAGAACTCCAATGAGTGGCGTTTTCGGGGCAGCTTTCCAGCGTCCTCACGATCACCGCTTCGATGCGACCATCGTCAATGGTGCGCGGTGCCCCCGAGCGCGGCTCATCGTGCAGCCCGGCCACGCGCTGCTCCACAACGCGCCGCCGCCATTTGCCTACCGTCCCCCGCTCTAGGCCCAGCTTGGCCGCGTTTCCTTGTTCTGACCGCCTTCCGCGCAGGTCAGCACGATCCGGGCTCTCAGAGCCAGCGCCTGGGCCGTCTTTCGCCGCATTGTCAGCGACTGAAGCTCAGCACGCTCATCATCGCTCAATATCAGGGGTGCAAGTCGCTGGGCCGCTATCAGATCCTCCGTCACTGTTGCAGCCGCCTCTCTGGCACAGCGACGCGAATCTAACGCGAATCTACGATTGCGAACTTGTGACTCGGGCCACTAGATGGGAGCCAGCAACTCGATCTGGAGATCATCAAGCGCAAGTTCGCCAATATGATCGACATCCTGACTTACGATGACTTACTGCGACGGTTGGACAACATCATCGCATCACTATAGCGCCGGTCTACGGCTCGGCTCTCTGGTGAGGTGGATGAAAGCGACGGGACTAAATTAAGGGCTTGAGCGGCGGCTGCTAGAGCGTAACAGCTCAACGGCGCCGCCCATCGCTACCATCAAATCCCGCAGACGCGGGGCTTGCGACCGCGGCAGCGCGATCGCCAGAAGACGCTGCGCCCTTGATGCACCGACGTAGATTTTGCGAGCTTCTTCGTTGTTGCCCGCAGCGGCACCGGCCAGAGAATCGATGATGCCCTTCGCAGTGCTCGGCGACATCACTACGCAGATCCCGGGAAACTCCATACCTTTCACGCTATGGATTGTCCGCGCCGGGTGGCCCGATGCAGGCGCGACTAACAACACCTTCTCCAACTCACCATTGCGACGAAGCCGCTGATTGATGGATGGGCCGTCGGCCGGAAGCAGCGGTGCGAGCAGCCTGCGCGCCTCGTCGTGCCATGCATCGGCCGTGGCAAACCGCCCCGGAAAAGCGGAGCGCCTGAGCCAAAGCGACTGCTTCTGGCCGCCACGCGTCGGGTGCCCCGTTAGCGTCCGCGAGATGCTGGTGATAAGTCTTTCCACGCATCTGGACGGTGTCTGGGATGCGGCGCCGCTGGAGACGGAGCTGCTCAACCAGGCGGACCGACTCAACAGCTGAAGGAGGAGCTTGGACTTGATCACTTCGAAGGGCGATCATGGCAAGGCCTTCATCGCCACGATCTGGCTTTTCTCATCGACGCTGAGGACAACGGCTCGGTTCGGTGGGGACAGGTAAAGGCCGACAATATCGCGCACCTTATCGACGAACAGCGGATCGCTCGACAGTTTAAATGTCTGGCTGCGGTGCGGCTGCAA
>NZ_JCAMOP010000108.1:0-6375 GCF_059512345.1 Bradyrhizobium sp. Unk1
TGAACCGTGGCTCCAGCGCCGGCGAGAAGCGGGAGAAGGTATCGACTATCGTGAGCACGCGCAGCTTGCGTCCCGTACCGACACGGCTTCCGCGCTTCAGAGCTGACGGATCTTCGTTGGGATCAAGTCGAATTCTCTTCAGTATGATGCGGCCCCAGACACCCGCCCGCCGCCAGCGGACGAAGCGGTTGTAGCACGTGGTGTACGGACCAAACGCCTGGGGCAAATCACGCCAAGGTGCTCCGGAGCGCAAGACCCAGAAAATCTCGTTGAGGACGCGGCGGTCGTTCACCCGAGGAACGCCACGCGGCTTGTTCGGCAGCATCGGCTTGATGGCGACCCATTCATAATCGGCGAGTCATAGCGCATGATTCGAGCCCCCAGTTTGGGAGTTTGAATCACGGAGGTCTGGTCGACCACAACACTCCCGGCCCCCCTGCTGCGCTTATGGGCTGAAGCGGACATCAAGGAAGCGACAACCCGCGCCGAAATCGTCGAGAATGACCCATTGCAGAAATGCCTGACTTGGCCATCGGCCGCTGCGGTTGGATTTTCCCCCTCCCTGACGGCTCGCCAATTTGATATAAAATACCGGCCCGCAGTGAGTGGGTAACATCGCGCTTCGTCCGTGGACGCTTGGCTCCACTCGGAGGAGAGCATCATGGGACATCGCAAATCGAAGGGCGTGACGATTGACGCCGACGTGGTCGCCGGAAACGGATTGTTCGACCGACGCGTTTTCCTGGGCGGCGCCGCAATGGCGGCAGCAACCGGAGGCATTACGTTCGCGGACACGGCAGCGGGCGGTCCGTTGCCGGTTGAATCTTGGATGAAGACGCCGGGCGCGCCATTCGTCCCCTATGGGCAACCGTCTGAATACGAAAATAATGTCGTGCGAACCTTCACGACGGCCCCTGGCACCACCGGCACCGGCGCGTCGCGAACACCTCATCATCTGCTCAATGGGATCATCACGCCGAACGGCCTGCATTTCGAACGCCACCACAGCGGAATTCCCAACATCAATCCCGATGCCCACAGATTGGTCATCCACGGCCTAGTCAAGCGCTCACTCGTCTTCACGCTCGATGAGCTCACGCGTTATCCAATGGAGTCACGGATCGCCTTCATCGAATGCGGCGGCAACGGCCAACTGCTTTATCAGAAAGAGCCCGCGCAAGTCGGAGTTCAGCAGATGCAGGGTCAAGTCTCTTGCGCCGAGTGGACGGGTGTCAAGCTGGCCGCCCTGCTGCAGGAAGCTGGCGTCGACCCGAAAGCGAAGTGGATTCTGGCGGAAGGTGCCGACGCCGCCGGCATGAGCCGCAGTCTGCGGCTCGCAGAGATCATGCAGGATGCATTGATTGCGTTGTACCAGAACGGCGAGCGCGTGCGGCCGGCGAATGGCTATCCCATGCGGCTGCTGCTCCCGGGATTCGAAGGCAACATGAACGTGAAATGGCTTCGGCGCATCAAGCTGACCGAAGGCCCAACAATGACCAAGGACGAGACGTCGAAATACACGATCACGATGCCTGACGGCAAATCGCTCCAATTCGTTTTTCCGCAAGAAGGCAAGTCGGTGATCACGCGTCCGTCGCCAGGACTCACCATGAAGGAACCAGGCGTCTACGAGATTACAGGGCTCGCCTGGTCGGGCTACGGCAAGATCGCCAAGGTCGAAATCTCGGCCGATGGCGGCAAGAGTTGGGCTCCCGCAGCTCTGCAGGAGCCAGTGCTGTCGAAGGCGTTGACGCGTTTCCGCATGGCGTGGCGCTGGAACGGCGGCCCCGCTGTCCTGCAAAGCCGCGCGACCGACGACATCGGCTACGTCCAGCCGACGCGCGAGAAAATGATCGCTGATCGTGGAAGCAGGACGATCTACCACTCCAATGCGGTCACGACGTGGGGCGTGTCCGAGAAGGGAGAGGTGAAGCATGTTTACGCATAACTCTGCCCTGGCTGCCGCTTGCGCACTTGGCTTATTTTCATCTGCGGCGCTGGCCGACAGCCCGAACCTCGGGAAGATCATAACTCCCGAGGAAGTCGCCCCGTGGGACATCAGCATAAGTCCTGACGGCGCCGGTCTGCCGCCCGGCAGCGGGACACCAAAGCAGGGTGAGGCCGTGTACGCGTCGAAATGCCTCGCCTGTCACGGCGAAAAGGGAGCGGGCAAACCGAACGATGCACTGGTGGGCGGGATCGGGTCGCTTGTCGGAGACAAACCTGCCATGAAGACGGTCGGAAGCTTCTGGCCCTATGCCACAACAATTTTCGATTACGTTCGGCGGGCAATGCCTTACAACGAATCGAAAACGCTGACCAATGACGAACTCTACGCAGTGGCCGCCTATATCCTGCAGCTCAACGGCATCATCGGAGAGAACGAGACGATGAATGCCCAGACGCTGCCGAAGGTACGTATGCCGAATCGGGATGGCTTTGTGACATTCGTCCCGGCAAAGCCGAAGTAGGTGATCAAAGTAGTTCCTTCAATGCACCTGCGGCGGTCCCCCATGACGACGTATGCCGCCTTCGATGTCGTGGGATTCTGCGCGCAGATCTCGCTGCCGCAGCCGAGGTGATCAAGTGAGGCATTGCAGCCCGCGTGCTTTTGCTGCGGCGCATGAGTCCGTTTGTGGCCCAAGCGGTCGACCCAGCATGTCCGCTAGATGTCCGCTCTTTGGAGGTCTAAGCCGACGCTGGCGATCCACCCAGCAAGGAGCCGCGCATACTGCCGTGTCGTCAAGCTGACGTTGAACCCACGCCGGCTCGTGAAGATAGTCACCCGGCCTCTTGGTGGTCGCCTTCAGATATTCATCGACGGCTTCCCGCGTCGCCTCGGTGAGTTCGAACTAGACCGGCCGGCCGGTCTTCTTCTGCCGAACGGTTGTGCGGTCGGCCGCGTAGCCCCTAGGGGCGATATCACCGACTTTAAGCGTCACAACGTCGCCGCCGCGGAGCTTACTGTCGATGGCGAGATTGAAGAGAGCAAGGTCCCGAACGCGCCCCTCGACTTGAAGCTTCGTTCGAATGGACCACACGTGCTTGGGCCGGAGTGGCGGCTTCGCTCCGACGATCTTCCCCTTATTCCAGGGGTTGCGCTTCGCAACCACTTTGGTAACGCTTGAGATGTCAGGCATGATGGCCTCCTCAGTTAGTGAGGTGCGCCATATTGGAGCCGGTAAACCCCTGAAAGAACGTCGGCTTTCAATTCGTTCGAGACGTGGCTCAGGCTCGATCCAGCCGATCAGGTGGCGGTTTTGGACCCATAGCGGACTTGCGCGGTGATTTGTTGTCAGCGACATGCTCGGAGGCTAGTGGCTAACAGGCCCTCAGAAGCCCTAAGCCTTTCGTGTGCGAGCAGTTGGCGCTGAAAAGTTCGGGTGCGATGATCTGACTTGGTGCGCCAATATCATCGCCAAAGTTCGGTAAGGAAACGGAGAACTGCCTTCACGTTCGGGCTGTGACGCCGGCTTTCGGGCCAGACGGCCGTTACCGACGAACGGTCTAGCGCATAGTCCTCAAGTATGGGCACCAATTCACCCCGCGCGACATGCGGAGCGGCTATGTAGGTCGCCGAGATGCCGATGCCACCGCCTGCGATCAGCACCGCCGACACGCCATCACTGGTGTCCACCGTGATCGCCGCATCAGGAACGAACTCCACGATGTCCCTACCGATAAGGAAGGGCCATCGCAGCGATTGACCCGAGCTCTGGAAGCGAAAGTTGACGCATCTATGACCAGACAGTTCGTCCGGATGCTGGGGTGTCCCGAACTTCTCCAGATATGATGGAGCCGCATAGGCGCAAAGTCGGTGCGGTCCCAGTTTTTTCGAGAGAAGACGGGTATCTGCCAGATCACCAACGCGGATAGCCACGTCTATACCTTCTTCGGCGACGTCGACGAACCGATCTGCGAGCCTTAGGTCGATCAGCAATTGTGGATACTGCTCGCAAAAGCGTGGTAGCGCAGGTCCCAGTACGTGGACACCAATCGGCAAAGGCGCCGCGATCCGGATTGTGCCTTTCGGCTCGGCGCGGGTCGCCAGCGCCGCTTGCTCGATCTCCTCCGCCTCCCGCAGCAGGCGCATTGCACGCTCGTGGAGGTCGCGTCCCTCCGGCGTCAGCGTGAGTGATCGGGTCGTCCGGTTGAAGAGCGAAAGGCCGAACTGCTGCTCGAGCCGCTGAACGCTCTTGCTCACCGCCGACGGTGACACCCCGAGCGCCCGCGCCGCCGCCGTATAGCTGCCAAGCGAAGCGGCCCGCGCGAACGCGATCAGCCCCGTCAGCCTTTCCAAACCGATTTGTGCCACCACGGCATCAGTAAAGCGAAGCCGAGAGCAATTATCAATCCCGTCCCACGCCCGTAAATCGAACCCCTGAGCGCCCTAGCGTGTGCCTTAAAGGAGTTCGACCGATGACAAACCAATTCCCATCCAGCCAGATCGAGGGTCAAAAGGTCCTGATCGTCGGCGGTACGTCCGGCATCGGTCTCTCGGCCGCGATCCAGGCCAAAGCGGCCGGCGCCGAGGTGACCGTGCTCGGATCGGACCCAGCGCGCGCGGCCCAGGTCGCGGCCGAACACGGTTTAACCGGTGGACTGAGTGCGGACGTGACCCGGCCCGAGACGATCGAGGTGGCGCTCAGGGGTGTGGCACACGTTGATCATCTGGTGCTATTGGCCGGCAGCTTCGCAGTGGGCAAGGTGCTCGAAGCCGATCTCCTTCGACTGCATCGAGCTTTCGACGAGCGCGTCTGGGCCGCCGTCCACGTCCTGCGGGCCTTGGACGAACGCCTCGCTCCCGACGCTTCGATTACCTTTATCTCAGGCGCACTCAGCGACCGCCCCAACGGCTACGGTACTGCCGTGCTCGCCGCAGCCTCGTCGGCGATGGAGTCGCTGGCGCGCGGCCTGGCGCTGGAGCTCGCTCCGCGTCGGGTAAACACGCTCTCGCCCGGTCCGATCGACACGCCGTTGCTCGGAAAAGCGTTGGGCGACGGACGCGATTCCTATGTCGCCCAGCTTCGGCAGACGCTGCCGCTCCATCGCTTAGGCACCCCGGATGAAGCGGGCGCGGCGGTCGTTTTCCTGATGGCTAACGGCTTCATGAACGGGGCCACTCTAAACATCGACGGCGGCTCGCGCCTCGTCTGATCCCGCCACCGCGACCCAGAGCACAACTTGGTACGTTCGTTAGCATACAAGAAGGCTTCGGTGACCGGCGGCTCCCGCGGCATCCGCGCCAACGTAATTGAGCCCGGTCCGATCGACACCGGCATGGCGCCAACCGAAGGGCCTGGGGCTGACATGCTCAAGGCCCACTTCGCTCTCAAGCGCTACGGCAAGCCCGAAGAAGTGGCCGCAGCCGTTGCGTTCCTGGTCGGGCCCGAAGCAGGCTTCATCACAGGCGCGACGCTCGCCATTGATGGCGGCTTATCGGCCTAAATTGGACGTCAGAGCATCCCAAAGAACCAGGAAACCAGACCATGTCAGATATCAATTATGATCTCCTGCTCCGATCCAACCTCCATCGCGTCTTCAACGAAAGAAATCCGGATCATCGAGCGCACGCGCTGGCAGAACTCTACGTCGATGATCCGGTTATGTTCGAGCCTGAAGGGGTGGTAGTCGGCAGGGAGGCGATTAGCGCCGTTGCGGGCAAGCTGCTCGACCAGTTTGGACCGACTTTTTCCTTTAAGCCCGACGGCGTCGCGCTCGGTCATCACGGTTTTGGCTTGTTGCGCTGGCATGCTGGACCGGACGGCGGTCCGGTAGCGGTCACCGGGGCTGACGCTGCAGAGTTCACCGGCGGCAGGATTGCCCGGCTCTGGGTGCTTCTTGATCGACAATGAGTGCTCGCGAATTTCTGTCGCGAAGTGCGAACAGCCACGGGCCCGTGTTGCAGGCCGCCATCGCCTTCCATAGGAACATTGCGAACAGTGAAGCCGCTTAAGTTGGCGCCGTCATTGATTCAGAACGCATGTCCGCTTCTGATGCTGTGGACGGCTCCTCCACGGGCACGAGAGTGCCAAGGAGTGGGCGCCGCTTGAAGCTCCCACGATTCGGAGGAGCAGCCTATGCAGTCAATTTCAACGATTGGTCTGGATATCGCGAAGTCGGTCTTTCAAGTGCATGGCGTCGATGCAGCCGGCCAGGTGGTCATACGCCGTCACCTCAAGCGCTGTTTCGTGCTGTCCTTCTTTGAGAAGTTGCCGCCGTGCCTGGTGGGAATCGAGGCTTGCGCGTCATCCCATTATTGGTCCCGCGAGCTGCGGGCGTTGGGGCATACGGTGCAATTGATGCCTCCGGCCTATGTGAAGCCCTACGGTGCGCCCCGACGGCGCGTATTACCAGTGGAGGAAGGATCCACCC
>NZ_JCAMOP010000109.1:0-6283 GCF_059512345.1 Bradyrhizobium sp. Unk1
AGCATGTAACGCATAGACCTTCGGACCGCGCTGATGCTGATCCTGGCTGCGCACCTGCTGCGCTAAACCGAGCAACGGGCCGAAGCGAGCTTCAAGCACCGTATCGCCATCAATCTTGCGGCTGATGTCGCGGATAATCCGACCAAGCCGTGTCCGCAGGAACTTGAGCTGCCGCCGCGCGCGTTTGAACTGGTGGGCGTGGCTATAGCGGCCGGTCATGATGGCGGCGCGCTTGGCCAGGCGCAGATAGCTCTGGCGCAGCGGCACGTGGTTTCGCTTGGCGAGCCCGACGAGCTTGGTGAGTGCCCTATGCATCAGACGCGCATCAGTCGGATGCGCAACGGCCTTGGGCTGCACCGTGGTATCGACGACCACCCGTTCCAGGTCCTTGGGACCGATAGCGCCGGTCTTGTGCGCCACCGACAGGCTTTCTTGGATCAGCGCGACGAGCTGTTCCTCGCCCAGCCGCTGGCGCCAACGGGTCATCGACGATCGATCGAACGGCAGACGGTGGCAGAAGCTCAATTCGCCGCAGAAGTATTGGTAATACGGGTTCTCGATCCAGCGAGCGCACAGCACCTCATCTGATAGGTTGTGCATGTGCTTCAAAATGAACAGGCCGGCGACTAGCCGCGTCGGCAAGCCCGGCTGTCCCGACCCTGCTTGGCACACGGAACTGAAGCGCTCATTCAGGATGTTCCAGTCGATCAGCGCTGCCAACCGCACCAGCGGATGACCCATGTCGATGATCTGATCGAGCGCCGGAAGCAACAGGTCTTTCTGGCGATCATCCCGCGGCTTGCTCATCGCATTCCCCAATGTCGACGACGCCGTCAGGGAATCACGAATCGCCCAAAAGCAAAATCCTAAAACGCAAGAAAGCGAGGTCCAACACCCCGCTTTCCTGCAAAATTGAATACTTACATCAAGACCAATTCTGCTTACTTCTCAGACCGATCCGTATTCTTCACGGACGACGACTGAGTAGACTCAGTTCACTACGATACGTTGTAACCTCTGGAGCACTTACCTGTCGGTGAGCTGACGAAGAAGCTATCGCCAGGTGGCGACGATCGGAGTTGGAAAGGCGGTGATGGTTGCGCCTGCCCCAAGCTGCGCGACCATTTCGGCACGATCATCATATGACAGGGACGTATCCGCGTGGAGGCGCCTGATTTCCTCCTCGCGGTCCCACCGTGCCACGCCGCCTTGGTCTGCGCGGCCGACCCCTGTCGCTGCCTGAACTGTTCGGCTGCCCGCGCCGCACACATCGCGCGCTGGCTCTCGGCGAGGTGTCGACGCTTCAAGTTCAGGCTGATGACGTATCCCAGCGGATCGTTACCATAATAGCGCGTCGGGCAATCGGTGCCGGTCTCGACGGCGGCGCGATAGCGGTTGCGGCCGTCGAGGATCTTTCTCTCGAACACGATGACCGGTTCGCGCACGCCGTTTTCGCGGATGAGGTCGCACGCTACGATAGCGCGCGCGGCTTAAACCTGCCCGGCGACCTCACAGAACCCTCAAGATTCCCGAGTCAATTTTTCGATGATTCACGGGTGGTCGGCTCTCGGAGGGCTGACCATGGCGGAGTGGGAAGACGAACCCGAACGCTGGCTGAAGCCGTTGCTGGATCGGTTGGGTCATAAGACCCGGCGGCAGATGTGTCCATTGTACGTTGCGGGATTGATCGGTCCCGACTACCGCCAAATCGTTCAGCCGATGGCGGAGCGCCTTGCCGCGGGCAACTACGATCAGCTGCACCATTTCATTGCCGACGGTGTCTGGGATGCGACTCCGTTGGAATCTGAACTGTTAAATCAGGCCGACCGGCTTGTCGGCGGCAAGGATGCCGTGCTCGTTATTGACGACACGGCAATGCCGAAGAAGGGCGAACGCTCGGTTGGTGTCGCTCCTCAATATGCGTCCTCTCTTGGCAAAACGGCAAATTGCCAAACGCTGGTGTCGCTGACACTCGCGCGCGGCGAAGTGCCGGTAATGGTCGCGCTGCGTCTCTTTCTGCCTGAGAGTTGGACAGGCAATGTATCTCGTTTGAAGCGTGCTCGCGTGCCGATCGAACACCGAACCGGCACGATCCAAGCCGGAAATTGCTTTGGCCGAGGTTAACCGAGCGATGGCAGCCAACGTGCGCTTTGGATGCGTGCTGGCGGATGCAGGATACGGGCTCAGCGCACCGTTTCGACAAGGGCTAACAGAACGCGGCCTGGTCTGGGCCGTCGGATCCCTCGGCATCTTAAGGTGTATCCGGTTGATGTACAGCTCATTGGCCGATTACCAAAGTCCGCGGGAAGCGAAAGCACCACGTACCAGAAATCTTACCGATTGCGGCAGAACAAATGCTGACCAGAGCCAAATGGAAAAACGTGAGTTGGCGCAGCGGAAAGAAAGGTCGTCTGAGAGCCCGATTTGCTGCTGTCCGTGTCCACACCGCCGACGGCCCTCCGCAGCGGATATGGGATAAAAGGTCAGCAGCATCTCCCGGGCGACGAAGCTTGGCTGATTGGCGAGCAACGTGCCTCAGGGGAGAAGAAATACTATCTCGCCAACCTTCCAGCGGCGACGGTTCTGCGCACACTGGCCACCACCATCAAGGCGCGATGGATTTGTGAGCAGGCGCATCAGCAGTTGAAGAAGGAGCTTGGACTTGATCACTTCGAAGGGCGATCATGGCAAGGTCTTCATCGCCACGCCCTAATGACCATGATTGCCTACGCCTTCCTGCAACATTGTCGCCTCGCACACGCGGGGCGGAAGATTAACGGGCCTCCGCCTCAGCCAACCATGCCCGCCGTATGTCACGCCATGGTCGACCTCATCCTTCGGCCGCCGCCTCAACGCTGCCCGTATTGCCGAAAACAAATCCTTGAAAAACAGTGGCGCAAACACATTCTGCCAAAGTAGTGCTGGAGGTCCCGGCTCATGGCCGGATGGGTGCGGTTCTTGATCTTGAGCCATTCGCGCGTGCGGCTCGCGATGTAGCGGCGATCGCGGCGCTTGGAGATGATGCCCTCAAGGCGGCGGTCGCAGGCCGCGCGAAAGACGTCGGGCTCGATGGCGCCGCTCTCGAAGGGTTCGATGAACATGCCGTCGGGCCGGCCGCGCAGCAGCCGGGCGAGGTTGGTCTTGCGCATCTCCAGGGGCAGCTGCCGCAGATCCTCGCCGCCAAGCGCGAGCAGATCGAAGGCATAGAGCTGCACCTGCCGGCGCGAGTGGAGCGCGTTGAAGTCGGAGACGCCGTCAACGCCGAGCACCACGGCCTCGCCGTTAATGACGAATTCCTGCTCGCGGTTGCGCAGCGCGGCCTTTACGATCCAAGGGGAGCGGTCGGTCCAGTTGTGCCCGTTCCTGGTGATCAGGCGCACGGTGCGGCCATTGAGCTCGAGGCGCAGGCGATAGCCGTCATACTTGATCTCGTGGAACCGGTCGGTGCCGTCGGGGGCGGCCTTGGCGGAAGTGGGCAGGCAGAACTCGAACGCAGGCGGTATGAGAACGAGATAGTCACGCGGCCGCGAATATGCGAATGTCGCGCTTGATTTGAGCGTCGGGATTTCGTCGGTGAGGGACCGATCACAATTTCATTGCCATACCTTGGAATTGCTGTCTGCTGCTCGCTCGCGGTTTGGTTGGTAAGCCTAGTGGTTTAGGACTGGAGCGGAAGCGCCAGCTGAACGCCGATCGCGGCCGAGCTGGCTCTTAACGACCTTCAACGCGGGAGAGGTATCGAGGCTGTCGGCGGCGATGCGGTGCTCGAGCGCGATGTCGTCGGACGCGTCGCGCGACCAGCCTTCGGCCGGGTTGAAGGCGACCACGCGGAGCACCCGGTCATGTTGGCCGTTGAGCAGGTCGTCGACCAGCGTGGCATGGTCGATGCCTTCGTCAGTCTCGCGGAATGCCGCGCCGTCCCGGAACTCCTCGAGGACGACGTAAAAGTCCTTGTCGAGGCGACCGTTCGGAATGATGGACGGCGAGGCCATACGCGAGAACTCCACTGACCGGAGTCCAAGATAGGCAATGTTCGGCGGGAGGCGAATCGGAACCTGCGAATTTCTCTCGCGTCGCCACGGTGCCAACATGGAGGAACGAGCATGGCAAGGTCGAAAAAGCAGACCTCTCGGGACAATCTCGCGTGTGCTTTTGACGCACATGACTTTGAGATTTCGGCATCCGCGATTCACATATGTACCCGCGGGTCACTCGGTTCAGTCAAATTTGAGAACTCATTTTTGTGATGCATTTGGAACGCCATGTCGTGTGAAGCGATAGTCTCAGCTTACGTACGCTTAAGGAACCAGCAGGCGCTCGAAGATATGAGAGATATTCGGCACGAACTGCTGCAGTCCATGTCCCGCCCTGCGGCCAAGTACGTTCACGATGATCTCCGACTGATCGAAGATGGGCTGGAACAGCTCCGCCAGCTGCATATCAGCGCTCCTTTTGAGCGTGCTCGGCCTCCACGGCGCGGAGCAGGGCGGCAAGGCTGGGATTAGCGGGCCGATCCGTCGGCTTGCCGCGCCAGCTGAACAGCAACACGGCGCTGTTGTGCTGGCGCAGAACGTGGCCGGCGCCACTACCGAAATACTTGCTCATGGCGTGGCGCTTCATGGCCGACCTCCAGAACAATAGGAACGTCCCCGTCCGGGACACTCATCCGGAAATGGACCAGTCGGAGCTGGCGAAGCTTGATTCGGCGGGGGTGAGCAGCTTCACACTTCTTGGTTTTCAGGCGGGTTGGAATAGGCTGACAGCTGCACAGGTCGGGAGCCTTCCATGGGAACAGAGCTCACTGTCCGGCATGCCAGGCTGCCTCGGCGTCGGGAGCACGAGCTCCGGGCTGCGCAGTACATCCGGATGTCGACGGATCGGCAGCAATATTCAATCGCAAACCAGATGGCTGTCATCGCCGGCTACGCAGCCGAGCATCGGCTCACGATCGTGCGCACTTATATTGACGAGGGCATCAGCGGATTGAGGATCAACAACCGACTGGGGCTCATCGGTTTGATCAACGACGTTCAGTCGGGTGCCGCCGATTTCGGGAATGTGTTGGTGCGGGACGTCAGTCGCTCGGGTCGATTTCAGGACACAGACGAGAGTGCATATTACGAGTTCATCCGCAAGTTGGCCGGTGTGAAGGTGCTCTACTGCGCCGAGGTCTTCGGGAACGACGGAAGCCCGATGTCGGGCCTCTGGAAGAACATGAAGCGCCTGATGGCAGCGGAGGACAGCCGGAATCAATCGGCGAAGGTTTTGCGGGGCAGAGCCGCATTGCAGGGCTCGGCTATTGGGTGGACGGTCAGCCCGGTTTCGCGCTGCGCGGAGAGCTGATCGACACAACCGGCAAGTCGCGGGGATTTCTCGAACATGGCCAGCAAAAGGCCTTGCAGACTGACTGGGACTTGCTGCGGGCCGGGCCACCCGATGAAATAGCGATCGTGCGATGGATATTCGAAAGCTTCGTCGGCGGAAAAGAGGACTGCTATCGCGCGCGAGCTGAACGCGAGAGGCGTTGCCAACCATCGCGTCGTTCCGTGGAATCTTCAGATGATTGGTCGCATCCTTCGCAGCGAGAATTACACGGGCAACACTGTCTACTTCCGGACATCGAACTACTTGCGAGGGCGCCGTGTGATCAACGCCAAGGCCAAGTTGATACGAGCGTTTGACGCACTTGAGCAGATTGTGTCGCGGAACGTCTTTGATGCCGCACAACGGATTATTGAGCGACGAATACGGCAACGGCTGTCCTCGGATGAGCTGCTTAAGAGACTGCGCGTTCTTCAGCACCGGCTCGGCACACATTCTCTCTCAACGCGATCAGTCGAGCAAAGGGAGCCCCAGCGCGGACCTGTACGAGCGGAGGTTCGGTAGCCTTCGCAACGCCTATGCGGTGATCGGATACGTACCTCCAGTTGACTACAGTTACCTTGAGACGCGCGGCGAGCGCATCAGTCTCATCAAGGATCTCGCCGCTGAGATCGCTACGGCCGTGCCGAATGTGAATCCCGATCTCATTGCGGAGCAGGCCGGGGGCTGCCTGGCCGTCAACGATGGGTCTTTCATATCGTTGCGTGTAGTACGGTCCTGGCAGCACTCCCAGAGGCACTGTTCCGCCTGGACGCTGCGGCGCGGCTCAAAAACCCGTCCGAGTGTCGCCGTCTTGGTCAGGTTGGATCAGCAGAACAAACGCCCTCTAGCAGTCTGCTGAAGAACCCCCTCGCCAGGGAGGGGGCTTGATGATTCACTTTATCATCTCGATTCGGTGGAG
>NZ_JCAMOP010000110.1:0-6131 GCF_059512345.1 Bradyrhizobium sp. Unk1
TCTTCCGAGATCGCCTGGCCGCCGGTCAGGATCGCGATGTCCTGCAGCATGGCCTTGCGGCGATCGCCGAAGCCCGGTGCCTTGACGGCCGCGACCTTCAGGCCGCCACGGAGGCGGTTCACGACCAGCGTCGCGAGCGCTTCACCCTCCACGTCTTCAGCGACGATGACCAGCGGCTTACCACTCTGCACCACGGCCTCGAGCAGCGGCAGCAACTCGTTCAGCGAGGAGAGCTTCTTCTCGTTGATGAGGATGTAGGCGTCGTCCATCTCGACGCGCATCTTGTCGGCGTTGGTGACGAAGTAGGGCGAGATGTAGCCGCGGTCGAACTGCATGCCCTCGACGACGTCGAGCTCGGTCTCGAGCGACTTGGCTTCCTCGACGGTGATGACACCCTCGTTGCCAACCTTCTTCACGGCGTCGGCGAGGAACTTGCCGATCTCCTGGTCGCCGTTGGCCGAAATGGTGCCGACCTGGGCGATCTCCTCATTCGAGGTGACCCTCTTCGAGTTCTTCTGAAGATCCGCAACCACGGCTTCGACCGCGAGGTCGATACCGCGCTTTAGATCCATCGGGTTCATACCGGCGGCAACCGACTTGGCGCCTTCGCGGACAATCGCGGCGGCCAGGACGGTCGCAGTGGTGGTGCCGTCGCCGGCAGCATCCGCCGCCTTCGAAGCGACTTCGCGCACCATCTGCGCGCCCATGTTCTCGAACTTGTCGTCGAGTTCGATGTCCTTGGCGACGGCAACGCCGTCCTTGGTGATGCGGGGAGCGCCGAACGACTTGTCGAGCACTACGTTGCGGCCCTTCGGACCGAGCGTGACCTGCACGGCATTGGCGAGGATGTCGACGCCGCGCAGCATGCGGTCCCGCGCGTCTACTCCGAATTTGACTTCTTTGGCTGACATAAGGAATTTCCCTCAGTTCTTATTCTCTCATCCTTCACTGCGCCCAAGCGGGCGCTCGTCAGGGGGAGCTGTGCGAGCGCTGGGTTAGGCGGCTTTCTTGTTGGAAAACACATCGGTGAGAACGCCCATAATGTCGCTCTCCTTCATGATCAGCAGCTCCTCGCTGTCGATCTTGACTTCGGTGCCCGACCATTTGCCGAATAGCACGCGGTCCCCGACCTCGATGTCGATCGGAATCAGCTTGCCGGTTTCATCGCGGCCGCCCGGGCCAATTGCAATGACTTCGCCCTGCGAGGGCTTTTCCTTGGCCGTGTCGGGAATGATAATGCCACCAGAGGTCTTCTCCTCGGCGTCGATGCGCTTGACCACGACGCGGTCGTGAAGCGGACGGAAATTCATACAAGACTCCTGAGCGTTTTGAACAAGTTGAAGATAGTCACATTGTGACAAACCCAATTATAGCAAGGGTCAGGCCAATAATGAGCTGAACGATCCAAGCCTGCAGCTTTTGCTTGGTTGTGTCGGGAATGATAACGCCGCAATCTGTCTTCTCATCGGCGTCGATGCGCTTGACCATGACGCGGTCGTGAAGTGGACGAAAATTCATACAAGTCTCCTGAGCTCAAGTTGGAGATACTCACATTGTGACAAGACAAATTATAGCAAGAGTCAGGCCAAAAATGAGCTGAACGATCGATGCCTGCAGTTCTGCTGAATCGTTGCCTGGCCTGCGCGTGTCTTTGTCCGGAAGCAAACGCCCCTCAGGTAGACAGCCCGCCAAGCTGTTGCGAAAATGACATTGCGTTTTGTCGAAACCGGCGGGAGCTAAAGTTGCAGATGATGGCTCATCGCAAAATTAGACGGAATCGTTAGCTGAAGAGCTTGTCCTCTCAAACTGACCCTGCTGATCGACGTTCGAAAGTGTATACCACGGTCGGGTCCCATTTATATTGATGGAGCGAGATCGGCAGCTCAACAACGATCCATGCCTGATGACCGACCTGGCAAGCATCGGGAGAGCGTACGCGACCTCAACCATATGGCATGTGAAATCTCGAGGTGAAGACATACGGCCGTACCCGTGTGCGGCGGCACTCCATAGCGGCTTGGTAGTACGCCAGCGGCAAACTGAGGCCGTCAGATGGCGTCATCCCATGGCATAAGCGCGTCGATTTCGTTCCTCGGTGAGCCGCTGGCAATACGCTGAAGTATCTGAATTTAGGCGAATGGATCGACATTGTTCATTTCCGTTGTTTGCGGCAGGTTGCGGATGGCTGCCAAGGTTTGACGACGCCGTCGCTGCCCGCGAAGAGCTTTCTTGAATTGTTGTAGCTGGTGGCGCGTTCGACGACCTTCCGAGGAGTGGAGTGGTTCACACCTTGCGTCAGCGAATCTGGGATGGCAGCGGTCAGTCGGTAGAGCACATCTTGCCTGTCGCAACTGTGATCGAGGTGATGGCTATTGCTGCGCACGAGAGATCTGTCTAGCGCGCACGCTTTAGAGAGAATATCCGACGACTGACATTCGCACGAAGCCGATCTTTCTGCCGCTCCGAAAGGTGGACCGGAGACGACGATCTAGCTCGCGGTTGGCGCCTCTCCCGAGACCGAGCGGCAATTTGCATTGTAGGGCAGTCGCTGCAGGCCCCGGTCCGACAATGGCCTCCAAAGAACTGTCATGATCAAGGGGGCCGACGGGTATATGAATCATATACATTGATATACGTTGTGCCGGCGCGTCTAGCGTGTGATTGGACGTCAAAGACGAAATTCATCCTCAGCGCCCAATGGAAAAAGCAACTGTGTCGCCCGCCGAAGTACACCAGCACATTGTTTCACTTCTTCAGAAGCCGAATCCCGTCATCCTGGATATCGGATGCAATGACGGGACCGATACGCAACAGTTTCTCAACCTCTGCCCGCAAGCTCAGCTCTACTGCTTTGAGCCGGACCCCAGAGCGATCGCGCGCTTCAAGGCGAAGCTGGGCCCATCCCTTTCTAGGGTGAAGCTGCTTGAAATCGCGATCAGTGATCGAAACGGGATGATCGACTTCCATCCAAGCAATGCGGATGGTGATGCGAAGGAATGGGACCTCTCCGGGTCAATACGCCGCCCGAAGAATCATCTTACTGAGTATGATTGGGTTCGGTTCGATCGCCCTGTCTCGGTTGAAACGCGGCGGCTGGACGACTGGTGCAGCGAAGCCAAGCTGAATACGATCGATTTCATCTGGATGGATGTCCAGGGAGCCGAAGCCGATGTTATCGCCGGCGGCATGCAGACCTTGAGCAAGACGCGCTTCGTCTACACGGAATATAGCGATCGCGAGCTCTACGAAGGGCAGTTGTCCCTGCAAGCTATTCTTGACCTGTTGCCGTCATTCGAAGTGGCGTCCCACTATCCCCGCGCGGTGGAGGGTGATGTATTGCTCAGGAATACGCGCTTCTAGTGGCGACTCATATCGAGCGCCTCATTCATCGCTGGAAAACCTGACCAGCGCGCTTAGCCGCCCAAAGCTGCACAACAGGTGATCATTTGAGCGGATATCGGTGGCCGGACGGGCGCTCCGGTTTCCGGGTTGCCATTACAGACCCGGCGCACGACGTCCGCGTCGGGCGGGTGGTCGTTTTCTAACACTGCCAGCCGGCGCTCGAAGCATGGAATCGTCTGAACGGCTGCTGTATGGCCTGGTCCTCTGGGAAGCTGGTGCACCGCTTCGAACAAATGCCAAAGCAACTGCATCAGTTCAAGTAATTCCTTGATATGGGCGGGTTTCAGCACGCGCTTGGCGTCGCTATTGTGTGTCAATGGGAAAGCGAGCTGAAGTATGTGTTCATTCCAGAACAAAATCGGCGCGAGGCGTCCAGCATAACTGCAGCAGCCGATTGTCTCCGGCAAGGCGTCCTGGGCGCGGCGCAGGAGAAGGTGGCGGCGATCATCAGCGGCCGATTCCGCGCCGGATCGGATCAAGATCGTCATCGCAATGGTGGTTACTTGCCTGCTCATTTGCCGCAGGCGGAGCTGATCATCGAATCTGCGAGCACGTTCTGCCTGGGTGGCTGCAGCGCGATGACGAAGATCGGGGAGGACGTCAGTAAAACGCCGCGACGTAATCCCGGCGCAATGGCGCGAAGTATCTCCTAGCCGCGCCGCCCGATCACCCGCAATTCCAGATCGGCCCGATCGGCGTCCGCGTCCAGCACGGCCCGAAACTGCCTCCATTGTAGCGGCCGCCGCGGAAGCCGGGTTGGCCGAAATAGTGCCACTCGCCGTCCCAACCGTAATACTGAGGAACCGGGTCAATATACCAGTGGCGTCGGTCGGCGCGCGAGAACCGGCGCATCAAGTCCTTCTGCTTGTAGAGCGGAATGCTGTTGCTCAGCGGCTGGCGATAGCCGGGCAGGAAGCCGTAGCCTTGCCAGACCGGCTTGGGCCCCGTTTTTATTGGCGCAGCGTTCGCGACGACCGGCAGCAGCGACAGGATAATAGTAGCAGTTAGACACACAAGGCGAGACATGGATCGACAATAGTCGGTCGGTTGCGCGAAGGCCATTCAAATTTGGGTGCAAAGTTCTACGTAATCTCGCGCTGAAGTTTTCTCTTAGCTGGTCACGCCCTTCCTGATCAGAAAGCACGCATATCCCCTGCTGTGGTCACCCACCTGCACGACGTCGAAGCCGTAGCGCGAGAAAATCCGGACGCGAGAGCTCACCGGGACAGATGAGTCGGCCGACCGAGCACTCGATCGCGGGCAGCACCGTGCGCTGCGTCCGGGCACACGGTCGGATCGTCGACCGCCATCATCACGCCCAGGGATCGACGCGATCGTCGAGCGGATAGAGCATTAAGATGGCGCGGACGGTCCTCTCCATAACTCATGCCCGGCAGCTGGATCAGGCGCTCCGAGCAGAGCCGCAGCGGCGATGCGGGTGGCCGGGTGGTTGGCGTCGACGGCCACGAGGTCGGCGCCATGGACCATGGAGGCGAGAGGCCAGAGCAGCTCGGGCGCTAGGATCGGATCCAATCGATTTCAGTATGTGACGAACTACCCTCCCAATCGATCGCTTACGTTTATCTCTGTCTCCCTAACCCTTCGCAATCATCAAACACCACGGGCCAGAACACTCCAAACTGTCGTTCATTGACGCAAAAAAAGGCCCGGCCTCATTTCGATGGCCGGGCGGAAGTTAGTCGTCGACAGAGGAAGCGCCGCCGACGATTATTTGCGGCAAAACGTTCACCGCAAATTCTAATTACGGAATGATCAATGGTCGCAGAAATCTGGCGTCGTTCCTTCTATTTAAAAACGATATTGACGGAATGCGGCTCAACACTGGCTCGCACAAACCTGGAAGGAGGGGTTGTCCGTTGTCCTGAGGATCGTCAAAGTCATGCTGATTAGTGAGTGACGCCGAACAGAGACGATCCGCGGCTGTTCGCATGGCATCAACGTGCCGGCCGAAGAGCGCAGCGACCCACCGTCCCCGGGGCCTGGGAGAAGTACCTTGTTATTCGCATGCGAGCACTCGGAGCGAGTTTGCGCGATCCCGCAGGCGGTGGTTGGCGCACCTGCATCCCCCTCTGCCGTATACACATCGACCGGATTGGTATCATCGTCTCACCGAGGTCGGCAGCAAACAACGGGCCGGTCCGCTTGCCGGGCATCCTCGTCAGCTACTTCAAAATGGTACAACGTGACGCTACGTGCGATTCAAGGACTTTTGAGCTGACCCGCATAAAACTCAAGCCGCCGACCTCTCGCAGATGGCAAGTGATTCGCCAGCGGTCGACATGCGTCCCGCATACCGTTATTGGATGGTCATATACACGTGAGCGCTCGAGGCACATTGCACGTCATATTTCTTGTGTGATGTCGTGTGTTCGTCTTGTCCAGAAGATCGCGTGTGCTGGCGATCATGAATCTTCAGGCCATCATTTTGGCCTTGTTGGCTTCCGACTGGCATCACCAGGGTTAAAATGTCATGCTCCATGCGCAGTCGCACGTTCTCCTGGCGCAGCCGAGTGATCTCAGGTCCGCCGACATCGCACTGCGAGTTCTCCCCAATCAAAACGTCAGACATCCCTCAAACTGCATCAAAATTGATGGTGTGGAACGGCCCTTCGAACCGGCATCAAAAGTGCCTAACGTGGTCGCCTGGGGAGGCGCCATAAAGGAAGGACCGTTCCATGGAGAAGATTATCACGGTGGGTTTGGATTTG
>NZ_JCAMOP010000111.1:0-6088 GCF_059512345.1 Bradyrhizobium sp. Unk1
CTCGGTACGCCCGAGTAACCCTCGGACGCGCAGTGTAGGGCGAGCCACCTCACTGGAAGAGGCGGACATACGGCCTTACCGTCGAGCGGCAGCGGCGCACTTTCGAGTGGGCGCGTCGAGCGCGATACGCTGGGTTGCGCAGGCGCGAAGGACGGGCAGGGTAACGGCGAAGCCCGACGCACGCGATCCAACTCACACTTCCACGGGCATCCGCTGGTCCCCTTCAGGTGGGAGGCCTCCTGATCAGGCCGTTTATGATCAGCCAAACCTCCCAGGCCGCATTACTCAGCACCAAACGATCCCCCAAGGCTTCCATCGCGAGACTTAATCCGATTTGCGACCGTACGTTAGAACATGACAAAGACTGTCCGATTTCCGACATGCAGTCGGTCTGGTGCACTTCCGTGAAACAATATTCCTTACTGATCAAGCTTGTCGCAGTTGGCACAGGGTTTGAACAGAGAAGTGCATCCACGGGAGCCGCCTACGAAGCGGCGGCTACACTAACGCTTCTTCGGCTGTGGCCCTTTGGCGCAATGACACGAGCTGCCACATGGAGTCGGTCTCAATAGCACGTCACAAAAACTGCCCTCAATGTGGCTCTGCATTGGTCCACCTCGAGTGGCATGAACGCATCGGTGCGCGGAAGGTCCAAGATCTCTGGCGCTGCTGGAACTGCAGGAATGAATTCATGAACGTTTTCACTTCTGACGATACGGATCCTCCCGCCGCTGAGATCACGAAGCTATTCTTTACCAGCCTGTTAGTCTGATCATGACGCTGAGCCGCTAACACTCGCATCCGAGCGGCACCGGACTTGGCAATCCAAAGCAGGGCGGAGGGCAGCTTAGGCGAAAACGATTGGACCGTGGGCTGCTCAGAAATACGCTGCGCGACCTTCCCGTCATAAATGCAGTTGGAATGTCCTTATGAGGCTCGTACGTGCAATCGTCGGCTTGGCCCTGTTGGCAGTGGCATTGTACGTTATTATTGGTGAGCACTTCGCTGGAACATCGGCGGATGCTACACTCAATGCTCGGCTCTACATCGTTCGCGCCCCGATCGAAGGAAAGGTAACGCTTGCCGTAAAGAGCATCGGCGCGCGCATTAGCCCCGGCGAGCTCATAGCAGAAATCAACGACCAACGCTTCGATACCGCGAGGCTTCTTGAGCTTGATCGCGATCGCACGAACCAGCAGATCGAGCTCAACCGTCTCGTTGGCCAGCGAGAGGCATTGTCCGCATCCATGTCTCGCTTCGATGTTCAATCAACTGATTACCAGCGCGGAAGGGTTCGGCAGATTGAGGCTCGAATTGCCGAAACGAAAGCAGCTCAAGACGCTGCGGCCACACGCCTTCGTCAAGCGGACGCAGAATTCAAGCGAGCAAACGAACTAAGCACGCGTGGTGTACAGACGGCGGCGAATTTGGATCGCGCTCGCGCAACTTACGACGTAGCGCAGCAAGAACTGGAGAGTGCGCAGCAGCGAGTGAAATATTTAGAGACGGAACTTACGTCTGCTCGCGACGGCGTCTTCATCGGGGAGTCCTATAACGACGCTCCCTCCTCGGCCCAACGTATCCGAGAGCTCGAGCAGCGGCTGGGCGAGCTAAATGTCGACAAGGAGCAGGTGAAAGCACGTATTGTACAGCTCGGCCGGCAAATCGATGCCGAGCGTCTTCGTGTCAATAATTTGAGCTTCGCTACCCTTAATGCCAGCGTCGTTGGTCTAGTCTGGGACATACTAATAGACGATGGCCAATACGCGCGGCGCGGCCAGGATCTCGTCAAGATCGCAGACTGCAGTACACTGATCGTCACCGCGGGCGTCAGCGAATCTCTCTACGACGGCCTCTCGGTGGGAACGGCCGTGCAATTTCGGTTGTTTCGAGATGATCGTATTTTCAATGGAACCATAACCCGCCTTGGCGGATCCGGTGCGGCCTCGCTCTACACCAATCTTGCTGTGGGTCCAAGTGCGCAACATCTCCAGCGCTTTGATGTCACAGTGACAGTTCCGGATCTTGCAGGAGAGGCAGATCTCGGCTGCGCGATTGGACGCACTGGACGCGTCATCTTCACAGCTGGCCCAATCGCACAATTCCGTCGCTTTATAACGCGGTACGGACTCTGATGCTTCTGCTGTCCCCACTCGTTGCTGCCTTCGCAGGCGCTGCCTTCATAATTGGGCTTCGCCTTACCGTCTTTCCGTTGCTCAATCCGATGAAGTGGTATTGGCGCGCTCTTCTCCTGGGGGCGGCTGCCGTACTGTCTTGGCGTTATATGGTTTGGCGCTTCACCGAAACGCTGGCACCGCTCGACTGGACTGCGGACGCGCTGTTCAGTTGGGGATTCGCCATCCTCGAAGCTCTGACGATGCTTTCCTCTACCATCGCGTTTTTCATACTGTCGCGGGTGAAAGAGCGGTCGGCAGAAGCAGACCAGTACTCCGAATGGTGGCTGCCTGGAGAAGCGCCGCGTGTGGACGTTTTTATCACGACTTACAACGAGCCGTCGGAAGTGCTCGAACGCACTATCATTGGCGCGACGCAAATCCGCTATCCACGGCTTCGGATTTTTATCCTCGACGACGGCGCTAGGAATTGGGTGCGGCAACTTTGCGAGCTGCACGAAATCGGATATCTCGCGCGCTCGGATAAAGAGCATGCTAAAGCGGGGAACATTAACCATGCACTTCGCGTGCGCGCCCGCGATCCAGCCCCCCCGGTCTTTGTCGCTGTACTTGACGCAGATTTCGTTCCCCATGCGGACTTCATCGAGCGGACGCTAGCGTTGTTTCACGAGCCAAGCGTCGCGCTCGTGCAAACCCCGCAGCACTTCTTCAATCCTGATCCGATCCAACATAACCTTGGAATAAGCACCGCATATCCGGATGAACAACGTCATTTCTTTGACAACGTCGAGCCAGCGCGGGACGCTTGGGGGATTGCCATCTGCTGTGGGACATCATCCGTAATGCGGGTCCAGGCCGCCGAGCAGATTGGCTGGATTCCAACGCAAAGCGTAACCGAGGACTTCCTGCTCACCCTCAAGCTTGCGGAAAGCGGCTGGCAAACTGTGTACCTTAACGAGCCGTTGACTGAAGGTTTGGCTCCCGAAGGACTGAAAGAATATATTACTCAGCGTGGACGGTGGTGCCTCGGCTTGATGCAAATTGTCCGCAACTCATACAGCCCCTTTGGCATGCGCAGCCTTGGTCTGATGCATCGAATCGGGATCCTGGATTCATTGCTCTACTGGGTCAGCACCTTTCCCTTCAGGCTTGCCAGCCTGATTTGCCCACTGTTGTACTGGTGGTTCGGCATCACCATCGTGAACGCGTCGCTGGTGGAAATTATCAGTTATTATGTACCCTATTACCTAATGGTTCTGGTGTCCCTGAATTGGCTTTCAAAAGGGTTGTTTGTCCCGCTTCTGAACGATACGGCTCAACTGATCGCTGCCTGGCCCATCAGCCAGGCAGCTGCTCTCGGGCTTCTCACCAGCGGATCGCATAAATTCTCGGTGACGGCCAAAGGCGGCGACCGCACCAAGGTCGTTGTTCAATGGGCGTTGATGCGACCGTTTGTACTCCTGCTCGCTCTGACGATCGGCGGTTTGATCGCGCCGTTGAACTCCGAGTTTGTCTTCGATACGTCCGCAACAGCGGGCGACGGCACGGCTATCGTGATGTTCTGGACAGTTTACAACATTCTGGCGCTGTTCTTGGCAGTTGTGGTGTGCATTGAACGACCGCGATACGATCGACCTCAGCGCCAGATTCCAGAACCCATCACGTTGGTGATCCAAGGTGAGAAGCATCGCGGATGGCTTCTCAATCTGGGCCGAGGGGGCGCTCGAATCAGCGGTCCATCCGGACTTTCCGCCGGAGCAGCAGGGAAGCTCGACCTGCCCGGGATTAGCGGAGTAGACGCGCATGTTGCTGCGACTACTCGTGATGGCTATCGAATCAAGTTCTCTCCAACTCCCGAGCAAAGGGCGAAAATTATCAAGAAGCTTCACACTGAATCCGCCATGCCAGGGGCCGATCGAGGGAACATCTTGCAAATGATCCGCGAGTTGGCGCGAGCTCTAACGAGTTGAGGAGCGCGAGATGCCGAAAAGACCGAGCCTGCTCTCCTTGGTGTTCTGTGGAGGCGCCTTGCTCATATTGGTGCCGGCCGTGGTGACCGCGACGATCTACACGGCCTTGCTACAGCAAGGGGGAGAAAAGCTGCAGTTCGACGCGTTAAGAATTCGCGGCGAAATGAGTTCTGCGCTGTTGGCCCGCCGGCTCTATGGGGTCTGGATGGATGTAGCGCGGTCCGCTGAGCTCATTGACCTAGCAGATCTTAAGAATGCGCGAGTACACATCGACTTCTTGAGCCGCCTTGATCGACGCTACACTTGGCTCGGCGTCGCGGATCTCGAAGGGACCATTCTCGCGGCTAAAGACGGCATGCTCGAAGGAGTAAGCGTTGCACAGCGACCTTGGTTCAGACGGGGCCTTGTCTCGCCGGCGGCTATCGATGTGCATGCCGCTCAACTACTGGCCACCCAGTTGCCTGCATCTCGTGAGCCCTATCGGTTTATCGACCTGGCAGCGCCGTTGCGCCACGCCGGCTCCGTTGCCGGGGTCATCGGCGCCCACCTTGACTGGAAATGGGTCGCAGAAGGCATGGACTCGTTACAAGTACCCGGCATTGACGTGCTGCTGCTTTCGGGGGATCGAACCGTCCTGTTTGGTCCGCCGGATCTTATCAACAAGCCGCTCAACATCGGCTCCGCGCTTGCGGCTAGTCGCGTCACGACTGCGTCTCTGCGCGAACGTTGGCCTGACGGCAGGGACTACTTCACAGTGATCGTTCCGACGGTCGGCTTCGCGAACCTTCCAAGCTTCGGTTGGTCTCTTCTGGTTCGGCAGAGTGCCGACGAGTCGCTTGCGTCCACCCGTAATCTAATCCGATCATTCTGGAGCAGTTTCGGTGCTTGTGCCATTGCCACACTAGCACTGCTCTTTTGTGCGGCGCAGTGGCTGAGGACGCCCCTTCGCCGGCTCACGAATACAGCGGAGGCCCTCTTGCACGATCCATCCGCGCACCCGCTATATTCGGAGACACGCTTCAATGAAGCGGCGAGGCTCAGTGACGCGCTAGCTCGCATCCAGTCGAAGCTGATGGGGCACTCTGTTCGCAATTCGATCCAAGGACCGGGTGGGGACGACTAGCTAGTCGACGATCAGCATAGTCTTCGGATCGCCCTTCGAGGAGGTGCCACTTTTCTCCTTTGTTGCTGCCTCCCGACCTCACGGTTTCTGCTTGGAGGCGAATGTAAACCCGCCGGGAGTAAAGGAGCAATGATCAGAACCTCTGGATGGCCCTGGCGGGGTGACGTGAAGCGGGCGCACCTCCCGAGCAAGATCTGGAATCCATCACTCTGATCAGGGTCGGCGTTGGAGCGCCGGCTCGGGAAGGCACACCCATGCTCAAGGTAGTCCACGACGCCGAGGGAGCCGGTGGGTCGCTGCTCGACCAGATCGTTCGCGACGCCGCCCGGCAGATGCTCGCGGCCGCATTGCAGGCTGAGGTTGCTGCGTACGTCGAGCAGTTCGCCGACAAGGTTGACGAGGGGGGCATCGGCTGGTGGTCCGCAATGGCTTCCACGCCGAACGGGAGGTGACTCCAGGCCTATGCTGATCACGTTCTCGTTCCGGAATTGCGGCAGGGCGATATTGTCGTCATGGACAATTTGGGCAGCCACAAAGGCGCCAGCGTCCGCGCGGCGATCGAGCTGCCGGTGCAAAGCTCCTCTATCTTCCGCCCTACAGTCCCGACTTCAATCCGATCGAGAACGCCTTCTCAAAGCTGAAAGCGCTGCTGCGCACGGCCGCCGAGCGTACCGTCGAAGGCCTGTGGGCTGCCATCGGACGTTGCCTCGCCCGCTTTACGCCGCGCGAATGCGCCAACTACTTCGGAGCCGCCGGATACAAGCCAACTTGATCGGGAACTGCTCTAGCAGTCTGCTGAAGAACCCCCTCGCCAGGGAGGGGGCTTGATGATTCACTTTATCATCTCGATTCGGTGGAGG
>NZ_JCAMOP010000112.1:0-5927 GCF_059512345.1 Bradyrhizobium sp. Unk1
CTCGCGGGCGGCGTCGCGGTGATCCGCGTCGGCGGCGCGACCGAGGTCGAGGTGAAGGAGCGCAAGGATCGCGTTGACGACGCGATGCATGCGACCCGCGCCGCGGTCGAGGAAGGCATCGTCCCGGGCGGCGGCGTCGCCCTGCTCCGGGCCTCCGAGCAGCTCAAAGGCCTGCGCACCAAGAACGACGACCAGAAAACCGGCGTCGAGATCGTGCGAAAAGCGCTGTCCTGGCCGGCCCGCCAGATCGCGATCAACGCCGGTGAAGACGGTTCGATCGTGGTCGGCAAAGTCCTGGACAACGAGCAGTACTCTTATGGCTTCGATGCGCAGACAGGCGAGTATAGCAACCTTGTCTCCAAGGGCATCATTGACCCGACCAAGGTCGTGCGCATCGCGGTCCAGAACGCCTCCTCGGTGGCGGCGCTGCTGATCACGACAGAAGCGATGGTTGCCGAGCTGCCGAGGAAGGCCGCGGCCGGCCCGGCCATGCCTCCAGGCGCCGGCATGGGCGGTATGGACTTCTGATCCACTCTGTCAAAGTGTCGATGACCATGCAAAACCCTGGCCCGAATGCCAGGGTTTTGCTTCGGCGAGCCTGCAACGTAGCCCTAGCAAGCCGCGCCAAAGGCCCAACCCATCGGCCTATCCGTACGAACGGCGTTGGGCCCAGACCTAATTTGCTTGTGACTTTTCATTCGGCGGCCACAGGGGCTCGGCCAAGGTGAAACGGGTCCAGCACTGCGATGGCAGTGGGCCTGTCGCTATTTGAGTCTCACGACTGCCTCTGCCGAGTGTCTGAACCCTTCGTCTGGGCATATCCGGTGCCGCCTACCCGCTTTAGACCTTCTTGCATACTTTCCTGCCCTGACGCGTGGTCCCAAGCGCCCAAATGCCCTTTCCTGGTTCGCACTTACATCTGATGGCCAGAGGCTTATTTGAAACCCCTCAGTGAGAATGCGCATCGACAAAAACCACAAGATATCCTGCGGAAGTGCCATAATTACTGTACGCTTTATTTTGTCCTCGCGGATGGGCTCCGCTTCGTCTAACGGCTAAGCGGCGCTCCAAAAAGCGTCTTATGCTGAGCTTCGACGAATGGAACGTCTGGTATCGAACGCGCAACGAGGTTGCCCCGGCGGTAGACCGCTGGCCAGTGGCCCCCGATCCTTGAGGAACTCTATACAATGGAGGACGCGCTCGCCTTCGGCGGCGCCTGCATTTCCCTGTTGAATCACGCCGATCGGGTGAGAGTTGCCTGCCTGGCGCAACTCGTGAACGTCATCGCGCCGATTATGACTAAGACAGGCGGAGGTGCATGGCGCCAAACCATCTTCTTTCCTTTTGCGCATATGAGCCGCTTTGGTCGCGGAAGAATTTTGCACGCGCAAGTCGAGACGGAAGCCGACTATGCGTCGTATAACAATCCTGACGGTAGACCGGCCGGGACCTTTCCAGCGCCTGACGTGCCGTATCTCAAGACAGCGGCAGTCGCCGAACAAGGCGGCGGCTTGTCGCTCTTTCTGCTCAATCGTGATCTAAAGCAGGAGATGGAGGTGGGTCGTCGAGGCCAGAAGCTTCGGTCCCCTGACAGTTCACGAGCGCCTCGAGCTCCGGCACGATGATCTGATGGCGGCGAATAGCGAGAATACGCCGGACAAGGTCAAGCCGGCGCCCTTGCAAAGCGTGGCCTTTGACCGCGGGAGGTTGCGGGCGACGCCCAAGCCGGCGTCATGGAATGTGATCTACCTGGCGCCACATTGAGAAAATGAAGTGCCCGCGAAAATTGCGCCAAAGGATCAATCGTGATCGTGGTTTAGGTTTTTGCTTGAGCATGATTTCCGCGAACGCTATTAGTCCGAGAGCGTGAGCACATCGCAAAGCGTGAGCGCTGCCGATCGTACCAGGGCCTGATGATCGCGGCCAACGCCAGTGATGGGTGATAGCCCTGCCACGATCAGCGCGTCCGCCGCCGCGCCCGGCCCAGATTACCTGCACCTGCAAGACAAACTTTCAGGCCGCCGCATTCTGCGCCTGCACGACATCATACCATCATCGTCGGTCGCCCGCCAAGCAATCGGCCCTTCGAGAGCGGCTCGCCCTACCAGCCTGCGCCTCCGATAGTCATATTGACAAGACTGATCTTGATGAGAGCCCGCGCAGCGGCGAGCAATAAATCCAAGTCCCGGCGAACGTGCTTATGCTGCGCTTGCATCACACTATATCAATGTGTAACCGAGATAGCCACGGGGATGAATTGGCACGAAGCGCGACCGAGTTCATTGTGGGCCTTATGGCTATGTATACTCAGGTTTACGCCCAATTCAGCGAGGCGCGGGAACGCACAGCCGCTGCACTATACTCCAGTTTGATCGCTGACCTCAGTCAGCTGAATTTCGCAGACGCGGATGACCGCCGAGCATTCCCTCCGACCCTACACAGCATATTGGCAAGGCATGGACTGTTCGGGCTCACCACACCAGGAGAGCACGGCGGATTAGCTCTTCCCTTGCAGGAGGCCATCAACCTCATCTCCGCCACTGCATCCTTCGATGTCTCCGCTGCCTCTACCCTCGTCATCCATAACTTCCTGGCCTTGCCCTGCATCCAAGCGGCACCGCACGTCCCCGAACAAAAGCATATCATTTGGGGTGCAACACGCGGTGATCTCTGCGCTTTCGCTTTGACGGAGCCCGGAGCTGGCTCGGCCCCGAGGCACATAGAGGCTTCGGCTCTCATGCGCGAAGATAAAGTTCGTATCTCTGGCCGCAAGATCTGGATCGGCCTCGCTGACTGGGCTCGCTGGATCGTTTGCTTTGCGCGCGCGTCTGAACCCGATGCGAAAGGTCGGCTCGTTGGTGTACTCGTTGACAGGCAAGCTACAGGCCTAAAGGTCACGCACGAGCATCGCACACTCGGTCTACGTGGCATCATTCAGAATACCCTGGAGTTCCACGATGTCGAGGTGCCGCGTTCTTACGTTCTCTCTCGCGATCAAGACGGCTGGAGCGCGGCGGCATCTAGCATGAACCGCGGCCGTGTCGGTGTGGCTGCTATGGGTCTTGGAGCCCTTGAGCGAGCTATCCAGGTCGCAGCTTCTTATGCAAGCCATCGCCGGCTCGGTAAACTGCGTATGATCGAGAACAGCTACATCGAGCAGTTATTCGGGCAGATGGTGCTGCGGCGGGAAGTCGTGAAGGCGATGCTGGCCGCATCCTGCCGACTTGTTTCAGCGCAGGGCGCGCCAAACGTCCACCTTGCGTCGGCAACGAAGGTTTTGTCCTCGGAGTGGTGCGGCCTTGTCGCTGATCAATGCGTCCAGCTGTTAGGTGGCCGTGGTTACGATGAGGGAGCGCCTTTAGCCAAAATCTATCGAGACGCTCGCATCCTTCGCATCTTCGAAGGTCCGACTGAGGCGCTCCTATCACATCTCGGCCGCTGCCTCCTCTCTAAAGCCACACGTGACGAGGTAGCCGATCTCTTTCGGTCAGTTGGAGCGGCATCAGTCCATGCTGCTGCAATTGAGGAGCTCTCTGGGCTCAATGAGACAGACGGTGCCGTGCTGATCTATGCGGGTTGGCTCACAACATTGGGGCTGGCAAAAGCTGTCATGTCTGCTGGTTGCTTCTCTGCCTCAGATTGCACCGCAGCAGCGGCTGACCTGGTCAGTTCCGAACTTGCAACTCTCCGTACTCGCGCGCCGGCTCGGCAATCTGTCGAAGTCCGCAATCGGGCTAGTCGGACTCTGACCACCTTCCTTGAAGACGCGGCTTGTTCTATTCGCTCACCTGTGCTCACAGACGATTATCTTAGATTGGTGCAGTATGTCTGACATCTGGCGGATGCCGGACGTCTTTCCACCTGGTGGTCCCGCGCGCGACGATGCAACTGCGGAAAGGCGAAGCATCCCTGAGCACTGCCGCGTCTAAATTCCGGCAGGCTGATAAGAGGGCCTAACCTAATCTCGCTCCGGGCGGCGCCGCCGCAGCAAAGGCTTTCGCGTTCAGGAGACGCCAGGGAAAGAGCAAGCCGCTTCTCGAGGAACGCAATTGTTGGTCAAGCAGATCCTGACGAGGAAGCGGGCGAAGTCGTCCCAGCGCCTGAGTAATTCATAGGCTTCAGGACGCTGAGCGCGCATTGAGAGGCATCGCCTTGGGAAGGCGCAACTGGACCTTCGCTGGTAGCCAGCGTGGCGCCGACCGTGCCGCCATCATGCTGACGATGATCACGACTTGTCGCCTCAACGACGTCGATCCCAAGGCCTGTCTCGCCGAGGTCCTGGCCCGGATCGCCGATCTTCACGCGTCACGCCTGCACGAACTGCGCCCTCTTGGGGTGGACGGCTCCCAACGGCATCGCAATGTGCCAGAGTGAGTTCGTTGAAGTTCTCAATCGAGGGAGACCGTCCGTGGAAACGATTATCCGAATTGGCATGGATACGTCAAAGAGCGTTTTCCAGTTGCATGGCGTGAACGCAGCTGAGAAACCAATCCTGCGCAAGAAGCTCTCGCGTCCAGAGATGGTAAAGTTTTTCGAGAAGGCGGCGCCTACTATCGTTGCTCTTGAAGCCTGCGGTGGGGCTCACCACTGGGCAAGACTATTAGCTTCCTTTGGGCACAAAGTGAAATTGATCGCGCCTCAGCTGGCCAAGCCGTATGTGAAGCGCGGCAAGAATGACGCGGCGGATGCAGAGGCCCTGTTCGAGGCGACGAGCCGACCTACCATGCGGTTCGTTCCAGTAAAAACCGCAGATCAGCAGGCAGCGCTGACGTTAGTTGGAATGCGAGAGAGGCTCATCCGCAATCGGACACAGATGGCCAATGCCATTCGCGGCTTTGCCATGGAATTTGGCATCGTCGCGGCCAGGATCGAACCGCATGGAGCGATTAGCGAATGATCAATCGCTGCCGGAGCTTGCTCGGAAGCTTTTTGCCATGCATTGTGATGAATATCGTGATCTGCTGTCGCAAATCAGGTCGGTCGAGAAAAAGCTAATGGAACTTCACCGCGCCGATGAATGCAGCAGGCGTCTTGCGAAAATTCCCGGTGTCGGTCCTTTGGTGCGTCACTCTTGATGATGAAGACACCAGACCCTCGTATGTTTAAGTCTGGCCGCGATTTTGCCGCTTGGATAGGGCTCACACCCAAAGATCATTCGACGGCCGGCAAGGTTAGGCTTGGGGTCATCACACGTGCCGGCGACGAAATGTTGAGGAGCACATTGGTGGTCGGCGCGACCGCTCTTCTTCAGCATGTAAGAGCAGGTCGAAGCAGACATGCCTCCCGATAGCTTACCGATCTGTGCAACGAAAAAGCCCCAAACTTTTCGCCGTGGCGCTTGCCAACAAGATCGCCCGCGTTGCCTGGAAGCTCATGGTGAGCGGTGAAACGTATCGGCGAATGGAGGAACAGCCAAAGGCTATATAGAGGATTGGCGACCACGGTGAGAACAGAAACTACCCTGTTGCGCTGATGCTGTGAACTTGCACGAGAAGAGCAGATGGTGCGATCGATCGATCCAAAACTCGTGACACTCCGTCATTCCCAGTGGCCCTCCGAGGTCGCTGCCTTGTTAGGAACACGCGTTGCGGGACCCATCTTGGCCAGCGGTCATGTGCGACCGCATGCAAAGGCCGGTATGGAGGCAAGCGATCCGTCAAATCACTGAACAATATCTTGCAAGGAGGGAGCCGTCCACATATGGGAATGGAAGCTCCTCCGCCAAGCACCGCCGGTCTGCAGGCCGCCTGACGTTCACACAACCGATCATAGAGCTCGCTGTGCCCGCGCGCACGCGTCAATCAGGCGGTCTTCGTCGTCTTACGATTACCCACATCTTTGAGTCAGAGCTTCGCTCCCGTTGCGATATCGATGAATCGCGATAGTCCGCGCCACATGATCAGATTCCCTGGTGGCGGATCGTTGGC
>NZ_JCAMOP010000113.1:2500-5810 GCF_059512345.1 Bradyrhizobium sp. Unk1
TACGATGTCACCCAGAACGTATCTTGGGCTCCATCTGTTTGTAGGTGTCCGGTTTCAGGTCTATTTCACTCCCCTCGTCGGGGTGCTTTTCACCTTTCCCTCACGGTACTGGTTCACTATCGGTCGCTGAGGAGTACTTAGGCTTGGAGGGTGGTCCCCCCGCGTTCAGACAGGATTTCACGTGTCCCGCCTTACTCGTGGATACATCATCGCATTACTCGTACGGGGCTATCACCCTCTAAGGCCCGGCTTTCCTGACCGGTTCCGATTGTCTTTGATGTATCACTGGCCTGGTCCGCGTTCGCTCGCCACTACTAACGGAGTCTCTGTTGATGTCCTTTCCTCCAGGTACTTAGATGTTTCAGTTCCCTGGGTTTGCTTGAAACCTCCTATGTATTCAGAAGTCTCATACCTTCTCTTGATAACCGGAAATCCAAAACCTCTTCGATCGAAATCTAAAGGTCTGGCTTCTCACATTATCTGATCGAACCCCACACCGATGTCTCTCGACAAAGGTCTTGGAGTTCCGGCTATCGAAGGTGGGTTTCCCCATTCGGAAATCCATGGATCAAAGCTTCTTCGCAGCTCCCCACGGCTTATCGCAGCGTAGCACGTCCTTCATCGCCTCTCAGCGCCAAGGCATCCACCGAACACCCTTAAGGCACTTGATTGCTCTCATTATCAATGTCCACACACTCGGCAGAATGTTGTCTGCAGAATTACCTTGCGGCACGCGCCCTCGATGAACGCTATCTGCAGCCGGACAATGATTAGAAAGACCAGCTTGCTTCGTAAGATCGTTCCGATAGCGAGGCGGTCAAGCTTCGCTAAAAGGATCATTTACAACTCGCATTCCTTCCAGACGCAGCCTTGTGAGCTACATTGAAAGGCGCACGAGCGCCGAAATGATCCGGAGATAATGAAGTATCGCGCAACAATTGCTTGTTGCCCGATCCAACTCGGATCGATCTCCTCTTTACGATGTCAGAAATCACGCACGTCACTGTCCATCCGGACTAGTGGGTGCGAAGTGATGTTTCGCGGACGATTCAGGTGCACGATCAGTCGATGATCAAACCATCTGGTGGAGCCAGACGGGATCGAACCGACGACCTCATGCTTGCAAAGCACGCGCTCTCCCAGCTGAGCTATGGCCCCGTAACCAGAAGACGAATGCTCACTCGATGAGTGTGGTGGGCCTGGGAAGACTTGAACTTCCGACCTCACGCTTATCAAGCGCGCGCTCTAACCAACTGAGCTACAAGCCCCTAACGCATATCCAGTCAAGGACCAGGGATTCTGCAAGGTTGCAGCCCCAGCGCGTGTTCGTCCGCGAAGAAAGAGAAACGAAGACGGCGAAATCCCGCCAATGCAGCTCAACAATCCTGACGATCGTTGGCCACTGATGTTTCTAAAACGGTTCGATAGAAGCAAGCTTCTGAAGAACCATCCTTAGAAAGGAGGTGATCCAGCCGCAGGTTCCCCTACGGCTACCTTGTTACGACTTCACCCCAGTCGCTGACCCTACCGTGGCCGGCTGCCTCCCTTGCGGGTTAGCGCACCGTCTTCAGGTAAAACCAACTCCCATGGTGTGACGGGCGGTGTGTACAAGGCCCGGGAACGTATTCACCGTGGCGTGCTGATCCACGATTACTAGCGATTCCAACTTCATGGGCTCGAGTTGCAGAGCCCAATCCGAACTGAGACGGCTTTTTGAGATTTGCGAAGGGTCGCCCCTTAGCATCCCATTGTCACCGCCATTGTAGCACGTGTGTAGCCCAGCCCGTAAGGGCCATGAGGACTTGACGTCATCCCCACCTTCCTCGCGGCTTATCACCGGCAGTCTCCTTAGAGTGCTCAACTAAATGGTAGCAACTAAGGACGGGGGTTGCGCTCGTTGCGGGACTTAACCCAACATCTCACGACACGAGCTGACGACAGCCATGCAGCACCTGTGTTCCAGGCTCCGAAGAGAAGGTCACATCTCTGCGACCGGTCCTGGACATGTCAAGGGCTGGTAAGGTTCTGCGCGTTGCGTCGAATTAAACCACATGCTCCACCGCTTGTGCGGGCCCCCGTCAATTCCTTTGAGTTTTAATCTTGCGACCGTACTCCCCAGGCGGAATGCTTAAAGCGTTAGCTGCGCCACTAGTGAGTAAACCCACTAACGGCTGGCATTCATCGTTTACGGCGTGGACTACCAGGGTATCTAATCCTGTTTGCTCCCCACGCTTTCGTGCCTCAGCGTCAGTATCGGGCCAGTGAGCCGCCTTCGCCACTGGTGTTCTTGCGAATATCTACGAATTTCACCTCTACACTCGCAGTTCCACTCACCTCTCCCGAACTCAAGATCTTCAGTATCAAAGGCAGTTCTGGAGTTGAGCTCCAGGATTTCACCCCTGACTTAAAGACCCGCCTACGCACCCTTTACGCCCAGTGATTCCGAGCAACGCTAGCCCCCTTCGTATTACCGCGGCTGCTGGCACGAAGTTAGCCGGGGCTTATTCTTGCGGTACCGTCATTATCTTCCCGCACAAAAGAGCTTTACAACCCTAGGGCCTTCATCACTCACGCGGCATGGCTGGATCAGGGTTGCCCCCATTGTCCAATATTCCCCACTGCTGCCTCCCGTAGGAGTTTGGGCCGTGTCTCAGTCCCAATGTGGCTGATCATCCTCTCAGACCAGCTACTGATCGTCGCCTTGGTGAGCCATTACCTCACCAACTAGCTAATCAGACGCGGGCCGATCTTTCGGCGATAAATCTTTCCCCGTAAGGGCTTATCCGGTATTAGCACAAGTTTCCCTGTGTTGTTCCGAACCAAAAGGTACGTTCCCACGCGTTACTCACCCGTCTGCCGCTGACGTATTGCTACGCCCGCTCGACTTGCATGTGTTAAGCCTGCCGCCAGCGTTCGCTCTGAGCCAGGATCAAACTCTCAAGTTGGACTTGAACTTTGAACCGGCTGATCACAACGTTTGACGAGGTCCCACCATTTTTCCATCGACCGAAGCCGATGAGCTGCCTGCGATTCACATCGCTGGCAACGATGGTGTTTCCTTTAAAACGTGTACCGCCGAAGTCTTTCGTCCCCTCTCAGAACTCAAAAGCCGAAGCTCTTCAGTGTCCGAGAGGCGCAAGGACTCCGCCGTCCACGTTTCTCTTTCTTCATCTTCACTTGTCAAACAGCCCGAGACCGGAGAGGTCTCAACCTTCCCGAGAGGAAGGGTTCCGACACCCTTACCGACGATGAATGAACTCCAATCGACTTACGTCGACTGTTGTGTCACTCAACAAGGTGAGGAGCATCA
>NZ_JCAMOP010000114.1:0-5792 GCF_059512345.1 Bradyrhizobium sp. Unk1
GAGGGAATCACAATTGACGAATTACGCAACAGGCCCCTTGTGGGAGAAGGTGGCGCGAAGCGCCGGATGAGGGGTTGTTTCTACAGGCGAGCCCGCGGAGAGATACCCCTCACCCGGCTTCGCATTCGCGAAGCCACCCTCTCCCACAAGGGGAGAGGGTAAACACCGCGCTTTGGGACAGCTTTTGAGCAGCGATGGACGGCTTGGTCAAGTCCGGGCCGCACCTACGCGAAATAGATCAACCCCAGCCAATCGGCGACCAGCGCCGGCTTGTCCTCGCCCTCGATCTCCACCGTGACGTTGGTTCGGGACTGCAGCTCGTTCGGTTTGCGCAGCTTGGCTTCCGCCAGCACGAAGCGGCCGCGGACGCGCTTGCCCGAGCGCACCGGCGAGATGAAGCGCAGCTTGTCGAAGCCGTAATTGACGCCCATCGTGGTGCCGGCGATGACCGGCATCACCTCGTACGACATGATCGACAGCAGCGACATCGTCAGGAAGCCGTGGGCGATGGTGGTGCCGAAGGCGGTCTCTTTCCTCGCGCGCTCCGGATCGACGTGGATGAACTGGTGATCCTCGATCACGTCGGCATAGGTGTCGATGCGAGGCTGATCGACCAGGTGCCACGACGACACGCCGATCTCCTTGCCGACCATGGCCTGATAGGCTTCGAGGGCAATCGGCGGCTTCTTCCAGACTTCGTTCACTTAGGTCTCGCTCCGTGTTTTCGGCAACTCCGGAAAATCCTCCTCGCGGAATTCCCGGCCGCGCAGCGGATCGCTGCGATCATCGTCGCGCTCCAGCCTGCGTAGCTGCACGCGGCGGATTTTTCCAGAGATCGTCTTTGGCAGCTCGGTGACGATTTCGAGGCGGCGGATGCGCTTGAACGGCGCAAGGCGCGTGTGCAGATGCCTGAAGATCGAGAGCGCTGTCTCGGGCGAGCGCTCGGCACCTGATGTCAGCAGCACGAAGGCCTTGGGGATCGCGAGCCGGATCGGGTCCGGGCTCGGCACCACCGCGGCTTCCGCGACGAGCTCATGCTCGAGCAGCACGCTCTCCAGCTCGAACGGGCTGATGCGATAGTCGGAGGATTTGAACACGTCGTCGGAGCGGCCGACGAAGGTGAGATAGCCATCCTCGTCTGCGAATACGACGTCGCCACTGCGGTAGAGCGCGCCTTCCGCGCCCGAGAGCTGGCCGTCGTCGCCCTGATAGCCCTGCATCAGGCCGGCCGGACGGTCAGCACCCAGCACCAGCGCCACCTCGCCTTCCTTCGCCGGGTTGCCGTCGGCGTCGCTGACCTGCACGCGATAGCCCGGCAGCGGCCGGCCCATCGAGCCGACCTTGATCTTTTGCCCCGGCGAGTTGCCGGCCAGCGCGGTGGTCTCGGTCTGGCCGTAGCCGTCGCGGATGGTGAGGCCCCAGGCGGCCTGCACCTGGTCGATCACTTCCGGATTGAGCGGCTCGCCGGCGCCGCAGACCTCGCGCAAGCTCACCTTGAACGCCGCAAGGTTCTCCTGGATGAACAACCGCCATACCGTCGGCGGCGCGCACAGCGTGGTGACGCCGCAGCGGCCGATGGTGGCAAGCAGACCCTTGGCATCGAAACGCGGCTGGTTGACCACGAACACGGTCGCGCCCGCATTCCACGGCGCGAAGAAGCAGCTCCAGGCGTGCTTGGCCCAGCCGGGCGATGAGATGTTGAGGTGGACGTCGCCCGGCTTCAGCCCGATCCAGTACATGGTCGAGAGATGGCCGACGGGATAACTGCGCTGGCTGTGCAGCACCAGCTTCGGTTTCGCCGTGGTGCCCGAGGTGAAATAGAGCAACATCGGGTCGTCGGCATTGGTTGGACCGTCAGCCGTAAAGCTCTCCGAAGCATTCGCTGCCTCGTCATAGGCAAGCCAGCCATCCGAGGCAGCACCGACCACGATGCGCACGACATTTTCGGCGCCAAGGCTTGCGAATTTCGCGACCTGGTCCTGGGCCGCGACCACGGCCTTCGCCTTGCCGCGATCGAGCCGGTCGCGCAGCTCGTCCGCGGTGAGCAGCGTGGTCGCGGGAATCACGACGACGCCGAGCTTCATCGCGGCCAGCATCGTCTCCCACAGCGGCACCACGTTGCCGAGCAACAGGAGGAGATGGTCGCCGCGCTTCAGGCCGTGCGCGCGGAGGAAGTTGGCGACCTGGTTCGAGCGCTTCGAGAGCGCGCCGAAAGAAAGCTTGGTCTGCCGGTCCTGCGCGGCATCGACGATCCAGAGCGCGGGCCGGTCCTTGGCGTCCGCATCCTTCGCGAGGTCGTCGAACCAGTCGAGCGCCCAATTGAAGGGAACCGGATCGGGCCAGCGGAAGTCCTTGACCGCTGTCTCGTAATCCGTGCGGTGTTTTAGCAGAAACGCGCGCGCGTCCTGAAATGTCGTCATTAGGCTTTCCCGGCTAGCCCCCTAACGTGCTTGATAATTCCGGAAAAATCCACCCCGCCCTGCCCGGCGGCATCGAAGGACTGATAGATCTCCTGCGCATGCTTGCCGAGCGGCGTCGCCGCGCCCGCGGCCTTGGCGGCGTCCTGCGCCAGCGTCAAATCCTTCACCATCAGCGCCGAGGCAAAGCCCGGCTTGTAATCGTTGTTGGCCGGCGAGGTCGGCACCGGGCCCGGCACCGGGCAATAGGTCGTCAGCGACCAGCACTGGCCCGACGAAGTGGAGGCGACGTCGAACAGCGCCTGATGCGAGAGCCCGAGCTTCTCAGCCAACGCGAAGGCCTCGCTCACCGCGATCATGGAGATGCCGAGGATCATGTTGTTGCAGATCTTGGCCGCCTGCCCGGCGCCGGCGCCGCCGCAATGGACGATCTTCTTGCCCATCTTCTCCAGCACCGGCTTTGCCGCCGCAAACGCGCTCTCCTCGCCGCCGCACATGAAGGTGAGCGTCGCGCCCTTGGCACCACCCGTGCCGCCGGACACCGGTGCGTCGACCGAGAGCACGCCGTGCTTGACCGCCAGCGCATGCGCCTGCCGCGCGCTCTCGACGTCGATGGTGGAGCTGTCGATGATCAGCGCGCCCTTGGCCATGGCGGGAACAACCTCGCTCCAGACGCCGAGCACGTGCTTGCCGGCCGGCAGCATGGTGACGACGACATCGGCGCCCTTCACCGCGCCCGCGGCGCTGTCGGCAATGCCGGCGCCGTCGGCTTTGGCTTGCGCGCGCGAGGCTTCGACGAGATCGAACGCCGTCACCTCGTGGCCGGCCTTGACCAGATTGGCTGCCATCGGGCCGCCCATGTTGCCGAGACCGATGAATGCGATCGTGGCCATATCGATATCCTCCGCTGGACGTTTCGTTGATTAGTTGAACTTCAGTTCGTCGGCGCCGATCTCGGCGAGATATGGCGCGAGCATCTCCTGCGTCACATCCTCGATACGTGGCGGCGACCAGGTCGGGTTGCGGTCCTTGTCGATCACGGCCGCGCGCACGCCTTCGCGGAAATCGTCGCTGCGGAAGACCTCCAGCGCAGCGCGATATTCGCGCACCAGGCACTCTTCCAGGCTCGATGCGGCGCGCGCGAGCCGTAGCAGCTTCAACGTCACCACCATGCCGCGCGGCGATTTCTCGTTGAGCGTCTTCAACGTGGCCAGCGCGAACTCGGAGCCGTCGCGCTTGAGCGCAGCGACGATGTCCTCCATGCGGTCGAAGCCGAACAGCGCGTCGATAACAGGCTCTTTCGCGGCCACCGGTCCCGCGGTCTCACCGGTCGCAAAGCCGTCGATGAGCTTGCTGACATCGGCTGCGGTCGCGCCCTGACCAACCTTCGTCAGCGCGTTGCGCAGCTCCGGCCATTTGGCGGCCGGCACCACGGCATCGGCGAATTTCGCGTGGATCGCATCGGGCCCGTTCATGGTCTGGCCGGTCAGACCGAAATACGTGCCGATCTCCCCCGGCGAGCGCGACAACAGAAAGGTGCCGCCGACATCCGGAAAGAAGCCAAGCCCGACCTCGGGCATCGCGAGCCTGGTGCGGTCGGTGACGACGCGGTGGCTGGCATGGGCGGAGAGCCCGACACCGCCCCCCATCACGATGCCGTCCATGAACGCGACATAGGGTTTTGGGAATCTCTTGATCCGGGCGTTGAGGATGTACTCCTCGCGCCACAGGATCTTGCCGAGGTCACCATTGACCTTCGAGCTTTCCCAGAGCGTGCGGATGTCGCCGCCGGCGCACAGGCCGCGCTCGCCGGCCCCCTCCAGCAGGACCACGGCGACGGCCGGATCGGCCTCGAAGCGGTCGAGCGCCCTTTCGATGTCGCGAAACATCTCCAGCGTCACGGCATTGATCGCCTTGGGGCGGTTGAGCCGGATCACGCCGGCCGCGCCCTCGACACGGGCGACCAGATCGCCCTCCTCCACTGAACTCATCGCGCGCCCTCGATCAATTTGCGCGCCACGATGAGCCGCATGATTTCATTGGTGCCTTCGAGGATCTGGTGTACGCGCAGATCGCGCACGATCTTCTCGATGCCGTATTCGCTGAGATAGCCGTAACCGCCATGGAGCTGCAGCGCGTGGTTGGCGACCTCGAAGCCGACATCGGTGCCGAAGCGCTTTGCCATGGCGCAGAGCATGGTGGCGTCGGGGTCCTTGCGGTCGAGCGCGGCGGCGGCGCGCCACAGGAAGGTGCGCGCGGCCTCGAGCTCGATCGCCATGTCGGCGAGACGGAATTGCAATGCCTGGAATTCGTCGAGACGTTTTCCAAAAGCCTTGCGCTCCTTCATGTAGGTGCGCGCCTTGTCGAGCGCGGTCTGCGCGCCGCCGAGCGAGCATGCGGTGATGTTGAGACGGCCGCCGTCGAGGCCGGCCATCGCGATCTTGAAACCGATGCCCTCCTCGCCGAGGCGGTTGGCGACCGGCACGCGGGCGTTCTCAAACATCACGGCGCGGGTCGGCTGCGCATTCCAGCCCATCTTGCGCTCATTGGCGCCGTAGGAGACGCCGGGCGTATTGCCGTCGATCACGAGGGTCGAGACGCCGCCGGCGCCGTCACCGCCGGTTCGGACCATGGCGACAAGAAGATCCGTGCCGCCGGCGCCGGAGATGAACTGCTTCTGGCCGTTGAGGACGTAATGGTCGCCGTCGCGCACGGCGCGGGTGCGCAGCGCTGCCGCATCGGAGCCGGCGCCCGGCTCGGTCAGGCAGTAGCTCGCGATCAGCTCCATCGCGCAGAGTTTTGGCAGCCATTTGTAGCGCTGGGTGTCGTTGCCGAAGGCATCGATCATCCAGGACGCCATGTTGTGGATGGAGATGAAGGCCGAAATGGTCGGACAGCCCGTCGCCAGCGCCTCGAAGATCAGCGCCGCGTCGAACCGCGTCATGGCGGAGCCGCCGACATCCTCGCGGATGTAGATGCCGCCCATGCCGAGGGTCGCCGCCTCGCGCATCACGTCGACGGGGAAATGCTTTTCCTCGTCCCAGCGCAGCGCGTGCGGCGCGATCTTCTCGGCCGCAAACGCCAACGCCATGTCGCGAACCGCGACCTGATCCTCGTTCAGAGCGAACTGCATGCCGGGCTGCTCATTTTTCTCTCGTCATTGCGGGCGACGCGAAGCAATCCAGACTGTCTCCGCGGAAAGATGCTGGATTGCTTCGTCGCTACGCTCCCCGCAATGACGGCCGAGGAGAATTACTTCATCAGCGGGATCGAGAACTCCGCACCTTCCTTGACGCCGGACGGCCAGCGCGAGGTCACCGTCTTGGTCTTGGTGTAGAAGCGGACCGAGTCCGGGCCGTGCTGGTTGAGATCGCC
>NZ_JCAMOP010000115.1:0-5641 GCF_059512345.1 Bradyrhizobium sp. Unk1
GTATCGCGGTCTTCGCGGCAGCCAGCGCTTCCACGCAGCTACCTGCATGTTGCGTGGCAGTGTTCAGTTCGATGACGAACTTGGAGAGTCTGTCGTCAAAAGCAGCTGCGAGCAGCGCTTTTCGTTGGTCGGTAATTGCTTGGCCGCAATGCAGGCACGACTTTAAATCGTGTTCGACATGCTACTCATGTCCTTGCTTGACCCAAAGGGACCATTTGCGGATGCAGATCCAGCCCTTCGAGGGCGATGCTCCCAGTGGATTTTGGAGCAAGCTCAACGGCGGCCTTAATCGTTTCCGACAGCGCCGAGACCGGAATCTCGATTGACTTGATCTTCGCTGGCGGTTCGGATCGCGCACAGGTCGCGGCGGCCGCATCAAGATCCGCATCGCTAAGCTTGCCACCCGCCAAAGTCCCCAGCTTATCAACGTCGGCTACAAACTGGGGTGCCTCGTATAGAGTAGGCAGCCCGCCAGCAATTGTTTCATTCTTCTGAACCCCAGTTTCGAATTCGACGCCCCCGACGGGTATCGACGACGATTGCCACGTTTCCGCCACCTCCATCAACTGCAAGGGTTGATAGTTGACGGGTTCGCAAGCGCCGCCTGAGCGGCCGGTCGATGGGCAAAGTGCATGTCGGGGCGGTCGCGGATGCTGTCCGCCGACTGTTGATTAAGTGGCTTGACCCGAAAATGCCTAATCGCGGTTACCCCTCCTGCGCGCCCTTCGAGCGCATTAGCATGACAAAGGTCAGCGCATCGACAGCGAGTCAGTTTCCTGATTACAGCTGCTCCGCGTGTCCTCGTTCCGGCCGTATCGACCGTTCGTCGGCCATTGGATGCAAGTGTTCCCGCTCGCGGCGAAGCTTCGACGGACGAGCCGCATCCCCCCACTTCGTTCCGTGCGGACGATGCATCCGCAGTAAGACGGGGGCGTGTGTAGGGGCCGCCGATAAGGCTCGGCGCCGCATCGAGTTAAGAGTCCAGGATTCCTTGCTGCGGCTGGCCTTCTCGATCACGGCCAGTACCCTCGTCGATACATGAAATTTGAGCCGCTAAACGGGCCTAGCGACATCCCGAGAACTGGCTATTCCAGGAGGTCTCACAGGACTCCCAGCCGAGTTCGGGATTGAACGACCGCGCTCGGAGCGGCCGACTACGGCACCTCCCTCGGAAGTATCCCAGCACCAAGCAGGCCTTGTTCAAGACCATGAAGTTCAAATCGCAAGCCGCCACGCCATCGGCCAGCACTTGACTCTGCCAGAAATGGTCGTCGATGCTTTGGTTGCCCGGCTGCAACAAATCGAAGTTGGGCGTCGCGACGGTCGAGGCTCGGCGCAGGACAAGCTCAAAGGGGGAAAGGACATCAGCGTGTTCCTGCGCGATCCCATAGGTCTGTCTTTGGCCATTGCTGTTTCCCTTCCTCCCGACCGTGGGATACTCGGCAACCGCGGAGCTTGCCAAGTGCTTGGACCGGCCGAACTGGATGGTGCTGACGGCGGATCGGTCTCATTCGAGAACTACGCGAAAAAAGCGACAGCTGGTCGAGAAGGCCGATCCACCAGGGACGACGGGTGAGGTCGGCACGCCTCCGGACCGCAAGCTCCGCACCTGCCATTTCATGCCACCCTCGGAGTCGAGGGTGGTTGGGATCATGGCCGTTGCCCCGCTGCGCGCTTCCTTCGACGCCTTGATGATCATCCGCATCAATTGTGGATGCTAATGAACGGATCCCACGAGAAGTATCCCAGCGCGCTGCAATTGCGATCGACGACCATGAAGTTGAAATGGTAGGGAACTCGTCCGATACTCAAAGTTTCCGAGGACCAATAGTAATTGGCGATCGTCTGACATGTCGGCACGGACGGATTGCTAGGATTGGGATGCGCGAACGAGGCCTCCGCCTTCCGCGGGGCGGCGTCGAGATCAGCTCGTTCCCTACGTTTCCGATGAAGCGGTAGAAGATCACTGACTTCTCGAATCCAAGGGAGAGGCTGGTCTCGCGCCAACGAATCAAATCCCCGACCTGGGCCTTCAGGTCGAGCTCGCCGCCCGCTTGCCCACTGATCACGTTGTCCTGATTTGTGATCATGTAGACATGGCGAAAGTCAATGAGAGTGGGGCTGTCCGGTCTTTTGCTCGGATTCGAGTACTTCTGAAGAATGGATTCCGTATCAAAGGCAACGAGAACGTCTGTGACTCTGGACATGATGCTTCTCCATTGCAAAGAGGAATGTTCGGCTTTCGCCGAGGGTCGTCACTCCCCATCTCGATTCTGGAGCGCTCAGCCATGGGAGTACTGTAACCAGTGGCTCCGAGGAGGGTAATGTACCGGATGGATGACAGCTTTCGGTCTTCGTGTTTGTCCAACTCCGTCGTGTGGGCGCGCATACCCCCCCTCGAGAATGCAGTTAGGCCAATCGCCGCCACGCGCAAGATGTTCATGTTGTCGCGTTCATGCGCGTCGAACTTAAGACGTTTGGCGGCAAGCTGCCACAAACGGCCGCGTTTTCACGATCGCGTCACGAAGAAACTAGTTTCGCTCTCGACGCGCGGCTCGCAAAGCGTGGCACGCCAATTGCTCGGCCTACGACATCGCCTCGCCGGGCTTAGTACTGTGGTCCTCCCGCGTCCTGGGATGCGGTCCAAGCCCGAAGAGAGGAGGTCACGATGCGGATGGCACCCAGCAGGCGAGCATATAGATTGATAAGCACACTGAGTCGGCTGCTCGCAACGGCCCGCAAGCTCAACCCTGATCGCAACAAAGCGATGGCTAGGCGCCATGCTGCGGCGCAGCTTTGGTACCGGAGACCTCCATGACAAGTTCGTCTGATATCGTGCGGCTTCGAGCTGGTCCGGGCACCGCTTCGCTACCAAAGCGGGGCTGGGTTTTCGCCCTCGGCGTAGTTTATCTGATCACTGGCTTCGTGGCGCTTGGTAGCGTTGCGCTCGCGACGGTGGCGAGTGTGGTGCTAGTTGGCGTGATGATGATCGCCGCCGGCGTTGCCGAAATGATCAATGCTATCCAGGTTAAGACCTGGGGCAAGTTCTTGCTATGCGCTTTTTTGGGTGCGCTCTACATCGTCGCGGGGCTTGTGACATTTGATAATCCTACGCTCGCCGCTGTGCTGCTTACGCTGGCGCTCGGCGCATCGCTGGTCGCCGCCAGCATCATGCGCCTGATCCTGGCGTTCAGCATGAAACGCGCAACGCCCCGGTCCTGGCTGGCGATATCCGGCGTCATTACTCTGCTGATTGGATCGTTGATCTTAGCCCGTTGGCCGATAAACAGTGTTTATATTCTGGGCCTGTTTCTCGGGGTCGATCTAATCGTGGCGGGCGCGAGCTGGATTGGAGTCAGCTTCGGCCTACGCCGCAGTCCCATCGTGAAGGCACGATCGTCGACGTAATTGCCGGGCGCCGTTGGTTTCGAAGGAGAAAGACATGCAGGAAAATAACAGCTTGGAGCGTGCAGCCTCACCCGCTGGAGTCTGCATTTGCGAAACATCATCGCGCAATCTTCCCCTTACTTCTGTTCGCAACTCTACTGACGTGGCACGGCCTTCACGCGCAAGAAGTGCTGAGCAATACAAAGGCCGTGACTAAGGAATTCGACAGCGTTTCCACTTTTGATATTAAGTTCGCATCCGTTTCAGACAGTTTTATCAAGATCTACGCGAATGGTCATATCTCATCACAGGGCAAAGACCATCGTCTGGTATTGAGAATCAACGGTGACGCGGGAAACTATCAAAGCTACGCCCTGATGAGTGGTCACGCCCGCGCGTGAATGGGACAATTCCGGCATCTATCTTGGCCGAGTGGGTTGGGGGCAAGACGCAGATTTCTCAACGGAGATCACCATTGCAGCTAATTCGAAAAGTCAGAAGATTAACGTTGCCGCGCTAACGAACTTCTCGCTCGGCAACAATCACATACTTGGATATGAAGCTCACGGTTTCTATGTCTCCAGTCAGCCTGTCACGAGTGCATAGTTCAGTTCACCGATAACGCGATCGCAAGCGGCTTGGCCCACGCCTACCTCTATTGAAATAGGATCAAGCACCGGCAGCCGTAAACATATCCCGAGGACTTCTGGAAACGGCTCCGCGAAGAGCGCCTCACTGAAGGAAGAGTTCCGGCCGTACCAGTGAGGATGGCATCAGCCCTGCAGAAGTAGACATCGGCAGGAGTGAGTTCTGGATGCTCCGCTCACTGGAGCGCCTGCGGGATGGCCGCCCGAAACCGATATCGGAGTGGGCAGAAGGAAGAAGCGCTTGTTTGACTGGAGAAGATTTTCGGCGGCTTGCGATATCCGTTGGAGCATCAAGGGCGAGCCCAACGCCTACCAGCCGAAGGAGTTGACGCTTTGAAGCACGGTCGCTAGGCAAGGTATAATCTTCGAGCTATCAAGACCCAATGTCTGGGTGATGTGCGGATTGACACTCGCAGTGGGAGCGCGAGTACGGGAAGAAGCCAAGTGGGCGCCGCTATTGGCGCTTCCGGATCGTCGCGCCCCGTATTACGGTCGAAGACTATGAATTCAGGACGGACATAGCATTGACCTTTCCCATCGCGTGCAGGTTGCGATGGAGAGGGCACGGCAACGCGGTTCGGAGCAAGTCGTGCTGCTACCGTGAGGGACCATGACGAGTTGGACGATTGAACGCATGGTTTACAGCAAGGCGCGCCGACGTGAGGTATTCGTCGGCCATCGCATCAGTGCGGACGGCGGTAAGTCGTGGATCGAAGAAGGCGAACTTCACGCCAGCTTTGAAGATTGGTTCTCGCACGTGACGCGCGAAGTAGACATAGAAGAGTACCAATCGCGCGTTGCCGCTGCACGCAAGATGTCGTTGATCATGCCGTTTCTGGCCGCGGCGGCGGACTAATTCTAGCGATAGCCTATCGCGGCGATAGCCGATGGCTCTCCACTTCGACGACCTAGTCAGGTGAATCTAAAGTTCGCCACATAAAGTCTGCTGGGCTTTGTGGCAGAAGCGTTTGACGGAAGCCAAGATCTGGTCTGCGGACTTGGTCCATTTGAAGGGCTTCGGGTTGTTGTTGTGCAGTTCGATGAAGGTACGGATGTCGGCCTCGAGCTGCCTGACGGAGGTGTGAACACCTCGCTGGATCTGCTTTCTGGTGAGTTCAGCGAACCAGCGCTCGATCTGATTGATCCATGACGCGGAAGTCGGCGTGAAGTGGACATAATAGTGCGGCCGGCGAGCGAGCCACGCTTTGATCTTGGGTGTCTTGTGGGTGGCGTAGTTGTCCATGACGATATGGACAGCGAGCCCCTCAGGGATTTGAGCGTCGATCTCTTTGAGGAACTTCAAGAACTCGACCGCCCGATGGCGCTTGTAGCATTTGCCAATGACAAAGCCGGAAGCGATGTCGAGCGCGGCAAACAGCGTGGTCGTACCATGCCGCACATAGCTGTGCGTGCGACGTTCCGGCACCCCAGGCATCATCGGCAAGACCGGCTGCTCGCGATCGAGTGCCTGGATCTGGCTTTTCTCATCGACGCTGAGGACACGGCTCGGTTCGGTGGGGACAGGTAAGCCCGACAATATCGCGCACCTTATCGACGAACAGCGGATCGCTCGACAGTTTAAATGTCTGGCTGCGGTGCGGCTGCAA
>NZ_JCAMOP010000116.1:0-5347 GCF_059512345.1 Bradyrhizobium sp. Unk1
GGCGCCCCCGCCGGCATGAGCATAACCCCGGAAAATTCCAGCGCCGGCTGGCCTAGTTTTGGGGAGCACTTCAATCCAATGGCTTGAGCGAACTCAGAACTGGATAAAATCTGGGGGCAAGGTCACATCTCGTCCAGCAATGCGCCTGCAGTGCAGACAATCAACGCGCCGGGCTGATCATCCCCTTCGCCTAGTCAAGGACAAGCCGCAGTCGGTCAGCTCGACCACGACGTCGGTTGCAGAAATGACCCCTTTGCGATGAGTGATTGCCAGCACGGTCACATCTTCCGCTAGGCTGCGAATATGGTCCAAAATGTCCCGCTCGGTTCGTTCGTCAAGCGCGGAGCTGGCCTCGTCGAGAAGAAGGATCGCCGGCTCGCCATAGAGCGCGCGGGCAATAGCAATACGCTGGCGCTCCCCGCCTGAAAGCTTCAAACCGCGTTCTCCAACGGTTGTTTCAAATCCTTCCGGCAGAGCCTCGATAATGGGGAGAATCGCGGCTTTTTCCGATGCACCGCGAAGGCGCACCTCGTCGCGGGGCCGTCCTAGCAGAATGTTGTCGGCTAGCGACTCATTGAGCAACATCACGTCCTGCGGCACAACAGCAACTGCGGCATACCAATCCGTGTGATCGATGGTCGCTATATCGGTTCCATCGACCAGAATACGGCCGCAGTCTGGCTCAATCGATTTCAGGACGAGCTTGAATATTGTCGACTTCCCCGATCCGGTTTCGCCGACAAGGAAGGTAATGGCGCCGCGCCTAGCCATAAACGAGACATTCGTAACGCCACGACCGTTGTCGTAGGCATAACCAATGCCCTCGAAGGATAGCTGGCCAGCGGAGGGCGTGAAATCATGAGCATGAGATGTTCGCCGCTCTTCTGGTGCGACCCACAGTCTGGCGAGAGGAATGAGGTCGGCTCGCGACCGCGCCGCGTCAGAGATCGCGCGCGCGACCATCTCGAAGGGCATATTGAGTTGGAGTAGAAGCGTGTTGAATAGCACAATATCGCCGATCGTGACCGCGCCGGCCCGGTATTCAGGTATTAGAAGGAGAAGTGTGACGGAAAATTGTAGCGCGATGGCTAAGCCGAGCACGGCTATGTAGGCCAATCGTTGAAACACGTAGGTTCGCCAGTTATCGCGCACTTCCCGCGCCTTCATCGTAAAGCGCTGGCTCATCCAGGAATGACTGCCGAAATGGCGCAACGTGTCCATGGAGTTCATGACGTTGCCGACGAAACGCGCATTGTCCTGTCCGGCTTCGATGGCCCGGTCCAGAAACACGCGCGCCCGACGCGTGGAACTCCACCCTAATGTAATCGCGACAGCCCCATAAGCGACGACGATTGCAGCGATTTGGATATTGACGAGCACACCGAGAATAGCGAGCGTAAGCAGAAGCTGCGCTGCAGCCGGGATGAATATCATAATTCCAAGCTGGACCAACGTCGTCAACGCGCTGCACCCGCGCGCGGCCGCACTCTGTATCTCCACGGGATTGTGCTCAAGAAAAAAGACTGAGGTTTTTCTCAGGATGCGATCGAAAAAGCGAGTTGCAGCGACGAAGCCCAGGTTCTCGGCTGTCATGAAGGAAAGATACTGCAGCATGCGCTGCAATGCGGAGGCTATGCCGAGCAGGACCGCATAGCCGGCGAATCCCCAGGCAAACGCCGACATGCCTTCCCCCCGCGGGAGGCGATCAATGAGACCCGAAAATACATAGGGCGCTGCGACGCTGCTCGCGCTGGAGATCAGCACCACTGTGGCAACGATGAGAAGCAAGCGCCGATCGGATCGCCAGTACGCATGCAGAATTTCGGAAACCGGCGACAATGTGCTGTCGTTGACCTGATCTGCGGCGGATCCAGGGAATGGGGCTTTGCTTGCACTGAGAGAGCCGACATGGCCTTGCGATCTGGATTCCATACGATCTCACGTAAAGATGCGGCTCTGCGGAATTTGCTGCCGTTTACCGTTACTAAGCTCCAACCCAATTCTGTCTAGCACCGTCATCCAACCCCGCAAATCTTGGTAGGTTGTCGCCCGGCTTCTCCCATGAGAGACGCTATAGAGTGGCTCGACACGCTGCCGCGCCACACGACGAGAAGCCCGATCACGCTATCAATAGGAACACGACATGAAGAGCGCAACTGCAGACACGTCTAAGCGGCCATCGCGGCCCGATACAACTGACCTCCCCTTACCGGTGCTGCCACCTCCCACTACTTCGTATCCGAAGGGCCCCTTCCCTAGCGACAGCGCTAACGAAGGTTACCTTTAAGATCATTCTTCACTCTGTTACCGCCTCTCACACGAGAGGCGGTAACGTTTAAGTCGAGGAACAAATGCTCAAGGCCACTCTGAAAATAGCCGACCTGGAAAACTTCGATCCTGTTGTCAAAGGCTGTTCGATAGAGTTTGGTGAAAGCTGCATCTGGCCATTCCAACATAAGAGTCTTGAGAGCTCGTTAGTGAAGAGCACTGAGCAATGGTTCTTCGTCATACGTGAGCGTCAAGGAGCGGCGGACGGGGCTGGCGTTCATTCGGTCGTAATAGACCATGCGTCTACAGATCAGTTTCGTCAGCACTACCAGAAATGCATGCACTGGCCGCTCGATTTTATCGTGATCGAGGCCGCTCGCCGGGGTCCTCGGTTGCGTGTACGAGCAGGCCATATTGGCAGCCTCCCAATTTACTTCCACGTGGAGGAGCGCACTCGCACGGTTACGCTCTCCTGGGATTTTGTCGAGTTTTTGGATAAATCGCGAGCGATTGATGCAGAGATTATAGCGCATCACCTGTCGATGAGAACGTTCTACTCTGCGCGACAGGCCTGCGTTGGCGTTAACCTGCTGACTGCTGGCTCCACCTTGTACGTCGACAGATCGGAAACGTCATTTGAGTACGGCACGACAACTTCATCAGCCCCTGAGCTCTCCGGACGAGAGGAGAGCGATCATGTCCTTGAGTTTTCTGATACTCTTCAGGCGGTTGTTCGTTCGCGGCCGACGACCTTCTGCGCAAGCGCTGTGGAGCTGAGCGGAGGAATGGACTCCGCTTCCGTCGCAATTGCTGTTGGCGAGAGCGTAGCATCGCTAGCATGTGGCGGGATACTATTGGGCGACGGGAGTAGCCCCAAGCAGAGTGACCGCCGAGCGAGCATTTTGAGCGCACTGAACTGCCGCGATCACAAAGTTGAAATGTGCGCCCACATGCCGGCGATTGATCTAGATCTTGACCTGAAAGGACGCCTGCCACTCAATTCAGAGTCTTACCTTGAGGCGTTCGGGTCACTCTGGGATCGGTTTCGCGGTGATGGCTGCGAAATAATCTGGTCCGGCATAGGAGGAGACGAGCTTTGCGCTCGCTTCAGCAGCGACGAGGGGGAACCCAGATCTCCCTCTTCACCCCATCTGGATATCGCGCTTGGGGTTGCAGAAGACCTATTGACGAAACGCGGGCTCGACGCGGCTCGTTCATCCTTCCTTTTTAGCGCCCCCCTCAGCGCCACTCTATCCACAACGCTGCTCGCAAGTCTTTGTCATGCTCGCCCACTCGCGACGCGAGGTCTTTGGCCCGTCCGCCCATTCGGCGATCCGAGATTGATCAATTTTGGAGCGAAGCTTCCGTTTGCACTTCGCTCGGGCAAGGAACTCCTCCGTTCTTACTTGAGTGAGCGCTTGGGCTCTGACGTATTTCCACACGGATACGCAAAGGAGACTTTCGCGCTTGTACTGCCAAAGGCGATTGCGGCTCGTGCGGACATAATTTCATCACAGCTTGCTTCTTGCGCCTTGGCCGACTTCGGCTTGGTTTCGCAAGAGGCTGTCATGGCGCTCTTGAACAGGGTGATAACAACACACGAATTTTCCGCAACAAGCATCTTGGCTCGCTTTTTATGGGCGGAACGTTTCGTTCGACAACTCTGTTGATTGCGTTATGACAAACGATCACGCGTCAGAACACTTGCTACAGTGGAGAAGGGTTGCAACTTGAGCTGCTGCCGGTTTGATGGACACCAGGTTAAGTTAATCCCACCTTGCGCTCGAACTCAACCGGGCTGAGATAGCCGATGGTCGAGTGCCTGCGGATCGCGTTGTAAAATCTTTCGATATAGTCGAACACATCGGCTCGTGCCTCGTCTCTGGTTCGGTAGATCTTGTTGGCGGTCCGTTCGGTCTTGAGCGACGAGAAGAAGCTCTCCATCGCCGCGTTGTCCCAGACGTTGCCGGAGCGGCTCATGCTGCAGAGAATGCCGTGGTCGGCCATCAAACGCTGGAACTGCTCGCTCCAAGTCTCATCCCGGAGATCTGCCCAAGTTACGTCGTAAACATGCGCCACTTGCGGAACGTATCGGCTTTGAGACGGGCGCAATGGCGAGCTGGCTTTGGCATGAGCTTCGTAGGGGCGATCCCCGTCGTTTGCATCGATGCAAAGCATGCACACGCAGCACTGTCGGTCCGCATGAACAAGAGCGATCAGAACGATGCTCGAGGAGGTGCCGAACTGGTGCGGGTTGGTTGGCATCGAGAAGTCAAAAACAAGAGCGAAGAGAACGAGGTCCGTAGTCTTATCAAGGAATGTGGGTTGCTTTTTCCACGCGCAATCGGCCAGCAGTTCCGCAGCTTAGTCCGTGAGCTGTTGACCGAAGGCCATCAGCTCCTCGCCGTGATCGAACCGCTCCTATCGATCCACGAACAAATCTGCCAGCAGCAAAGCAAATTTGACGACAGGTCCGCCGATTGGCGAAGTCGGACGAGACGACGCGTCGCCTGATCACAGTTCCTGGTGTCGGCGTGGTCACCGCCCCCGCCTTGACGTTCCGCCATACGATTGCTGAACCGTCTCGCTTCCGATCGGCTTCGACAGTCGGCGCCTATCTCGGCCTCACACCTCGGCGCAACCAATCTGGTGAAACTGATACCAGTGGCAAGATATCCCGATGGGGCGACACGCTCCTCCGAACGTGCCTTTACGAGGCAGCGACCGTTTCTGCTTTATCGAACAAAGAAATGGTCCTCCCTCAAAGCCTGGGGAATGAAACCTGCGAAGCGGATCGGCATGAAAAAGGCAAAGGTCGCCATCGCCCGCAAGGTCGCTGTCATCGTCCACTGCATCTGGGGCGACGGCACATCATTCCACTGGAGCAACGCGCCGGCCTGACGTTATTTTGTAAGGTCCTGGTCCTTTGCCGCCGCACCCAGTCCATACGCTGGTGGGTAAGGGTGCCAAAAACAGAGCAACCGGCGTGCCGGACCGAAAAGGCTGATCCTACAGGGATGGCGAGCATCGGGTCGACGACAATGGACGCAAAGCTGACAACCGCGTGCGACTGCCAACA
>NZ_JCAMOP010000117.1:0-5330 GCF_059512345.1 Bradyrhizobium sp. Unk1
CCTGACCGATGGTCAGGGCCGCACGGTCGATTTCCGCAACACGCTGATCATCATGACCTCGAACCTCGGTTCGGAGTATTTGGTGAATCAACCGGAGGGCGAAGACACCTCAGCCGTGCGTGAGCAGGTGATGGGAATGGTGCGCGGGCATTTCCGGCCCGAGTTCCTGAACCGTGTCGACGAGATCATCCTGTTCCACCGCCTGCAGAGGAGCGAGATGGGCCGGATCGTCGAGATCCAGTTCGCCCGGCTGCAGAAGCTGTTGACCGATCGCAAGATCGTGCTGACGCTCGATGCCGCGGGCCGCGACTGGCTTGCTGCGAAGGGCTGGGATCCCGCCTACGGCGCAAGGCCGCTGAAGCGCGTGGTCCAGCGCTACCTCCAGGATCCGCTCGCCGAGATGATCCTGGCCGGCGACGTCAGGGACGGGGATACGGTTGCGATCTCGTCCGAAGGCAACGTGCTCACCTTCAACGGCAAGGCGCCGCAGACCGCGGAGATCGCCCAGTTCGAGGCGCCGGTGTCGAAGCGGAAGCTGAACTGAGCGCTGATGCGCACCGCTAAATAAATCCGCCCCGGAGGGGTCGTCCTCTCCGGGGCGATCTTTTTTGGCAGGGTGCGGCTCGCTCGAGCGAGCTCGCTACTTCTTCACGACCTTGTAGATCGCGTTCTCGATATCGGAGGAGAAGTAGATGATTCCGGAGGCGCCGATGGCGACGCCGGTCGGGATGTTGCTGGGCAGGCCCCCGGGGGCGCCCATCAGCCCGATCGGAAGATTGGCAGCGACCTCGGTGACCTTGCCGCTGTCCGGCGCGATCTCGATCAGCCGCCTGGCGCCTACTTCCGCCACGATCAGCCTGCCATCGCTCCCGCGCGCGATGCCTTCGGGCATTTTCAACTCCTTGGCGAGCACGGTCTTTTCGCCGTTTGTCTCGATCCTGGAAACGACGCCTGCGAAGGCTTCGGTGAGGTAGACCTCGCCGCGCGATCCGCCGACGAGCCCGACCGGACCTTCGAGGCCGCCAATCAGCGTGGTGCGGTCCCTGCCGTGCTCGCCGCTGACGCGGACCAGCGATTTGGTGCCGAGCTCGGCCACCAGGATGCTACCGTCCTCGAGCACGATTGCGTCATGCGGCGCCTTGAAGTCGTGCAGCATGTCGCGGGTGGCGCCGGTCTTGGCGTCGATCACCTGCACCGTGCCGGTGAACCAGCTCGACAGGACCACGTCGTTGCCTTTCGCCGTCGCGCTCATCGGATATTCGAGCGTGGCTCCGGCGGCGTGCATGCGCGCCCTCTCGGTGACCTCGCCGGTCGCACCGTCCACCGTGCGATAGGCGAACACGTCGGCGACGTGGATCGTATCCTTGCCGTTGTCCGAGGTGACGCCGATGCCGCCGGGCAAAGCGAGCTTGCCGATGATGACCTGCCGGGCCTGGCCGGTCGCGGGATCGACCTCCTGGATGCCGTTGTCGGCCATGTTGGAGACGTAGATGCGGTCCTTGTCATCGATCGCGAGATTGTCCAGCGACGGCTTCAGCTGCGCGACCATGGTCTTGGCGCCCGACTTGGGATCGACCCGAACGAGCTGGCCGAGCGCGGTGTCGACCACCCAGAGATTGCCCTTGGAATCGAAGTTCACCGCGGCCGGGACCTTGAATCCGTCGGCGACGACGGTCAGCTCGGCCTTGTCGACGTCGACTTTTGCGACCTGCCCCTTGAACCAGAGCGGACCGTAGAGCTTGTCGTCGGGGCCGAACTCGAAGCCGTTGAGGCCGCCCATCTTCTCCATGATCTGGCGGGGCGGTTTGACGCCCTCGACGTCGATCTCATAGAGCGTGTCGCCGAGGAAGACGGTGGTCGCGTAAAGCCTGCCGTCCTTGCGGAAGGCGAGCGAGTTGATGCCGGGAAGGCCGCTAGCCAGCTTCTTGATCGGGCCGTCGCCCTTGCGCGAATAGAGATCGCCGGTCAGGAAGCCGGTCCAGGCCATGGTGCCATCGGGCGCGAATGCGATGTCGTCGGCCATGCCCACGGGAGACGGGATTGCAACCTTGGCGGTACCGCCTGCAATGTCGACCTCGTAGAGCGCCGCGCCCGCGACGCTGCCGGCAAACAGATGGCCGGCTTTGTCGATTCCGAGCCCGTGCACGCCGTGGAACGCCGAGCCGGGGACGAGCTTGCTGACCTCCCAGCTCTCGCCAAATACGCTCGTGGTGGCGAAAATCGCAGCAACGAAGCTTGCGCAGGCGAGCCTGTTCTTCATGGCGAGACCTCCCTTTTTTGGAAAGTATTCGCCCCTGGTGCCGCTTTGGCAAACGAAACTTGACGTTGTAACGCGGTGAAACGACGTCGCTTGACGACGTCGCATCCAGATCATGTTTTCCAGAGATGTCCGGTCGATTTCGGCCGGTTAGGGGATCAGCGGTTGGTGACCTGCAACGGGCCGCCGGTTGCGTCCGAAATGCGGGCGATGGCGCCGTTGCGGCCGCTCATCATGGCGTCGAGCCGGTCGCGTTCCTTCTCGAAGCCCGCCAGCACCGTGCCTTCCAGCGAACGGCCGCGCGGCAATTTCACGCGCAGCGGATCGACGAAGCGGCCGTTGACCAGGATTTCGTAGTGGACGTGAGGGCCGGTCGACTGGCCGGTCGAACCGACGAAGCCGATCACCTGACCCTGCCGCACCTTCTTGCCGATCTCCATGCCCTTGGCGAAGGCCGACATGTGGCCGTAGGCCGTCTCATAGCCGTTGGAATGCTTGATCCGGATATACTTTCCGTAGCCGCCTTCAGGGCCGGCCTTCTCGATCACGCCGTTGCCGGAGGCGAAGATCGGCGTGCCGTAGGCGGTAGCCCAGTCGACGCCGGTGTGCATCTTCACATAGCCCAGGATCGGGTGGCGGCGACCGCCGAAGCCCGAGCGCATGATGGCGTTGTTGACGGGCTTCCTGACCAGGAATTTCTTCGCGCTCTTGCCGGTCTCGTCATAGTAGTCGACGACGCCGTCGTCGGGGCTCTGGTAGCGGTAGTATTTCTTGGTCTCGCCGCCGACCGTGAGGGAAGCGAACAGCACGTCGTTCTTTTCGCTCGACGTCACGCCCTCGTCTTCGCCGGCATAGAACACGTCGAACGAGTCGCCCGGCTGCACCTTGCGCTGGAAATCGACGTCGTAGGAGTAGATCTTGATCATGTCCTCGATGACCGGCATTGGCACTTTGTTGCGCATCGCGGTCTCGTAGATGCTCTGGTAGAGCCGCACGCCGGTGCCGTCATCGTCGTCATCGTCGTCGCTGTTGGCGCTGGCCGCGGCATCGGCGACGGTGTTCATGCTGGAGACGTCGACCGCGACGTATTTGCCGAGATCGGACAGCGCCGCGATCGCCTCGACCATGGTGTCGTTTGCAACCACGACGCGATAGGGTTGGAGGCGGGCGCCGGGGCTTGCGGGCGCCATCAGGATGCGGAGTTTTTCGCCTTCCTTCAGGCCGCCGTCGCGGCCGCGCGGGCCGAGCGTCGCGGTGATCGCCTTGATCTCCTCGGCCGTCGCGCCGAGATCGCGCAGGACCGAGCCGACGCTGTCGCCCTTCTTGACCATGTGGACGCGTTCGCCGTTGGGATTGCCGCCGGTGATCTGCTCCTTGGTCTTCGGCAGCAGCGTGACGTTTTCCGGCACCACGCGCGTCTCGAAGCCGGCATAGGGATCGGACGGCGACACTTCGCTGGCGTAGGCCATCTTCATGTCGGAGGGGCCGGTCGCCCCGGAGACGTCGGCGGTGGCCTTGGCGAGCGAGGCGTAGCGCACCCCGCCATTGCCGCGCCAGTTGGCGGCGTCGCGCACCCGCATCAGGATGTCGTCGAGCGCCACCACGGCGGAAATCTTGGCCTTCGGCAGCACCGGTGACAGGTCTTTAGTGACGAAGGAGACTTCGGCATCGGGCTCGACGGCTTCGGGATTGTTCGGATCTTCCGCCGCGGTCTTCGGATCGGAGCCGACATCGGTGAGCAGGCGCTGGGCGTTGAACGGCGGGATCTTTGCCGACAGATCGCTCGTCGTCATCGACAGATTGCCGGCGATCCGGACGAACGGGCGCACCCGCATCACGTCGCGGTTGCCGACGCGGGCGACGGTGGAGACGCGCACGATGTTGCGCGAGGCCGTGGATTCGTTCGGCGGCGGCAGGCGGTCGCTTTTGTGCAGCGTGGCGGCGCGATCGGCGGCGCCGAATGCGCCGCGCAGCGCGCCTTCGACGCGCTCAGGCACCTTGGCGAAGGTCATCTCACCGTCGAGAGAAGCGAAAACGGCGCCGCCGATCAGGGCTGCGCCGCAGAGTCCGGTCAGAATTGTCCCGCTGAACCATTGCACCGAAACGCGGCGGCGATCGATGACGGCGGCCTCGGAACCATCGACGGACAGCGGCGGCTCGTGGCCGAGATCGATGATCCCGGTCTCACGCCCGTAAGCGCCGCGTGACGTCCTGTGGTTCAACCTAAGTCCCCCAATCAACGACCCGAGATGCCCGCTTTCGAACCTCTCCCGGCCGCCCTCTTGAAGGGGGATCGCCGGAAAAGGCAAGCCGCACAGGCGCCCGCGCTCAGAAAGCCCTCGATGGGGCCGGCCGAAATTACGAACAGCTGGACGGGTAAAGGTCTCTCGATGTCTCTCGAATGTCGGAGGAAGGCTGCGTCATCTGCAAGATCGCCTTCCTCTGACCCCATGAAAATCGCCGGCAGCCCCCACTGGCATCCTGCGATTCAAGCTTGTCTGTACCAGAACGCCGCGGGATTGTGGCTCTAGTACGGCGCCTAATATGGAAAAAGTTTCCTGAACGGCCGGGCGCAAGAAGCCCCGTCTGGCCGGGGCCGCGGGACCAGGTCTGGCCTGGGTAGAGCTCGGTCCGGCCTGGGGGATGGGCTCGTCTGCCATGGACGAGGACTGGGTCCGGCCTGGAGGGGCCTTCGCCTGCCAGGACATCGGGGGCGTCTGGAAGGACGCAGGGGGAGGGTGCCCGGAGAGGCGTCCAAAGCCCCCTCCGGAGCCCGCCGGCGAGCAAACTTTTTTTGAGATTTTTTTGCGGTGCAGCTTCGCTCCGGCCGTTGGCTGCCCCTCTAATTGGCTGGAATTGCTGGATTTTTTTTCGATGATCCACCGTGCGACGATTTGTTGACAATGGGCGTTGACAATCCCGGGCGGGGGGGCCTATAACCCGACCACTGAGCGCGGCGCCGCCGGGTCACTGACCAAGGCGAGCGAACGCGCCACTGATGCTCCTCACCTTGTTGAGTGACACAACAGTCGACGTAAGTCGATTGGAGTTCATTCATCGTCGGTAAGGGTGT
>NZ_JCAMOP010000118.1:0-4879 GCF_059512345.1 Bradyrhizobium sp. Unk1
CGAGCTTGGTGAGTGCCCTATGCATCAGACGCGCATCAGTCGGATGCGCAACGGCCTTGGGCTGCACCGTGGTATCGCCGATTTTCGTTGGAGCTCAGCCGCTCTATTTGGCTGATAACCTCGTCGTCGCCAGGAAACGGTGAGAAGATGTCGAAACATTCGGTGTCAGCTGGAGACCTGGCCGGGTTGTTCACGCTGTTTTCGAAGCTGCGGATGCGGTGCCCGCTACTAAGATCAATCTCGATGATGCCCAGGCTCTTCCGTCGACGCGCCGCCGTCGTCGTCAATGGCGCTTCGGCCACTTCCCGCGGCGGCACAGACGGCCCAATCTCGACCGGCGCTATACTCGCTTCACCGTGCTTGCAAAGCTCTTTGCGCCACCTGAACAGCTGGCTTACATGAAGGCCAGCCATGCGCGCCACCTCGGAAACAATGGCTCCGGGCTCGAGCGATGCTGCAACAAGCCGTTCCTTCTCATCCTGCAACCACCGGCGCCGCGGCTCCGACCGATGTGATCACCTCCGCCCTCGAAATCGTCATAGCGCTTCTCCTAGGATTACCCCTACGACCTGCAGCGTTCGCGTCCGTCAAACAAGGCGGCCCTCAAACGGAGGAATACCGCTTACAGTCAGTCCCATGCCCGCCCCCTCGAAACGGTCTTGACACTGCAAATATGCCGATGGCCGATGTCGCGGCCAAGCTCGCCGAGCTGGTCGCCATCTAGCCGCCGAGCGAGGCGAACGACGGATTACGACGCCTATCTGAGATCAGAGGAATGGCGCACCAAGGCGGACGCCGTCATTGAGCGCGAGCACGGCCGTTGCCAGCGCTACGGCGACTCGGCGCGGAGGTGCATCACCGCACCTATGCGCGAATTTTCGCGAGCGCCTCGAAGACCTGGAAGTGCTGATGCCACGAGCTGGAGCATGGGCTGTTGTCTGCTGCCGACACTGATCGACAAACACGGAAGCAACAGGCGCATCGTGAGCGGCTTTTTCGCAAACTCTATGCGCCGAACAGGAGGTAAAAAATGGCTGCATTTGACCCGGCAGGACGCTCTCCTCAAGTTCAACCCGCTCGAGGACGCCGAGATGGAGGACATTGCGCCGTCGGTCTGGGACGGTCCGCCTGTTGGCAAGGGTTGTCGGAGGCAATGCGAACGCTCCGCATGCTGCCGCTTCGCGCGGTCGCTGGCTACTGCAGCGCGTGGCCCGCCTATGCCTATGAATGGGAGGACCTGCTCGCGCAGCAGGAGCAAGGCGAGCTGGAAGAGACGCAGCGCATGTAGAACCGGGCGCGGCTGCTTCCGAGCTACAGGGTCGTCACCCGGATGGAAATCGCGATCTATTGGCCCGCGCACTTCCTCGCCCGGGCGGAGCACCTGATGCGCGCGGTCAACCTCGTCGCGCTCGCGCATTCGGTGGAATGCGGTTCCGAATGGGTCGCGGGCGAGCGCGGCGGCTATGCCGACACATGGCGCCAGCGTCACGACAAGGGATGCGAGATCATCGCGCGTGGCCTGCATGCCGACATTGTTGCCGGTGTTCTGATAGCCGCGGACTAGCGCATTCGCGGGTACTACAACAAGCAGCCGAGCAAAAGGTAGGCAATTCGGCGATTTGGCAATCGAGAAGTGGCACATCGGCGGCGTCAGCAAGGAAATCGAGCTGATGGCGCTTCACCACCGCGCCGACATCGCTTTCGTCGGCGTCATCGACTGTCACAGAACACCACCGTCCGGTTGTGGCGCGACGGTCACGATCAGATCACGTGCTTGGTAAGAGAGGGAAACATGGAGTTGCGGTTTCCGACAGGATATCAATGGCCTCGAGCTTGGCGTCATACTCCTCGTATGTGCCGAGCACGGGTTCGCCAAGTGCCAAATTGTGCACGGGATCGACAATCGAGGGTGAGTCGTAAGTTAGGGAGGTAGGTCCAGTAAATTGAACTTCTTCGCCAAGCTCGTCGCGTCGCAATGTTCGCGCGGTGCACCATTTGACGAGTTGCGTTACTGCGCCCTTCCCGCGCTCATTGATGGGGGGCAGATGCCGAACCGAGTAGAAATACGTCCGCGCAGAAAACATCTGTTGCGAACTCGAGCTCATGCGCTGGTCCGGTTGAGCGGTAAGGGTCAGCAGACGCTTGCCAGCTGGACGCTCGAGCGTACCCTGAATTAGACCACCTTCTCTAATCAGAGTAATGTGCGCCAGCTTTTTTGGAGCACCAAGAACCTCTCGCCCCGAGGCGAGCGCTGCATCATTCGTTGTCACGTAAATGTAAGGAATGTAAAAGCCGGTCTCACCGCCGGGATCACGAACTTGAATTCCTGAATAGCACTCCAAGTACGGCCCAACAGTGCTTGAGGAATAGCTCGCGATCCCCACAACGGCGATTGCAGGGCTTGCTTCGGGTACTAATCCCTTCGGTAATAGAGAGGACACCTCGTGCCCCACGCTGAATACAAGGCTTATTGCTTGGCAGCCGAGAAACGCGCTGCCACGGTCTTTGCTCCCACGGTAGAGAGGCGCATCAAGCGGAATACCTTTGACGTCGGGCATCGCATTCCTCCTCGCTCTTGGAGTGTTTGGACGCAATCGAAGATTCAGCTAACTCATCTCACCAAGACTATTCGGTTGTTGAAGCATCCTGAAGAGACTGTGATGCGCAACTTCCAATGCGGCTCGGTGATCCCTCGGCTCATAGATCCGGTGATCGCGATCGTCTTACCGACGACGCATCCAGTTCTGCGCGTTGCACCTCAATTCTGTGCTGCAGAATGAGCTTGACGATTGTGCGTTCATTCCAGCGAAGCGTGCTCACCGACGATGACGATAACTCGGTAGGCCTCTCTATCTGTTGTCTGCAACGTTGATGCCAAGCACCTCATTGGGTGTTATAGGACTCGATCGGCTGAAGAAGTCGAATTGGAGTACGAGAAGGCCGCCGACAACCTTCGCCTCTTCTTCTGTTGCCTTCCCGCTTGTTTGATTGGCGACGCGGAATGTCGAACGTCCGACATGATCAAGCGGGGCATAAACGGATGAGGAGCTCGCATGGCTCAAAGTTGTGGGTGGCTCGACTAAGCCTTGGTAAGTCGAAACGCTATCACTGTGCATGGCCCGAAACGCATGCTAGCGGATACCCAGGTCGCGCGAGAAGGTCGGAACAGCTCCAGCAACTCTGCAAGAGTTGCGTGAGTTTGCATTCGTATCAGATTCTCGGCGCGCCGATTGCACAGGGTGGATACTCCAATTCGCAAGGCTCGGAGAACCTCATGCGTTCTGCGCCCCACTCCCGCGGCCAGCCACGAAGAGCTGCTCAGTACGTGCACCTGCGCGGAACCGGCATTGCGCCGCCTGCAGTCCACGCCCATCTTCCGGAGGAAACTCGGTCGTGAATTGTCGGGCTCAACAAGGTGGCCCAATGTCGCGATGCCAATTCAACCCTCCGACGGTACCGCCTGAGCGGCGGACGCGTGTCCACGACGTGAAATCGTTATCGAGTTGGTTTTCACGCCGAGTTGCACGGCACTACGCACAGCCTTTGGGCATCGCAGCGGGACACAGCAGATCGACCAGGGGGCGATTGACATAGTGCATAGTGGATGTCGCAAAGACCTTGCACCACTACACTGTCGAGGAAGCAAAATTATGGGACGTGTCAGCGAAAAAGTCATTCTGGTGACCGGCGGGGCTCGAGGGATGGGGGCCGCTCATGCGCGCCTGCTGGTAGCGGAGGGAGCTAAAGTCGTGATCACCGATATTCTTCGTAAAGAAGGAGAGGCTTTCGCGGCCGGCCTTGGCACATCCGCGATCTATCTGCGTCAAGACGTCGCTCAGCCAGAGGAATGGCGCCAAGCGATCGCGGCTGCGGAGAGCAAGTTTGGCGCGCTGCATGGCCTCGTCAACAATGCCGGCATAGCCAGTATTGCTCCTATCGAGCAGTTTCCGCTTGAGCAGTGGACGAAGACCCTTGCTGTCAATCTCACCGGTGTATTTTTAGGAATGCAGACTGCCCTGCCGGCCATGCGCCGCGCGGGCGGAGGCTCGATCGTCAACATCTCGTCGGTCGAGGGGCTGAGGGGTAGTGCAGGGCTTCACGCCTACGTTGCTTCCAAGTTCGGCGTGCGGGGCATAACCAAGTCCGCCGCTTTGGAGGCCGCTGCGTCTGGGGTTCGCATAAACTCAGTCCATCCGGGGTTAATCAACACTTGGATGACAAAGGACTTCGATTCTTCCAGTTTTCCCATTCCGCTTGGGCGGGCAGCCGAGCCGCCGGAAGTGTCACAGGCTGTGTTGTTCCTGCTCAGTGACGAGTCCTCTTATCTTACGGGCTCCGAAATCGTCGTCGATGGCGGTCTGACGATCGGCGTCCCGTACAAGTGTCAGGCGCCCGAAAGCATCTTCTGACTAGCAGCTGACCAATTGTCACATAAAGCAAGATCTGACGTTGCGATGTATTACAGCAGTGGGAATGACCTGAGACCCTGACCTTCCTCCAGATTTGGATAGGTGATCTGAGGCCGGCAAACTGGACCATTTTTGGCTAGAGTTTGCGCTGCGTAAATCCACCCGGCTGGGAGGAGCGACGACGATGAAGGCCTCGAAGTTTTCGGACGCCCAGAAGGCGTTCATCCTGAAGCAGGGCAGCGACGGGGGTGCGGTGGCGGAGATCTGTTGCAAGGCCGGGATCAGCAGGCGACCTACTTCAATTGGAGGAAGAAGTATGACGGGCTGCTGCCGACCGAGATGCGCCGGTTGAAGCAGCTCGAGGAGGAGAACGCCAAGCTGAAGAAGCTGGTCGCCGATCTGTCGCTCGACAAGGAGATGCTGCAGGACGTGATCCGCCGAAATGTATGGTCTGCCCCGCCTGTGCAAGG
>NZ_JCAMOP010000119.1:0-4796 GCF_059512345.1 Bradyrhizobium sp. Unk1
GGTCCGCTCCGTTTATCAAAACGGAACGGCATCCGCACCACCTAAGCCGCCGGTCCAAAATCCGGGGTCCACTTCAGGTGATCCTTCTTGAGCCGTCTCAGCTCCTGACGCCACTTTGAGCGGGGGCTTCAGGGGGCGTATCGTTTTGTGGGGCGGGCGTCACATAATCGTACGCCGCCGCCAATTTTCGTTTGCGAGCAGGACTCGCGCGAGCAGCGCAAGCGCGTGAGCACTGAAATCTCAATAATTCTTTCCGTCATGTTCGTGAGTGAAACAGAAAGGGCTAAACATAAACCTCGCGTATATTCTCCTGTTCGTCGAACTGCAAGTGATCGTTCGAAACTAACGTTGCAACTTAAGCGAGCGGCTCCTAGCCTAGCGAGGGGTGCATCGTCGCAAACGCTCCAAACGGCATTACAAAAAAGAAAAAAGAACACCAACGACTGGTTTAACTCCAGTAGGGGCTAATGAATCATAACCCGCCGCGGCGGCTCTTCAGGTCGATCTCGAACATCTGCACCGAGCCCAATGGGACACGGGTGGCCCGCTTCGTGAACTGCGCGCGCACGGTCGATCGCATCCAAGAAGTTGCGTATGTCCTAGTCGTCATCGTCTTCGGTCAGGACGGCAATGCATAGCTGTCCAGCGGACGCTTGAGCCAGCTCAAGTATAGCCGAACTTGTGCAGCTGACAGGAGCGGTCCCGCTTTCCTGCGGGCATGCACTCGATCTGGTCGACGGGTCGGATCAGGGCGCCCTTGATCTCAATGTCCCCGGTTGTTGGAGACTGTCGCCACAGGGGTCCCTTCTCACCATGTCCTTCATTCTGCTCCCAACGTACCACCTTAAGCTGATCAAACTTGAACAGCCAATTACCGGTGTCATCATGTTCCCGAGGCCACACCTTCGCTGAAATACTCTCCAATGAAACCTTGATGTCGTCGGCGGCCATCGGCGCGCACCTTTCGGGCAGCATGGGCGGATGCCTCTCGGAAAACGACATCAATGTCCTCAACAGCCCACTGATGAGGAGCTTGGTCGCGGCGAAGCCATAGTCCGGACTTTGCCAGTAACGGCCGCGCATACCATCGGGCGCGTTGTAAAGGAGGTCGCAGGTTTCCGGCTCTACGCGAATGATAGAGATGATCTGTCGCCCGTCTTCCTCGCCGCGCGGAGCATCGTCATAGCGCCTGATCCGATTGCTGATGACGGTTGCGCTCTCAATGACCCGCGAAGCGATTTCCTCGAAAGATAGATGATCGTTATCAAGATAGGCCCGTCCCGTCGCCCAAAGCCTTGATGTGTCCCATTCCATTTTGCCGGGCGGTCTAATCATCCGTGCTGCCTTCATATTCCAGATCGGCGTTGCCGATACCCCTCCGGGGGTAGCGGGCGGTCGGCGGCATGGTGCCCCCTTAGATGGGCCGCCACCCGTGCGCTATGCTCGATATGGTCGAAGGCGCGAGGGCTATCGTTGCGCATCCGGCCGGCGAGTTCCGATAGGGAGCTTTCTGCGCTTTCCGCTGGTTCTGCCTGGCCGAGATTATCAATGCCGGTCCCCACCACCGAGACGCGCACCGTACCTTCCAACTGCTCATCAAAAGTGGCGCCAATGATAATATTGGCATCCTGGTCGGCCTCTTCGCGAATGCGACTAGCGGCCTGGTCGATTTCGAACAGCGTCAGGTCCTTGCCGCCAGTGATAGAGATGATGAGGCCACTGGCTCGCTTGATCGAGGGGTCTTCGATCAGTGGATTGGAAATCGCGGCTACGGCGGCTTTGAGCACACGCGATGGGCCAGAAGCCTCGCCCCTGCCCATCATCGCCTTGCCCTTTTCGCGCATGATCGAGAGAACGTCGGCAAAATCGAGATTGATCAAGCCCTCCTTGACTATAAGGTCGCTGATGCAGGCCACACCCGAATGGAGCACTTGGTCAGCCAGGGCGAAAGCTTCGCCGAAGGTGGTCTTCTCGTTGGTCACCCGAAATAAGTTTTGGTTTGGAATGATCAGCAGAGTGTCCACCGTCTTCAGCAGATCCGCGATGCCGGCTTCGGCAAGGCGCATTCGGCGTTGGCCCTCGAATTGGAATGGCTTTGTGACAACACCAATAGTTAGAATGCCAAGCTCACGCGCGGTCTTGGCAATAACAGGCGCTGCCCCGGTGCCGGTGCCGCCGCCCATGCCGGCGGTAACGAACACCATGTGTGCGCTGGTCAAATGATCACGGATGGCATCGATTGCCTCTTCGGCCGCGGCGCGCCCGACGTCAGGCTGCGAGCCGGCCCCGAGTCCTTTAGTCATCTGGGTGCCCATCTGGATGAGGCTCTTGGCCTTCGACATCGAGAGCGCCTGTGCGTCTGTATTGGCGACGACGAAATCGACACCCTGCAAGCCGGCCGCGATCATGTTGTTGACGGCATTGCCCCCGGCGCCACCGACCCCGAACACGATAATGTGCGTTTTTAGCCCGCGAACATCGGTGATGTTGGTCATTTTCGGCCTCACGATTGCGTCGGTAAGCTGGGAAATGAGATGACTTGAAATGCTACCGCCAAGCATTGCGATCTGCTTTGACCATATAAGGACCAATGCGCGGGGTAAGGGAAAATGATCGATAGGCGGGTGCTTTGGTTTTGTCTCGGTCTTGGCCTCTCTGTCGGCCTTGGCGTATGGTTCATTTTGCCGGGTGGGCTGGCCGGTAAGAGCGATGGCGTTCGGACGAGCGACAACCCCCTCATCGATAAGGTCAAATCAACCTGGAGAGCTCAGGATGGTGAGACAGCGGAGCAAATCTTTACCAAGGTCTCGAAGGTAGCACACTTCATCCCGAGGGGATGGGAGGTTGGTCAAAAGATCAACTCGGGCGAGTCAGTTATCTTTTCGTGGGCCAAACACCGGGCCGATAAAACAAACGAAGAATATACTGTGACCTGGGAGGTGGCGCCCGATGGCACTGTGAAAATTGTGGCACCTTATGCAAAGCCGATGGAACTAGGCTGGGAGGCGTTCGCACTCTCGCTCATTGCGGACGAAGTCACAAACGAAGAAAGCGGCGTGAACCGTCGCTTTCTGCATAATCCCGCCAACTTCAACTTCGTAACCACCGCGCAGGGCAAGTTGGGCGATCTTCTGCGGCGTGGCCGCTGCACTATCGGCGAGCCGGTTGGAGTGCATTACTCGCCGACTATAGATGAGGAGCAAGCCGCGAAGGGCGGGCTGTGGCGGGTCGAGCTTTCGGTCGACTGCAATGTTCCCGGACCTAGTTCTTTCAGCCGTGACGGGGTCATCGTTTTTGAGAAGCGCGAAGGGCAAGATTGGGAGGCACAATCGTTCTTTGCAAAGCTTATCGCCACGTATGCACCCGGCTCGTGGTTTGAGCTTGCCGAGCCGAAAGATCAGGAAGCGTTCGAGGCGGACAGGAAGCTGTTGTCAAAATGACGTTCGCTGTCGATACGTCGAGCGTCGATGATGATAAAGCGTATCGCTGTTCAAAGTGTCTGCGCTTCGCGCTGCACGTCTCGATCTCGGCAACCAAGCGCAAGTGGAGTTTGTCGAAACAAACTTACCATTCTCTCTCTCTTGCAGGGGGGAGTTCTAGAGCGAAGAGCCTTTCGGTCGAGAGCCGCAAGGAAATCGCACGCCTCGCGGCGATCGCGCGCCCCAACGTCATTGATCGGCAGGCGTTTGAGGCCAGCTTCTACGCATTGTTGGATACGCATTGTTGGAAAAGTGGAGGCTGCGTCGGTACACGCCGTGATCAAAATAGACGTCAGTGCAAATCAAGGCGCTTGAGCCGGCCTTACGATCAATTGCAGACCGATGCGTGATCACCATTCCTATTTGGTGGCGCCTGCTCCGGCGCGATCGATGACCCAGGCCACCATGTTGCCCTTGGCCTCTTGAGCCTGCACGTGCCGGAGGGCCTCGGAGTAGGTTAGTAAGGGCTCCTGCGTCGGGTAGACGATGCGGTTGGTCGGAGTGACGAAGTCGTGGCAACACACGCGGTAGTCTTTAGCCTCGAACATCGGAATCTTCCTCTCGCCTCAAGTTGCGCGGCCAAATGCCCGCATTTTCTCGCACTGCCTTTCCACAGAGAATACGGCCTTTAAGAGGCCGCGCGCGTCTCAACACCCCATAACAGGCTGATTTAGCCTGCCAGACGCAGATCCGCGATGTCTGACCACATCGCGGCGCTTGATTTGCAATTGGAGCAGCGCCGGCAAAGACGTGCCGGGTGCTATTCCATAAATTCACCCATGTGCGGCCTTCCTTGTTCATCCGCAATGGTCCTGTCAATAGCCTCAATGCCTGCTTGCACCAATGTCACCTGGTCAGCTTTCGATTGGCTGCAAGCACCTCAAGCGCTTGCGACCGTAGGGCTGTGATGTGCCCCTCGAATACGTGCACTGTTCGTCCCTGTGGTTGAAGTTAGCGGGTACGTGACTCGGCACCTGATTGCAGACAAGCGCTGTCCCTACCACGTGCCGCCAACTTCAACATTGCCAGCCTCGCCGGGAGAAGCTGTCAGCGAATATTCGCCCCGACGAATGCCCAAGCGCAACTATCAAGACAGGTGGCGGCGACCTGGTCTGAAGTGGACCCCATGCTGAGGACCACCGGGTCTGGTTTCTTAGGTGGAGCTTGCTGCCGTTCGTTCTTGCCAATATTTTACACTACTGTTGCTTGCTGCTGTCCTGGCTGTGGGGATGTGGGCAAAGCGCAGCGTTGTCCAAGCTTCTCGCTTGCGAGAAGCGTCATATCCACAGCCTCTTCGCCGAATGCGCCGGTGACACC
>NZ_JCAMOP010000120.1:0-4711 GCF_059512345.1 Bradyrhizobium sp. Unk1
CCTTGCACAGGCGGGGCAGACCATACATTTCGGCGGATCACGTCCTGCAGCATCTCCTTGTCGAGCGACAGATCGGCCACCAGCTTCTTCAGCTTGGCGTTCTCCTCCTCGAGCTGCTTCAGCCGGCGCATCTCGGCGGCAGCAGACCGTCATACTTCTTCTTCCAATTGAAGTAGGTCGCCTGGCTGATCCCGGCCTTGCGGCAGATCTCCGCCACCGCGCCCCCGTCGCTGCCCTGCTTGAGAATGAACGCCTTCTGGGCGTCCGAAAACTTCGAGGCCTTCATCGTCGTCGCTCCTCCCAGCCGAGGGATTTATGCAGCGCCAACTCCAGCCAAAAATGGTCCAGTTTGCCGGCCCCAGATCACCCTTCTGGAGGAAATACGCACTGGCAGGTCACATTGCATTTTGATGGGTACGATCAACCACCAGGAAAGATAGCTGCAATGAAAATAGAGACATGAAACAGTATGTACCAAAAACAACAACACGACCAACAAATCATCTAGCCATTTGGAGAATGCTGCCATGAGTGAGCGGGCTTTGATCGATAGCGTCATTTCACCTGCCGATATCGTCAAACGCTCGGGGCGTATAGGCGCTGAAATACTGAATATCAAGCTGTCGGGCGATTTGCCGGAGCAGACCATCGCTGCGATCAACGGTCTGCTGCTTGAATACAAGGTCATCTTTTTCCGCGAGCAGGCTCATCTGGACGACGTCGAACAGGAACGCTTCGCGTGTCGCTTTGGGAAAGCTCTCCCACCGACTCCAACGGTGAGTACTCTCAAGGGAACGATTTCGATGATCGAGATTGATGCGGTGCGCGGTCTCCGAGCTGACTGTTGGCACATCGATATGGCCTACATGGAGGCCTATCCCAAGATTTTAGTGCTCCGAGGCGTTGTAATTCCACCAACCGGCGGCGACACGGTATGGGCAAACACCACGACCGCATATCTCGATTTGCCGCCGCCGCTGCAGCGGCTTGCCGATGACCTCTGGGTTGTTCACAGCAACGCGTTCGATCGCGCTATATTTACTCGGCCAACCGAAGCTGACAAGAAGCATTATGAAAAGGTCCTTAAAGCGAGGCTCGAGACCGAGCATCCGCTCGTACGTGTTCACCCCGAGACCGGCGAGCGTGCGCTAGTACTCGGCATGTATGCGAAACGCTTTGTTGACGTGCCGAAATATGACGGCCAGAGGCTGTTCGATTTATTCGAGTCTCACATCATCTCGCCCGAAAACACACTGCGCTGGAATTGGAGGCAGGATGACGTTGTGATCTGGGACAACCGAGCCACCATGCATTATGCGGCCAAGGATTACGGAGACCAGCCTCGCCTTGTCCGTCGCGCAGCCATAGACGGTGAGGTGCCCATCGGCGTTAACGGCCGGCGCAGTGTAGCGCGCGTCAAGCAGCAGTCAGGGAATGTCGTCTAGCTTATGCGCAAACTTCAACAAAATCGGTAGAAATTGGTGAGCTATGTCCTCGCATGAATGTATCCGAACCACGGCACATCAAGAATACAGTTTTGATCCAAAATCCCGCGAGTTCATTAACTCACGGCGTGCGCCCGAACTTAGTTGCGCATCCGCGTGATCTAGTCCCCAATGAAATGCTTGCTCAACGAAATTGCTTCTCTGGAGCATTTTTCCACCGGAATGTATCTGAGGTGATTCCTTAAACGGCGCGAGTCACATGCAGGGGCCATATGTATGACCAAGGCGCTTTCCGTTGATCCTCACCAAAGGGTGGTAGCTGCGATTGACGGGGGCTTGTCCTGTCGACAGGCGCGCCGAGCGTTTTGGCGTCAGCCCGGCCAGCGCGATCCGTTGGCGCAGTCGCCTCAGGGAAGTTGGCGATTTCGTTACTAAAGTCCAGGGCTACGACCGCAAATCGCAGCGCATCGAAGCACACGCGCAGCTAATTGTGGAGGCGATGACCGCGAAATATCACGCTCGCCGAATGCGAGAACGTTTGAAACGTCGTAGAATATCGGCCGGCATCGCGTCGCAATCACCAGCGGTAGCCGGACTTCCCAGTTGCGGAACAAGTCACAAAAACGGCTCAGCTCGACCTGTTTGTCCAATTATCCATGGCACGATATGCGTGAGGCCGGCGCTTACATAAAAAAGGATGCCAATCGCTGGTAGCTTGGGGCTCGTCCTTGGATACGGCTGAAGGCAGCTGCGGCGGAGATAGAGCGCGAAGGCATAAAAAATCAGCCATGAGGTAAGAAGCCAACCAAGATAGTTGGAGAGAGGAACACCGAATACCCCACCGCCGTCGTGCCATATCCAGACCTTGGCGATTGTCGCGTTGGGGGCATCCATCACAAGATCCCATTGGGTCATCACGAACGCAGCGACGACGGGCAGGGCGATCAAGTTGAAAGGGCGATGGAGCTGACGGTCGGCGCCATCAAGCAGAACCGACGCGACTACCCACGAAAAATAGCCGGCTCCGAACCATAGTGTCCCACAATAATCGGAATCAGGCCGACGTGCGACAAGTTCGGTCCTACCTCGAAATGATAGACGCGGAATGGAAAGCCCGTGGCGGTGCTGAGATTTTCCATCGCAAATGCAATTGCATTGCAAGCAACGAACAGGACCAAGGCTCGCCGTGGACCATAGTCAAAACTGGCATGGACCAGCGCGCAGGCAATGAAAATCGCCGCGAGCGCTTGCGCAAGCGGGGTTGGATTCCAGGAAAACCCAATTCCGGCCGCAAGAATGCCAGCGATAGCCAACCAAAGCGCGGGCTCCTGCCGCGCCCAGAATCTGCTGCGGGCAACATTATCTAACGTCATTGCGCACGGTTTCCGTCGACTGAGCGAGCAATCAGCGGCAACGCAGTTGCGTTGTCTACCACCCTATCTATTGCAAGAAGATGGCGCTGCTTGGTCTCTTCTGAACCTTGGGAATATTGCCGAAGAGATATTTTCTTTCCTTAGTCTCCCAAGCGTATGCGCGTCGATAGTCCGGTATAAGAATATCGCCCTCCCAAAAGTTTGTTCACCTCGGAGGGAATAGTGCGCGATCGCCCGCTCCCCTTGCCGCAGATGACGGACCCGCTTTAGGTGATTTTATCTCTCAGCCTTCGCTGAACGGTTTCGACCAAAGCCGCTTCGCGAAATCCAAATGGCACTTCATTACGTCCGAGGGAATTTTGGAGTTGGCAAGATTTTTCATAAGATTGGCCTGAGCGTGCAGAGAGGAAGCAGCCAGCTCTGACCCGTCCTTCAATGCCGCAGCGAACAGGTCTGTTGTCTCTTCGAGCGATCTTTTCCATTCTGGAGACGCAAATGAATGGCCTGTTGCGGCCCTCGCTGATTCTCCAACATCGTGCGTGGTGCCACCCGCTCCAGAGGCTGATGCCTGAGCGGCCCGTTCGGGCTCTGGATCTGTCTTCCGTTCGCGTTTCTCGTATTCGGAGCTTCTCGCGGGCATTCAACGTCTCCCCGTCTGAACAGGATCGCAGCGCGCTGCGTGGTCTAGATCCGACCAAGAGGCTTCGGAAAGTACCACAACTGGCAGCTTGTCGAACCTATCTCATTTGGTAGCACTTGAGGCGGGAGAGCTCGGTCGAGGAGGCGCGTTGCATGGTGCATTTTTATCGCAATGTCTTCAGCCACGTGCCGTCGACCCGGGGCCGCGAGGTCAGCCACATGCTCAAGGCCATTCATGCCCAGGAGAGCCGCGCCGCGGCCGACGAAAAAACCAGGACCGTCATCGCGGATCTGCGGGCAAGCCGTATGGCCAAAGCTGCTGATCTCGTCGAGCAGACGGTTCACGAGACGCTCGCCTGGCCAATCACTTCGAGCACTTGGCGAGAGAGCGGCACGTCCAACGGCTTCCGCATCTTCATGCACTCCCCCGGAATGCGCCAGAGCGCCTTCGGAAAGATGATCTCGGACTTCCTCATGTGTCGGACTTCACCGGGACGAACCATGGTGAGCGCTAGAATAAGGAGCGCGCCGCGAAGCGTCGGCCAGCCATCGTACTCGTCAATCGAGAGCATGAGGGCACCGAGCCTTTGCTCGTCGGTGATAGCCGGACGATGCGTCACCTCGACCTTGAGGAGTGCTCCCTGTAGGGGGGCGGTCGGATCGGTCGAGGCGCGAAGCGTCCGGACCGCATAGCGGAAGACACTGCCTAGCATGCCACGGAGGCGATGAGCAGTCTCACGGCGACCGCTCTTCTCGATGCGTTGGAGCAGTTGGAGGAGCTCTGCTGACGATACTTCTGCTATGGGCCGCTTGGCCAACGGCGCAGCTAAATCCTAGAGCAGCCACTTGTTTTTGGCGATCGTCGATTCGGCGCCATGCTCCGCCTTCATGCGGTCCAAGTACTCCGCCGCCACGACACCGAACGTATTTGCTGCGGCAATCGAAGCCGCGATCTTGTCCTGTTCACGCTCGCGCGCCGGATCTGTCCCGGCCGCCAACACCGATCGAGCATCGTCACGCTTCTGGCGCGGCTGCGCGATGCTCACATCGGGATATGACCCGTGCGAAAGCATCTTTTCCTTTCGGTCGAAGTGATACCGGAAGCGCCACAGCTTTCTCCTATTCGATTCGACCAGAGCGGTCGGATCGAAACGGATAACGTGCAGGGAAAGGAGACTGACCTGAGCCCCAAAGGTCATCCAGCGATGGGCGGAATCCTTTGGTCATTTGAGCCTGTGTGGCTTGGTGATGCAA
>NZ_JCAMOP010000121.1:0-4584 GCF_059512345.1 Bradyrhizobium sp. Unk1
GTATCGCGGTCTTCGCGGCAGCCAGCGCTTCCACGCAGCTACCTGCATGTTGCGTGGCAGTGTTCAGTTCGATGACGGACTTGGAGAGTCTGTCGTGACGGGGGACAAAAAATGGAGAGACGGTTCATCAGGTTCAGCAGGTTCAGCAGGTTCAGCAGGTTCAGCAGGTTCTTTAGTGGGACGGCGTACGGTCCCCCTGATGAACCTGATAGCGCGGCGCTTCACGCCGCGCACACCTCCCGTGGTGATAGTGAGAGTGCTAACAACAGCACCGCACTCCCCGAGCCGTCGAGACCTTCCCCGAGCGCGCCTGACGGCGCGCGGTTAGAGCAGCTCACGAGACAACAACCATCTTCCGGCGCGACGGCAACAAGTACCGCCCGGAGCGACGTTCTGGCGGCGTTCGCAGACGTAAGGCATGCGTGGCCGACTGACCGCATCGGTGACGAGGCCGAAGCCTATAAGGCGTTCGTCGCCGCTCTGTCAGCCAGGCGTCACACGTTCGTCGTTATCGACGCCGTTGAGAACCTGCTTTGGGAGAGCGGTGCTGATGTACCCTGGCTCGCCGAGGCTCTGGTCGCCATTAAGCACGGCGCAGTGAGCAACATTGATCAGCGCCGCGCCAGGCGCGCAGGACCGGCAGGCAGTGAGGACCGAATGAGAACCGAGAGACACCACCCGGCCCGTCCCAGGGAGAGCGGGCCGATGATGCCAGCACCGAAGGCGGGATAGTCATCGCTGGACCAGACTACCACGATCAGACATGGTCGCATGAGCAACGCGACCGGGAGGTGGTGACATGAGCACCCGTCACGAACGTCGCCGCTACCGGCACGAGGCGTCCGGTGCGCTGTTGACCTATCTAGTCGATGTCAATGATCCGCTCGATGCCTATCCGCTGCTGCAACGCGCTGCACGCTACTGGTGTGAGAGTCTATCGACGCCGCCACACGGAGAATGCGTTACCTGCGGCGTTCGAATGACAGGAAAGAAGTATGTCGGGGCATTGCTGCTCACCACGCCAGCCATCAAGCCGACCAGTGCCAGCGTCGTCGGGGTCTGTCGCGAGTGCTGGGTTGTTCGTGATCTGTCACTGGATGCGATAGAACGCAAGGCAACGGAGGTGCTGCAGCCGGTGGTGCCCAACGGGAGGTTCGAGCCTCTTCGAGACAGGCGACGATGAGGTCGGATCGACCATCGATATTTGCCGGCGCGCAGCCAGCTGGTCGCGGTCACCGCCTGCCGATGACATTGCTGCATTTGCGCGTGCGCGATCTCTTCCTGCGGGCGGCGGCGGACATCCACTGCACTGGCATGTCCGATCGTGCAGCGGCGGGATGGCTGCACAAGAAGCTCGCAAGATACCGGGAATGCGCATGGCAGCGGGATCGCATCGCGGAGACGGTGCGGCCAAGGCTCGCCGGGCGCGTCGAGGGACTGCTCTTTTGCGTTCTCAAATGCTCCGACCGATTGGTGAGTGAGCGGTTGGTGCGCGCGGTGCTGGCGCGGGACCAAGACCGACTATTCGTTGCCAACGCGACGTGATCCGCTCGACATCATCGAGATGATTGAGGCGCACCATAACGTTCGAACCTGGACCTGCGAGCTCGCAACCGTTTTCGTCTGGCATCCGCACCCAGCCGTCGTTCGATGTGATCGAGCTGCTGCCGCCCGGTGCCGCCGACAAGCTGCGGCTGCTGCATCAGGGCAACAGCGATGGCCACGCGCTCATTCCGCCGTTCGCTGATGTTCAGGAGGCGAGCGCGGCGCGGGTGGTTTTAGTCTCGTTGAGTGTCAGCCCAAGCTTGGTCATCACCGCTTTCGTCCACGTCAATGCGATCGGTTCCAGCACGCGGCCCAGCATGAGCTGACGCGGCTCACCGCTCATCCATCCGAAAACGGCTACAACCTGCCGCCGATAATCGCAGCGTCATCGCCGCGACCAAGGCTCTCAAAAAGGCGACCGCCGATTTCGAACGGCTGAAAAAATTGCAGGAGGTGCGGTCGGCAGCGTGGCAATCTGCATCCGTCGCCTTGTCGAACGTCGAGACATGGCTGCGGTCTGGCAGACCCGGCGGCACAACGCTGTTCGACTATGATGGACCGGAGCCGCAGCCGGCCAAGGGCGAGGCCGGTTTGCTTGATGCCGTCGAGAACCGGCGACGGCGTGTGCGCGAGCTACGCGCCGATTTGCACAGGATCGCGAGCGCACCGTTCCCGTCGAGCTATGCCAAGCAGCGCATGCGCGAGCAGATCGAGGCGCTGGCGGCGCAGGGTGCGCCATCGGCGCCATCACTGATCGAACTTGACGGCAAGATCGAGTTTCAGACGCGGCACCTGACATCGGAGGTTCACGCGGCGGAGCGTTCTCTTGCTTTCGCCGAAGTGCCTGACGCGGTCGCATTGATCGCATGGCTGCATCGTGACGCACTGATCGCCGCGCTCGACCGTGAGATCGTCGCCGATGCCGAATGACGAGGCCGCCTTGTCGCATGAAGCACGGCAGCAGGCCGAGGCCGAGGTGATGGGCGATCTGCTCGACATCGAACGGCAGGAGGCAGCGCCGGTGTTCTCAGCGCAGGCACAAGGTCTGCCGATTGAGCACCGTGCCGACATCAGCCCGCTCGCGCTGCTTGGTCTGAAACTGGTCACGGTGACCAACGGACACAGCGAACCATCGAGCTGGATGCACGCTTACGACATCGTGCGGCGATGAACCGGATCGTGCACCGGGGCGGCTTGCGTGCCTGCTACGGCTCCGGCTGCACGGGCGCGGGATGGGCGACCGTCTCGCGCCACATATCACAAGCCGCGCTGAAGGGCATCGGCTGCTCGCCGGCCCATTGGAGCGCACATCCGTCTTGTGTGCGCCATCGCGTGGCGCGGGCAAGGCATGCGCTGGCGCACGGATGCCTTGCTCCGGGCGGAGCAGTTGCTCCTTGGCCTGCTCCGCCCGTCCAACCGCGACGGAAACCATGTGCTTGGTCTCGACCGTCGCGCAGGGCTGGGGATGCTGCTGGTGCGGCATTCCCGGCCCGCCTCCAACAACGGGAGAGCACGATGACCGACCACGATCCCGCAATCGTCCAAGAGTCTGCACAACAGTGGCGGCAGACGCCTGCAGGAGGCGATTTGGAGGACAGGCCGCTACCCCTACAACCCCCGACCCGGAAAACGGCTGTGGCAGACCAAGGCGAGCGGAAAGCAAGGCTGAGCGAAACGTCCAATGATTGCCCAAACATCGTCGCCGTCCTAACCGATGGGAAGACGCGCGTGATCGAATGTTACGCTGGCATCCAGTGGATCGTGCAACGCAGACAGGATAAGCGATGGGACCCCGCGCTCCTTCTGCCAAACCAAGGAAGCGCTGATCCGCTGTTGCGGCGGCAGCACGCGGCAACTCGCCGGGCTGCCCGACCGCATCGGCGATCGCACCGCACCGACCACCAACATGCGGGAAGCGGCGGAGTGACCGCCAATAAATCATCCCTCTTGCTGGAGTGACACCCAAGCGGCGAGAAGTTTCCGGGCAACCGGCTGATGTTTCGATTTCCCGGCCTGTGCAAGCCTTTGTAGCCTTGCATAGACTTCGTCGGGGTTGCCGAAGTATGCGAAATATTTTGCTTAGAGCGGGTGATACACACCAATGTCGGAGCGGTTTCCCCAGCCGCAGATTGAGCCAAGCGCAGTCAGGAACTCCGAGTGTGTCTTCGTCGCTTCTGCGAAGCGCAGTTTAACATCTTGAGGATTGCCTAATTGAGTCCAAAAAAACAGTACGTCGAGCGGTGCTGGCAGCCTAAAGACGTTCTTCATTCCGATGGCTTCGAGGCGGATCGTTAAGATACGCACTGCCTCATCAAATTGGGGTTGCTGCAGCCATACATTTTCCGGGTATGCGCGACTGCCCTCTGGCCGTCCTAGGGCAAAGCCTTGATCCCTGACTATGTACGTCAACCAATTGATGGTCTTTCCCGTTCTGATCGTGCTCAAGAAGTCGGGCGGCGGGTGCTTGCGCAAAATAACTCTCGTTCTCTCCCAAATCTCGTTGTGGCCCTTGGTCGCGACCTGTTGCGTAACACGCTCGACGTCGTCCATGGTGTCAGCTAACGCCTTGCAGAAAACCTGTCCTTTGAGCCTCAGTAAAGGCGAGCGGATCGTCGATAAGGCGATGGAGACAAACATCTAAGAAATGGCCTGTCTGCTCGTGGGGACGATCCAAAAGCGCCCGCAAAAGTCGCGCGGCCTCTGTGCAATCCGCATCAAGGGCATTCCGAAGCGCCGAAAGTTCATCGTCCTTCACTGCATACGAGGGTACAGCAAATGCGAAATACCTCGAGGGCCGCGCCGGTGGATCACCTCGGCCTTGTAGAGACCGTTGATGGTTTCGGCGAGAGATTGTCATAGGAATCTCCGACACTGCCGACGGAAGGTTCGATGCCGGCTTCAGCCAGGCGCTCGGTGTACTTGATGGATACGTATTGGGCGGATTCAAACGGTCGTCGCAACGCCCAATGTTTCGCTCATGATAATAATTCGTCAAGCGCTTCTGCCGGCGTTTTCCAGCCCAGTGTCTTTCTCGGTCGG
>NZ_JCAMOP010000122.1:0-4297 GCF_059512345.1 Bradyrhizobium sp. Unk1
AATGGTGGCAAGCTCCGGGTGCTCACGATTATCGATATCTTCTCCCGCTTCTCGCCCGCCTTGGAGCCGCGGCTCACCTTCCGCGGCACCGATGTCGTGGCGATACTGGAAAGGGCCTGCAAGGAAGTGGGATTCCCGGCGACGATCCGCGTCGATCAAGGCAGCGAGTTCGTGTCGCGCGATCTGGACCTATAGGCTTACCAACGCGGTGTCACGCTGGACTTCTCGCGGCCCGGCAAGCCAACCGACAACGCCTTCATCGAGGCCTTCAACGGCCGCTTCCGGGCCGAATGTCTCAACGCCCACTGGTTCCTGTCCCTTGCGGACGCCGACGACCTGATGCAGGCAATGGGCGTGAGCGGCATCTCCAAGTGTCAGGTGAGCCTGCCGTACGTGGAGATCGACGACAAGGTGTATGCGTTCCTTGGCCCGCCGATCAAGGGCAGACGGAAAGTATGACCGCCATTTCTCGTGCGGCCACATCCTCTAATTGCGGGAGTTCCCGACGATGAAATCAAATAGAGGGTTATAGCCAGTGATTTGACGTCTGAGCGCATGGCATGCTTTGCGCATGAAAGCTCGTGCACTTTTGGCTTGGAATGTGCGTCGGATCCGGGTGAGCCGTGGGATTTCCCAAGAGAAATTGGCTGATCAGCCGGCATTGATCGCTCCTACTTGGCCAGGCTCGAGCGCCAATCGAAAAATCCGACAATCGATCTCCTCGACCGCATCGCTGCGACCCTCGGCGTTCAGCTGTCCGAATTCTTCGTTCGGCCTTCCGATCGTGTTATGCTCAAGGCCTTTCCCAAAGGTCGCAAACCGGCGGGCCTGCGTCGTGGGCAGGGTTAGCTGTCATTTCACTAAGGACGGTGGTTTTGAGCGCACGACTGCGTGCGAGCCTCCGGACTTAGAGTGCTCTATGAGTAATGGCTCTCTCGATTGTATTACGCCCGTTCCAAGCATGTGCTGGAGATGCCGCAGCGGAACTGCGGAATCAAAAACGTCGCACACCTTGATGCCCATCACGATCATGCTGTCGTCTTCCGGAATCGTGAGCGGGACCTGCCTTCCAGCCGGTTCATGCGCGGGGCCTCCGAGGCGCCGCAGCGCGAGGCGTGGCCCACCGCCGATGCCGTACGCAGGGGGACGGAGGAGTTCGGCAAAGGAAGCGCCGACGCCAGATCTCGAGAGCCGAGCTTGTTTTTGCGCTGATTGCATCGGCGGCATCAAATTCTGGGCCCTCTGAGTAGTTTTGCGGATATTGAGATCGCGGCATCGTCTTGCGACGCGCAGCTCGCGGTGATGCTCAATCACACCAAAGATCGATTCTGGTTCATTCGCCATGGCGCATTTGTCCCAGGCCACCAGATTGACACCAACCAATCCTGGTAGGTGCTTGCAGCACTCCTCCGCGATATTCCTTGCTAGCCCCCCTGGATTACGTGCCGCCCAACCCCGGGGGCCAAGGTGGTCAGTCTCGCTAATCCAAAGCGCTGGCCACGACGTTTGCGGCGCGTGGTACGGACAACGCATTCAGGGTCGGTCCATTACGAGAGCGCCCGGCGCCTCGTACGATCTGAATGAGACCCAACCAGACGCGCACGAAAAGTTTGTCAATAAAGCTATCGAGCGCGGATGGTCTCCATGGGTTCTGGACCATGAGCACACCAGCCGGTGTACTCTTCCGAACACCACGTTGCAGGGTTCGTTTGTCAATCAAACGCAAGCGATCGCAGCTCTCAACGCAACAAGGGCGGAGACGGGAAAGGAGCTTGGGATCAAGGTCAGAATGGAAAAATGGATCGTCGCCCGATACGACGTCGAACCAGACTTTGACTCCAACGAAAGAGAGAAGACTGGCGAGAGCGTTAGCCGATCAGCCCGCAGGTATCCGGCGACGGTGAGGTAGTTTGTCGATAAGGCGGCGCGCCGAAAGCCATCGTATCGTTCCGTGGTCGCTAGCCACGCAGCCCATGCATCGGAGCCAAATCAGAGCACGAATGAACAATAATTCCCCCCGCGGGCAAGCCATCATCAGGTGAAGTGAGCAAGGGCGCGCGTTCACCGAAAAGGAGCCGCACGTTCCGCAGCGGGAATGTGCATACGCGACTTGAGCGGACGCTGCCGAATTGACGAGACGCACTCACGGCGATCTGAGAAGCGTCGCAGCGCCTTAGTGATACAAATGTTGGGGCCTTAGTGTGGTCAAAGAGTTAAAGAGCATGTCCGACAAGCTCAGAAAAACGGGCGTCTTGAGCGGAAGCCGTCCACTAATCGCGTTGGCAATTGCGGCGGCGCTCAGCGTTGGTGGGCCCGCCTCGGCGCAGTTGTTCAATTTTGGTGGATTTCAGCAGCGGCCGCAGCCACAACGCGGTGGCGGCTGGTTTGGTAACGACACGTTTGGTCCATTTCAGCAGCCCGCTCGCCAGCCTCACTGGACCAGGCGGAGGGCCCTGCCGCCTATGCGCGAGGATTTTTCGAGGGCTCCGCCGCCTGACAAGCGCGACATGGTGCCCGAACGCTACGTGCTCGTGCTCGGCGACGCCATGGCCGACTGGCTCGCTTACGGCCTTGAGGGCGCTTACGCCGAGCAGCCCGCCATCGGCGTAATCCGGAAGGTGAAAACCATCTCCGGCCTGATCAAGTACCAGCCCAAGGGGGCGCCTGCCGATTGGACGGCAGCTGCAAGGAAAACATCCTCGCCAACGAAAAACCCGACGTCATCGTGCTGATGCTAGGCCTCAACGATCGTATGGCGATCCGCGAGCCGGCCGCCGAGAAGAGCGACAAGCCAGCCGACGAGAACGACAAGAGCGCGCGCAGGTCGGACAACAAGCCTGTAGATGCGAAGTCGAAGGAGAATTCAGGCAACACCGCAGCCAAACCCGACGACAAGGTCGCCGACAGCGAATTGCCGGCGGACGATGCAGTGAATACCGACGGGCCGCGGGTAGCGCTGGAGAAGAGCACGCGTTCGCCGAATGGCATCTATGAGTTTCGGGACAACCGCTGGGTCGAGCTCTACAGCAAGAAGGTCGACGAGCTAATCGCGGTCGCAAAATCGAAGGGCGTGCCGGTGGTCTGGGTGGGACTGCCCGCGATCTTCGGACAGAAGAGCACCTCGGACATGCTGTTTCTCGACGCCTTCTACCGCGATGCTGCGGGGCGCGCTGGGATCACCTATGTCGATATCTGGGACGGATTTGTCGACGAGGCGGGGGCCTTCCTGCAGAAGGGCCCCGATCTCGAAGGCCAGATCCGCCAATTGCGCACCTCTGATGGCGTTTATTTCACCAAGCCCGGCGCGCGCAAACTCGCCCACTATGTCGAGCGCGAGATCAGCCGCCTTCTCGCTGCGCGCTCGGGACCGATTGCGCTACCCACCGAGCCTGCGACCCCCGACTCCAAGGTTGCCCCCGGTCAGCCCGCGCCGCGTCCGCTGGCGGGGCCGATCGTGCCGCTGGTCGCCGCCACAATTAACAGCGACCAATTGCTGGGCGGTCCAGAGGCGCCGTCGGCCGTGATCGATACGCTTGCCGCGCGGGTCATGACCAAAGGTGAGCCATTGTCGCCGCCCGCTGGTCGCGCCGACGACTTTACCTGGCCGCGTCGCGAAGTCGAAACGCCAGTGGCATCGGCGTCACCCAATGGCTTGGGCAATGTCCGCGCAGAGATGAAAGCGCCGGCTGCATCGTTAAAGCCGAAAAGCACCGCCGCTGAGAAGTAGGTACCACCCGGGCGGTCTTTTGCCTAAATTGGCGGCCTTTTGCATTCGCGATTGTCTCCTATGGCCACGACGTGAAGCAGGTTCCGCCGGCCTATGCGAGGCCGTTTCGGCAGGGTCACAAGAATGACTTTCGAAATGCGCATGCTGTGGCCGAGGCCTCACCCTTCGACAATTGTCGGCAAGAGCGCAGCTATGAGGCGCGTCCACGAAGGCAGTAGCCTATCGATGCCTTGGCTGTAAGCGCGAATTTCTCCGCACCTTTTGCTTTTGAGTGCTCTGATGCACAAGGTGTCTACCAAAATAGGTGGACACCTTGTGATGGCAGCGGATGATCAGAAACCGCGGGTCAGGCTTGTTGGTCGGAACGGTCGCCGGCGCTACGGGGCGGCATCGAAAGAGCGTCTTGTCACGGCCTGTCTTGAGCCTGGGGGTTCGGTATCGAGGCTTGCACTCGAATATGGGGGCAACGCGAACTGAAGTGGACCCCGGATTTTGGACCGGCGGCTTAGGTGGTGCGGATGCCGTTCCGTTTTGATAAACGGAGCGGACCATGAAGAAGACGAGACGGAA
>NZ_JCAMOP010000123.1:0-4277 GCF_059512345.1 Bradyrhizobium sp. Unk1
TGGCGCCAACGGGTCATCGACGATCGATCGAACGGCAGACGGTGGCAGAAGCTCAATTCGCCGCAGAAGTATTGGTAGTAGGGGTTCTCGATCCAGCGGGCGCACAGCACCTCATCTGACAAGTTGTGCATGTGCTTCAGAATGAACAGGCCGGCCACGAGCCGCGTCGGCAAGCCAGGCTGCCCCAACCCTGTTTGGCAGACCGAACTAAAGCGCTCATCCAGAAACTTCCAGTCGATCAGCGCCGCCAACCGCACCAGCGGGTGACCCAAGTCGATGATCTGATCGAGCGCCGGAAGCAGCAGGTCTTTCTGGCGATCGTCCCGCGGTTTGCTCATCGCCTTCCCCAATGCCGATGACCCGACATCAGGGAATCACGAATCGCCAAAAAGCAAAATCCCAAAACGCAGGAAAACGAGGTCCAGCACCCCACTTTCCTGCAAAATCGAATACTACATCAAGACCAATTCTGCTTACTTCTCAGACCGATCCGTATTCTTCACGGACGACTATAGGGGCAGCGTTTGCGGGGCGCTGGTCCTTTCGGTGCGCGGCGCCCGGGTCGACTGACCAAGCGGCGCCGCGCAGACCGGCCTTACTTAACCCAGACCCGTCACACGAGACTGCCATCATGATTACCGACGACAAGGCGCGAGCCTTGGATGAAGTTTTGCGCAAGCAAACGCTGTTCGCAACACAGACGCTAGTCTTCGCGACGGATAGCCTCCATCGCGTTCCGTCTGAATTCAGCCCGCCGACAAATTTGATTCTCTCATGTGCGTTGCGCCTGTCAGACTTGTTTATGCAACGAAAGCGCACGCGTTTTGCCATGCGGGGTGTCTCCCGTCTCTGCAAGCTGTCGGACCAGCTTAGAGACTGGGCGAGGAGGAGGGACCGGCCGATTCTGGTAGTTGTGCCAGGGCTTTTTCTGATGAATGTATCGTACCGTCAGCTTCTTCCGCTGCCGTGAGGCTGGCCGTGTCGAAGTTAGCGGCGCGTGGTAGGGACAGCGCCTTTTGTATGCACGGGCGCCGAGTCACGTGCCCGCTAACTTCTACCAAGGATGATCCGAGTGCGGTTAAAACAAGAGGCGATGTTCTCAACCGGAGATCCCAAATGGCCTTCAAGATCCAGAACATCAACGTTGATCTCATCAATGCTACCGCGACACTTTTTGCTGTCGATCAGGCCGATCCACAGCATCCAAAAGTCATAACCGCTCAATTTCCTTTCGATCCGCCTCATTCAGAGGCGCGGGAGAAAGATCAGGCGATTGCAGCGGCAAAAGCGACTCTTCAGCAGGCCCTGAACGAGATTTAGCTACTCGCTCTGCAAGGCAAGTTGCGGCAATCCATCTTTGAGGTTTCACGTCTGAATGTAACTCGACCGCGCTGAGCACGCTCGCACTGCCTTGCATTCTCGTCCCCACCAGTTTTGATAGGTGCCCCGGTTACTTGTCTACCTCATTATCTGGTGGCGCCTGTAGAATGTGACCCTCTCAGGAGCAAAGGTGGCTAGCCCGTGCCCAGAGGCGGGCTAGCCACCACCGCTTGCGACGCCTACATTGTAGGATACAGGCCAACGAATGCACATTTTCGAGCGGCACATCACCTCGCTGCGGTCGCAAGCGCTTGCGGTGCTTGCAGCCAATCAGGCCCGTGCGGCCGATCAGTCTTTGAGCCTGGCAGATCGCCAAGTCGCGACGTTCGATGCTGAGGACGCCCAGGAAGTGTTAGGCATACTCGATTGCGTGAAACTCGACCCCGGGCCGGAGGAGGCACGGAAGATCGCTGCGCGCATACGCACGCTTCTAGAGGGGAAGAGGTGAGTTACGCGGGGCCCGCTATTTGGGCAGGCGTAAGCGTTTCAATTGCCAGCGCCGCCACTGAGGGAGGCAGCTCACCTCTCATGACCTTGCCTTGCAAGTAGTTCGCAAACTTGCCACCTTCAATGTAGTGATCCTGTAGCCACTGCCGGTAAGCACCCAATGCTGCCAACGGGTAGCACCACGATTCTTGTGGATTCGATTTGGCTTGAGGGTGGCTGTCCGGATAGCGATGCGGGTACCTACACCGTTCGCCATGCGTATGTTCCAGTTCGTTGCCGGTCCAATACTTGGACCAGTGCTGGCCGATAGAAATATCTACCACGAAGTGCTCCCCGATCTCGGCTCCTGCCTGAATGAGCTCGTAGATGACGGTATGGGCTTCGTTGAAGACGTGGAAATACCCCTTAGGGGCTGACTGATGGTTTAGCGCGATCCGCTCGTGCCACTTCTCAAAGCGCTTCGCGTGCTCTCGGGTGGGGTCATAGCCAACGTAGCTGTAAATCAGCTCGCGGAGTTTAGAGCCGGCGAGCAGTCGGAAGTTATCCCGAGCTTGAGGCTGACAGTTGGCTCCGGCATCAAACGCGTAATATTCGAGTACTGCGAGGCAAAGGTCCGCAGGATAGCAATAGTGCGTGGTTCCTTTATGGACTGCTTCGACGTGGGCAACGGCGTAGGACACGCCTAATTTTGCTAGGGTGTCCTTGATTGACTTGATGCGCGGCTTCAAATCCGGCTCGTTCCACTGGCTACTAATAGTGCCGATGTGCGCGTTTTGAACGCCGCAAAGCAGGGCCAGGCCGCGTTGATTGAGGTAGGGCGTTCCATCGTTTAGGACACCCATTCCGATGCCGTTGACTTCAGCCTCGGCCTCAATTCCGAACCCCAAAGTAAGCTGGGAAGAGGTGATTTCCTTCGACGCGGAATTGGGTGCTAATATTTTGATTTTTGTAGTATTTTTACTGATGTTCTTTGCCATCGAAATTTCTCGTACTGCGCAATTTTTACCAAAGCCGGATTTCACCAGCAGAGCTATTTTCTTCGTGTCGGCTTCGATCCGCCCTTATGGTCCGGTCGCTGAGTGAGGGCCGATGCCGAAACGGTTTTGATCTCCTTATTGGTCAGCGACCCGGGGCTGCGAAGTCCTTTCGAAGCAATCGACCCCACGCCTTTGCCAGTACGTTCATTCTTTGCCATTGGAGTACCCATGTGTCGCGACTCGGGATGGGCCGCAACCAAAAATATCACAGACAATTATTTTCGCCTCCCGTACAACTCCGGTGTGGAGAACGCGGCCGTTTTGCAGGGCGGCGAACGCAAGGGCTATTTAATAGACAGATTCCGGAAGTCCGTGCGACTACAGGGCTGATGTTTTGTCGCCCCTGAAGGTCTGCCGATGGTCAGAACGGAAAGCCCCAATCAATCCGCGTTCACGCGCCCTCGCCGGGGATTGCGCCGTGAAGACGCGGCGTTCTACGTCGGGGTGTCTCCGTCCACATTCGACAAGTGGGTTGAGGACGGCACGATGCCCAAGCCCATCAGGCGAGGCGGCGTTGTTCTGTGGGACATGAAACTGATAGACCGTGCGTTCGAAGTCCTCTCAGGCGATGCGGAAGATGCAAACCCTTGGGCTAGTGTGAGCCTAACGCGGCAATAGCCTGCTTGGCGAGCAGCCTTTGCTCCGCAGCCTTCGTGTACCGTTCCAGCTCCTTCAAGCTGTCGTGGCCCGTGATACTGGCAATCACCTTCAGCGATAAGCCCAGCTCGGCAAGTCGACGGGCTGCCGCGAAGCGCAGTGTGTGCGGACTGCATTGCGTCGTGATCCCGGCTGCTTTGCCCCAGGCCGAAAACTTGCCGGTGAACGACTTATCGCTGTAAGGCTTTCCGCGTTCAGTCAGGATGAATGCGGGCGCATCGGCTGCAATCTTGCGGGCCTTCAGTGCGGCTGCGAGTTGCGCAGCTAGTGGGATTTCCAGCTCCTTGCCGGTTTTGTTTTGGCGGACTTCGATGCTGCTATCTGTCAGGTTATCGAGATCGAACTTGCCCCCGACCAAGCTTTGAGGCCCAAGTCTGTAGTTGTCTTGAGTGACTTGCCCCAGCTCGGGAAACTTGGACTTTTTGTAGTGCCTGATGAGGGCCGCCATACTGCCAGCGGGGACGGTTTTGATGGGCGTGCGCTGCTTGCCCGGTTCGGGAGGGCTTGTCGGCTGCCTGGTGCCCGCCTCAAGGGCCGTAGCGTAGGCCCGCATGAACTCTTCCGACCACGGCAGACCTGGCAGGGTGGCGCGCGGTACCCCTTTCTTGCGGACGTAGTGGCGCGGGTGGCGGCTATCTAAAAAGCCTTGGACGTACCGGGGAAGGAGCTATGACGGAAACTGGGTGATGACGACCTGAGAAAGGCGGCGTATCGAGGCGGGTGATGAAGCCTGCCAGCAACCTCCAAAGGAGCGAT
>NZ_JCAMOP010000124.1:0-4140 GCF_059512345.1 Bradyrhizobium sp. Unk1
GCCTCCACCGAATCGAGATGATAAAGTGAATCATCAAGCCCCCTCCCTGGCGAGGGGGTTCTTCAGCAGACTGCTAGGTCTGTGATGAGCTTCCACTCAATCGGTTTACGGCCCTTTGGCGTACCGCACTCGGTCGCATGGATTATCGTCAGGTCGAGGGCTGGATAACGTTTCTGCTTGCCGATGGGAGGCAAGACCGCGATCCGCTTGAACTTGATTTCCAGCGCGACCTTCGTCGTCTCACCCTTGTCGTTGCGCACGTCGATGTAATGCAAGCCTTTGACGCTGGTCTCTTCCATCTCGGTTGCAATCGTATGACCGCCATCGCCTGCCAGCCGATCGACGCAGGCGCCGACAAGGAAGTGAGCGCCAAGCTCCTGCGTCAGGCAATACAATTCGTAGATGTCGCTTTCGCGGTCACCGATATGAATGCAACGCTCCGGTTGTCCGAGCCGCTCGATTGATTGCCTGAGATTGTCGAGCCAGCGAACGCTTTCCTTCTTCTCAATCGGAACGCGGGTCGGGTTAATCTTCTTCTTGAGCTGCGCCGTGCCTTTGAACTTTTTCCGTGTCCAGAACTTCACCGCCGCCAATCCCAGCGGCAGGCCCTCGACAGTCACGGCGAGACTGGAATGCATCAGCATTCCGCAGACCGTGTGATGGCGCCAACGGCCGTCCTTGTCCCGGCCGCTGTTGACGCTCTTGGTCAGGCCAATAGCGCTCGTGTTCGCGGGCTGGTAGGAGAATTCCGTCGTGTCCTGAATAAGGAGGATCGGGCCTCTACAATTATCGTAACGTGCGCGCGTGGCGGCGAAGTGACCGCTGAGGATGTCGGCCTCCCCACGCGCTCGTTGGCGAAGAAGCGGTAGGCCGCCTTCGTGTTCGCCCAGTCCTGGCACGCGAACGGTATGCTCCCGCCCATGCCGTCACCAATTTGCTTCAACAGCTCGCTAAATCGTTGACCGAGACGGGCATCCTTGAGCGCTGTCTTGTCGATCTCGCGCTCTGTCGAATGTTCGACGGCACTTTCATCACCATCATCCGGGCCGGCCGAGCAACGACACGCCGTTCCGCTTGAACACATCAAGGCACCCCGCCGTCGCGATTCAGGTGCCCGACAATGAATCACAAGCGATTCATCCGATCCAGATTTTTCGATCAGGACTATCGCCATCGAATCAAGCATTTGTGGGTAATTGAAAGCGCCGCCGGAGGGATACGTCATTGCGAGACCCAGATCGGAAAACCGCTCGATGCAGTGTCGTGGTGATTTTGCCAAGTACGAAGTTTTCCCCGCGTTACGCTCCGCCCTATACCCCGCCTTTAAGGTAAGGCGGGGTACGCGGTCGCTATCCGCAGCCATGCACAACCATGTACGAGCAATACGGCGAGGTGCTCCGCGCGACTTCCGTTGCGCTGACGCACAACGGTGTGCGAGCGCGGTTCATCGTTCCTCCTCTATTCGAGATTGATCTCGCGCTCGGACTTCGTCCGATACTTCGATCAATCTCTTCATGAGGAGGACGGAAATACAAAAGGATATGGAAGGAAGATTGGTTAAGCGGGAAAGCCGAGCAAGCTCAAGGCCCGGGCTCAGATCTTGTCGGCATCCCGGGTCGATAAATGCGTCTGTTACATGAGGGCTTGTTTAATGTCGGCAATCCGCGCGAGCACGACATCTCGCGCGACATCGAGTCCGGTGCTTTGATGTGCGAGCAAATTTATGGATGGGTCAAGTCCCATCGTCAGTAAATCCACTAGTCCATGCCAAATGGAGCTCTTCAACCGAGCTTCTGCCATATCGGCGCTCGATATAAAATCGTTCTCCAAGATCTCAACAACAACACGTGCTTTCTGTTTTTCTTCGGGGGCCATTTCGTTTATCCGATCGAGGAAAGAGCGAAACTCTCCTGATTTCATAATCGCGCACATGGCGACGAAAGAGGACGTAGCCGCACTCGATGCTCGGATGGAAAGAGTGGAAGGCCGGTTGGACAAAGTGGAAGAAACGCTCGTCCGCATCGACGAGAGACTCTTAAGTATCGAACAGGAGCTCAGGACCATTCGGACCGATCTTGATGTCTTGAGAGCAAAAGTCGAGAACATTGAGGGGTATCGCATAGAGATCGACCCCGCGCTCGAACGCATCGCAGTGATCGAAAAGCATCTCGGGATCCGCAGCAAGCTGGCTGCCTAGTTGTGCGCGATCAGGATGAACGCGCACGTAGGTTACGTGGAGAAAAGAGGCGGCGGCAAATCGTTCCGGCATCCAGCGCCAGTGGCGCGCCGGTCTTCACGATATAGCCCAGGCCGTTGAACACCTCGCCAAGCGCGTGCGTCCGCTGCGAGGCGTCCTCGGGCGAAAGTGCCAGATAGGACGCAACAAGCGCCCACTCGTCATGCTGGGGTTTCAAATTGCAAGGTCTCACGTGGTCGTTCGTTTAGCTGACGAGCCACTTTGTTCAGATTGGTCCTCCAAGCCGCGCGCCATGTCTGGCGGCGCGCCGATCGTGTCGCGTGAAAGATCCGGGCACAGCACGAGCTTGCCCTCGAGACTGCCCGCCTCGAGCCGGCGGTGAGCTTCGGCGACCTCGTCGAAGGCGATCCGCTCGGCGACGCGCGGCCGGATGGCGCCAGCCGCCAAGAGCCTGAACAGTCGTTCCAGGTCGTCCTTGAACCAGGTAGGGTGTCGCGCTCGCATCGCATTGACCGAGTAAAAGCGAGCGCGCTTGCCGCTGGGCAACAGTCTCCGCAGGTACAGGCGCGCGATCTCCATCAGGATGTGCAACATGCGACGCTGTGCCTGCACGCTCGCAGAGAAGCCGATGGCGCAGAGCAGTCCGCCCGGCTTGAGCGCTGCGTATGAGCGGCGATAGCCGTCTTCGCCAACTCCATCGACGACGACGTCGAATCCGCCCGCCACGACGCGCGTGAAGTCCTCATGTTCGTAGTCGATCGGCGTTGCCCCCAGCTCTCGGACGAGCGCTATGTGCTCGCCGCGCACGGTACCCCACAGCTCGAGACCGGCCAGCCGTCCAAGCATGATCAGCGCCTGGCCGACGGCGCCAGCGGCACCGTGCACCAGCAGGCGCTGGCCTCGCTGCACCCGGGCCGCGCGGTGCAGAAGCTGGGACGCCGTCGTCCAGCTCAAGATCAGAGTAGCCGCTTCCGCCGCGTCTACGCCGGTCGGCACGCGGACCACGTCGTTCGCCCGAAGTGTACGATAGTCGGCGTTTGACCCGACCACCGTCATGTCGGCCACGCGGTCGCCAATCTGAAGATAGTGCACGCCTTCACCGAGCTGATCGATTTCCCCGACGACGTCGTAGCCCATTACGAACGGCGGACGGAGGCGCATCGTTTGCGGGTATAGATGGCGCCTGATCAACACCTCAGTGTAATTGAGGCTTGATGCGAGTACACGGACCCGCACCTCTCCCCGACCGGCCGTCGGCAGCGGAGCGTCGATCACCTCTAGTCTCTCCGGATCACCGAAGCTGCTGACTTGAACAACTCGATTGCGCGGCCCTATCATGGGTGACCTCCGTGCAATCTTCGTAATTCAGCGAAAGGACAGGCACCAGTCCGCGGCCATTTTGCGGTCGCATCGCGACCGTGAGAATATTTGCAGACCTGAAGTTCTGCCTTGATCTGGCTCAAATCAGCGTTGTCGGACCGGGTGGACTTTGGCGAAAACCTGCCAGATCCGCCTAGTCGATAGATGTCTACTTCTGCAAGGACTGAGGTCATCCTCGCTGGTGCGGCGCTCTTCGCGCCTCGGGATATATGTTTACGGCTGCCGGTGCTCGATCCATTTCAATAGAGGTAGGCGCGGGCCAAGCCGCTTGCGACGGCGTTATCGGTAAACTGAACTACCGCACTCGTGACAGGCTGACTGGAGACATAGAATCCGTGAGCTTCATATCCAAGTATGAGATTGTTGCCGAGCGAGAAGTTCGTTAGCGCGGTAACGTTAATCTTCTGACTTTTCGAGTTAGCGGCAATAGTGATCTCCGTTGAGAAATCTGCGTCTTGCCCCCAACCCACTGAGCTATGACGGAACCTGGGTGATGACGACCTGAGAAAGGCGGCGTATCGAGGCGGGTGATGAAGCCTGCCAGCAACCTCCAAAGGAGCGAT
>NZ_JCAMOP010000125.1:0-4124 GCF_059512345.1 Bradyrhizobium sp. Unk1
CCGGGCGTTCACCGAAACTGTCCCTGCCCAAAAGATCGCTTAAATCAGCGCTCTCCCGCCTTCTTCACGGACGACGACTTATCGAGAGTATCGCAACGAAGTACTTTGCTTGATTGTTTAAAACGCTCTCCGCTTAGACGTGTGTGTGGGGCGAACGAAGAGTAAGTTGCGGCTGCGCCGGCGGCGGGAAAGCCATGCGCTCACGGCGTAAATTGTGCCGATGATAGCGAAAGCGATCGAGAGCAAAAAGAAGAATAGCATCGCTTGAACCTCTTAATTGTTGAAGGTGGTCTGGCTGCATGCGTGGACCGACGCGCGCAGCGCCGAATTGAGCCAGAGGCAATCTTCATACAACGTGACGTTACGTCAGGTTCAAGGTAAGCGTAGCTCTGCGGCCCTTTTGAATGGCGCTTGACGCCTATTTTGAGCGCGTGGTGTGCCGGCGCGGCTTCCATATGTCGGACAACGCATTGACAGCGGCCTCAAGCGCCTTCCGGTCGACGACGTTGGGATCGAACTGGTCCGGGCCCCAAAGGCGCATATGTTCGTGCTCCGCATGGGTGGCGTCGCTGATGGCGTCGAGGTATTCGGCATAGCCTGGCGCACCGCCGACATCTTCGGGAGGACAACGGCCAGCGGCCTCGAGCAAGAACAAAGGGCGCTGCACGAGACTCGGCCACAATCGCCGGCAGGACTTGTGGACCGGTCCGACCCAACACCGTGGCAATGCTCTCCGCCAGATCGGTCAGCACTGGTTTGCCAAACAGCATCGTCAGCGGCAGCGCTATCCCAACAGCCAGCGACAGCCGGCTCATTAGCCGCACCGCCAAGAGCGAGTGGCCGCCCAGTTCAAAGAAGTGATCGTGGCGCCCGACCCGCTCCACTCCGAGAAGCTCGGCCCAGATCTGCGCCAGCGGTCTCGATCTCGCCTTGCGGCGCCTCGTAGGCGCGGCGCGCATACGCATCGTCCTCCGGAGCCGGCAGCGCCTGGCGGTCGAGCTTGCCGTTCACCGTCAAGGGCAGCGACGCCAGCCGCACAAACGCCGCCGGCAACATGTAGTCCGGCAGGTGCGCACTTATGTGCGCGCGCAAAACGGCGGCAAGGTCGCTTCCAGCTGTCTCTTCCGAGCCGGCCTCGGGCGCGCCCACCACATAGGCCACCAGCCGCTTCTCGCCGGCGCCATCCTGTTGCGCCACCACCACCGCCCCGCGCACCATCGGGTGCCCGACAAGCCGTGCCGCGATCTCGCCCGGCTCGATGCGGAAGCCGCGGATCTTCACCTGCTCGTCGTTGCGGCCCAAAAACTCAAGATTGCCGTCCGGCAGATAGCGCGCCAGATCGCCAGTCCGGTACAGCCGGTCGCCGTCCACAAAGGGACTGGCGATGAACCGCTCCGCCGTCAGCTCCGGCCGGTTCAGATAACCGCGCGCAACACCCGCCCCGCCAATGTAAAGCTCACCAGACGCCCCAAACGGAACAGGCGCACCATGACCGTCGAGAAGGTACACCCGCGTGTTCGCAATCGGACGGCCGATATGCGGCACAGCGTTGTCGCTGAAGGGCCGTCCCGAGGTCGCCACCACCGTCCCTTCGGTAGGGCCGTAGTTGTTTATGAGCTTGAGAGCCGCTGGTAGAGACGCAGGCACACGCTGGAGACGATCCCCGCCAACAAGCAAGTACTCCAATCTGGAATTGATGAGCACATCTTCCAGCGCGAGTGTAGCCAGTGGCGTGATCAAAAAAGCAACGTCCAGCGATTGATCTCGCCACCATTGCAGCAGACGCAAGGAATCTCCTGCTGCCGCTCTGGGCGGCAGCTGCAATGTGCTGCGGTTACATAACGCAGACCATAGCTCCCACGTACTGGCATCGAATGCTAGTCCAGCCGTGAGTGCGCAGCAGGATTCTGGTTGCTGACAAAACGCTTGCACATGCCATGCTATGAGATTGACCAGGCCGCGGTTCTCGACCATGACGCCTTTTGGGGTGCCGGTTGAGCCTGAGGTGTAGATCACATAGGCGAGGTGGCGCAAACAGAGGCGATTCGCAGGCTGGTCGAGTTGGGGCTTAAGGCGAAGGTGAAATAGCTTGTGTAGCAACTACGACTGCTTGATATCGAGTCGACGGGATCTAACGCTGCCCGAAATAGAGCGGCGAAGTCAGGGACCAGAAGGCGACCTCACCAGTAGGGCGATTCTAGCGCAAAGGGGGCCTGCTATCTGGCTCCAGGAGGTTGAATAACGTGTTTTGAAATGCCACTCCGATGAAGTCGCCTCGTCGCCAGATGAGGCGGCAAGGATGGGTGGTGCGAAACTCATCGAAGGAAAGCGAAAACTCGGTCGGCAGAATCGTGAGTCCATTAAGCTGAATGCCCGCGCCTCTATTAGAGAGATCACGTACCAGGCAGGGCTCGGACGTGATGTGTCCCGGAATTGAGAGAAAAACATCTCGCCACACCGACTGCCTTTCAGTCGACCGCCGGGAACAACTCTTTTCTTCCCATTGACGTACCTTTTCTTGCAACTTCTTTAGCTCTCGGTACCGGCGCTCTAGACTCACGCTCTCCTCCGATTTTCTTGTTGGCGTTTCCCACGGGTTCAGGAATGCAACAACTGCCGCGATCGTTAGTAGAGCTATCCTCAGGTTGAGGGAATTCCGGGCAACTACCGTTCATGGCCTATCCCATAACGCCGACTGGATCAGAGCGCTTGCCCATGAAGGGTGGGCTAACATTCCCCGCCGAAAAGCAATCACCGCAATCCGATCCTGCTTCAGCTCGTACATCCACCACGCCCGCAACCATGTCGAGCGAGCACCACCCCCCAACCAGATACGCTTTGCTGTTGAGTCGCGCCTAGTGCCAGCACAGAAGGCCGCGCGCCATCTACACCTCACTGAAATGAACTCCTGCAGCGTTCGGCCGCCCACCACCGTGCCGGTGAAGGCGGCGCTGGTGAACTGGGCGGATTCAAACGGTCGTCGCAACACCCTGAAGTTGGAGGTTGCGATGAAAGTTGTAAGTCGACGTTCGGCGCGGTCAGGACGAGCGCCATTGCCATCGCCAGGCCGGCCGTCTGTGGCCGGACGCGATGAACAGAATAGATTTTGGAGGGCGATTGCCACAGGGCAGAGCAGCGAAGATGCTGCGTTTGAGGCCGGATTATCGCAACCTGTCGGAAGCAGATTGTTCCGAAAGGCAGGCGGCATGCCACCAGCGATGTTCAGATCTTCGACCAAACCTCTCTCCGGGCGCTACCTTTCACTGGCTGAACGCGAGGAGATCGCTCTTCTAAAGGTGCAGGGCCATTCCATACAGGAGATCGGGCGCCGCTTGGGGCGGGCTGCTTCGACGGTCTCCCGTGAACTGCGGCGGAACGCGGCCACCCGCGGCGGCGGATTGGAATATCGGGCAACAACTGCCCAATGGCATGCAGACCGATCTGCCCGCCGGCCCAAGCCGACCAAGCTTGCGCTCAACGCAACCTTGCGCACTTATGTGGCGGATAGACTTGCCGGCGGCGTTATAGCCCCGAACGGAGCTTATATTGCTGGCCCCGCCGTTCGGTGGAACGGCCGCCGGCATGGCCGGCGAAAGGATCGACGATGGGCCAAAGCATGGAGCCCTGAGCAGATTGCCCGACGCTTGCCGATCGACTTCCCGGACGACAAGACGATGCGCATCAGCCACGAAGCCATCTATCAGGCTCTCTTCGTACAGGGCCGCGGTGTACTACGCAGCGAGCTGACGGCCTGCTTGCGAACCGGGCGCGTGTTGCGCGTGCCCACAGCGCGCGTACGCAGGCGAGGCAAGGGCTTTGTCTCGCCGGAGATCATGATCAGTGAGCGCCCCGCTGAAGCGGCCGATCGAGCAGTGCCGGGACATTGGGAGGGAGACCTCATTCTCGGTCTTGGCAGCTCGGCGATCGGCACGTTGGTCGAGCGCACGACGCGCTTCACAATGCTACTGCACCTTCCCCGGCTGGCGGGGCATGGCGAAGTTCCACGTAAGAAGAACGGACCTGCACTCGCGGGACACGGAGCGGAAGCGTACGCATACGACGAAGACCGCCTGATTGACGCATGCGCGCGAGCACGGCGGGTTCTATGATGGCGATGCGTGACG
>NZ_JCAMOP010000126.1:0-4116 GCF_059512345.1 Bradyrhizobium sp. Unk1
CGGAGCTGATATCCGGGGTAAAGTTTGCGGACGGAATCGAAGTCATTCCGACCGCTGAAGTCCGCGCCGCCTGATCGGACCGCGTCACCCAAAATCCGTCATAGCTCCCGCGACCGGACTGGCATCGTCATCACCCGCGCTCGCCCTGTCTACGCAATGGCGGGCTCCGACAGGTCGAGCGCTACCGCCTTCAAGAAAGGAGACACCACTTGACATCAAACCGCAATTAAAGGGCCGAATGACACCTGGTAGCGCTGCGCCAGATCCGTCACCGTTGATTGTTCTCGCAGCGCCTCCAAGGCGATCTTTGCCTTCAGCGCCGCATCGATTTTCCGTCTCGTCTTCTTCATGGTCCGCTCCGTTTATCAAAACGGAACGGCATCCGCACCACCTAAGCCGCCGGTCCACAATCCGGGGTCCACTTCAGTGCCCTATAAACCCTTTATTGGAAGCCGTTTGGCGCCGGTCGCTGACTGGCCAAGGGCCGTTGATAGGCATCGAGCCAGAACTAGGCGGTTCCCCGGGACATTCATCATCGTCATGTGGTCACCTGGAATTGGCACGGCATGAATGGCCTCCGTACGCAAAATTCGGCCCCAACCCCGCAAAGGCGAACGTGCTTCTGGACCTATTGAATTTTTGCGAGATCGTGCCCGATGGCGAAGAGGTTCATTGGCATAGAACTGGTATACCTCGACCGGGAGGGATGGAGCTTGATACGAGTCCAGCGCCCATTGGAACTGCATGGCCCTTTCATACGTCAGAATGTCACTGTGGAGATCGCGATCCTGAGGGATCGCCCCAATTTTCTGTGCCTTTTCCAGGAATTGAGAAATTGAACTTCGTCCAGCGAAGCGTTCAAGTATTTCGAACCTTTCGTCGTCTAATTCGAGAGATTCCAGGATCACTTCTTGTACCCTTTGGGGGGGTGACACGCTTGATGGATTTGAAAATAGTACAACGTCAATTAGAGCGATGAATGAAAGAGCTTCGTCGTGGTCCAGTAATTGCTGCGCAATTGCGTAAGCCAAGATTCCTCCTGATGAGTATCCAGCGATCCGATATGGACCTCGTGGCTGGATCTCTCTAATTGCCAAATTTAGTTGCGAGGCTATCTCTTCAAGAGTTGGAAGTTGAACTTCACTAAATGGCGGCCATGGCAAAGTGTGGACAGGACATCCTGCGTCCATCTCCTGCACCAAACTAAGGACATAGGAGCAATCGCCTAAACCTGTAGGAACAAAGAACAGCGGCGGCTGCGATCCGGTTTCTCGAACACAAATCACTCCCGAGCTGCTGGGTGCATATTTCACTGATGGTGAGCAGCGATTTCGCGCGATCATGAGCGCCGAATTCAGACGATCGTGAGCAGCCCGCTCCGGCCGAGGCGGTGATAGAGTCAGCGTTCTGGCTGCTCGTCAAGGGTGATGGTTTTGGCGTTGCGTTTTCGCATGCTTTCGCCGGCCAACTGGAGGCGGTGAGCGTTATGGACGAGGCGATCTAGGACGGCGTCGGCGTAGGTTGGGTCTCCGATAGCTTCGTGCCATGTGTCCACAGGGAGTTGGCTGGTTACGATGGTGGAGGCGCGGCCATGGCGGTCCTCGAGGATTTCCAGTAGATCGCGCCGCTCGGTGGCGGTGAGCACCGACAATCCCCAATCGTCCAAAATCAGAAGCTGGGCGCGGCCAATGGTTTTGAGCAAGCGGGCATAACGTCCATCGCCCGCGCGAGCGCCAACGCTTCGAACAGTCTTGGGACGCGATGATAGAGAACCGAGCGATTGTCGCGGCAGGCCTTGTGGCCGAGGGCACAGGCTAACCAACTTTTGCCCAATCCGGTCGCTCCGGTTATGAGCAAATTCTCGTGGCGATCGATCCAGTCGCCGCTGACGAGCTTGGCGAAGACGGCCCGGTCGATACCCCGCGGCGTGCGCAAATCAACGTCCTCCACGCAGGCATTCTGGCGAAGCGCGGCCAGCTTGAGGCGCGTGGTGAGCCGCCTGGTGTCGCGTTCCGCGGCTTCCCGGTCGACCAGCAGGCCGATGCGATCTTCGAACGGCAAGGCTTCGAGATCAGGTGATCGTCGCTGCTCCTCGAAGGCCTTGGCCATGCCGCTCAAGCCGAGCTCGATCAGGCGTTCGTGGGTGGGATGGTTGAGCATACAAGTCTCCTTGGCTTCAGTGGAAATAATCCCGGCCGCGGATGTTGCCGTGGCGCAGGGGTTGGGGTTCGGAGGGCTCGTCGAGAAAGGTGCGATCCAGGCCGTTCTGGAGGATGGAGCGGATCGAGGCGACGGATCGCGCCTTGATCAGAATGCCGCGTCGGCAGGCCGCGTCGACGCGCTCGGCGCTGTAGCTTTTGGTCAGCGACAGAATGCCGAGGCAGGTGCGAAAGCCTTGCTCGGGATGCGGCCGGGCCGCGATCACGGCCTGGAAGAAGGCGGCGGTCGACGGACCGATCCGCTCGCCGGCGGCGATCACTCCGGCGGGCGTCCATTGGCCGTAGCGCCGATGGGCGCTGGGCATGTGGTCGGAGATGGTGGTGTGGCCCCGCCGGTTGGGCGCGCGGGCGTGGCTGGCGATCCTGCGGCCGTTGTAGAAGATCTCGACCGTCCTGTCGTCGATGCGCGCATCGACGAGCTCCCGGATGAGCCGATACGGTGCGGAATACCAGTGTCCATCGATCTCGATATGATAGTCGGGGCCGACCCGGCATCGCTTCCAGCGTGCGAAAGCGTAAGTCTGGTCCGGCAGCTTTGTGAGCTTGGGCTGGTCGAGCTCGGCGAACAGTTCGGCGCGGCTGGCGCCAAAGTCGCGCATCTGCCGGGCATTGAGTTCGACGGCGAGTATTTTGATGGCTACGTTCAGCTCCGCTAACGAAAAGAAGCGCTGGTTGCGTAGCCGCGCCAGAATCCATCGCTGGGCGACTTGCACCGCAACTTCGACCTTTGCCTTATCCTTTGGGCGCCGCGGCCGGGCTGCGAGAATGGCCGTGCCGTAATGGCTCGCCATCTCGGCATAGGTTCGGTTGAGGCCGGGATCGTGGCGGTCGGGATTGGTGACGGCGGCCTTGAGATTGTCGCAGACCACGAATGTCGGCGCGCCGCCGAGGAAGGCGAAAAGGTTGATGTGGACCCGGATCCAGTCGGCGAGCCCCTCGCTTGGGCAGGCCTCGGCGTAGGTATAGTTGGAGGCGCCCATCGCCGCGACGAACAGCTTCATCGACTGCACTTCCCCACTTGAGGGGTCGATGACGTCGACGGTGTCGCCGGCGAAATCCACGAAAACCTTCTCGCCGCCCAGATGGGTCTGCCGCATCGAAGGCCGGGCACGCCCCTTCCAGGCCTCGTAGGTCGTGCAGAACCATGTGTAGCCGAAGCCATCGGGATGGCTGGCGCGATACTCGTCCCACAGCAGCCGGCGGGTCACGTTGCGCCGGCGCAGCTCCTTGTCGACATAGCCCCAGTCGGGAATGGGCCGCTGGGGGCTCTGCGACGCAGGCCTCGGCGCAGGGAAAAGCAGCAGTTCCAGGTCCTCGTCGGTCATTCCGGCCGGCAACGGCCAGTTCAGCCCGGCGGCCCCGGCTCGGCGCAGATAGCTGTGCACGGCGCCGTTGCTGATGCCCAGGGTGCGCGCGATGGCTCGCTCCGGCAAGTCTTGAACATGTTTTAAGCGGAGAACCTCTTTGATCCGGCGCATCGACAATCTCTGGGTGGGCATAGGCCTTCCTCGTTCACTGACGAGGCAGTTCCTAAGCCGGTTGAGTTGTCGGCCGAAGCGGGTTGAGCCGCGGAAAAGTTGCTCACGATCCCGCGAAATCCGTGCTCACGATCGTCTGAAATCTCTGCTCACGATCCCCTGAAATCCGTGCTCACGATCCCGCGAAACATGCAACCGGCCATTCGATGTCTTCGGCATCAATGACGACGAGCTTGCCGGCGAGGCGTTCTCCGGGCGCGAACACCTTTAACCCTTCGATCGCTTTGATGAGGTCGCGGTTGCTTTCCATGACGACAATGGACGCTTGATTGGCGCCTACAAGCTCTAGCAGTCTGCTGAAGAACCCCCTCGCCAGGGAGGGGGCTTGATGATTCACTTTATCATCTCGATTCGGTGGA
>NZ_JCAMOP010000127.1:0-4043 GCF_059512345.1 Bradyrhizobium sp. Unk1
TAAATATCGGCCTCACGATCACCGATATGGATGCACTTCGATGGCTTCTCAAAAAGCTCCGTGGATTGCTTGAGGTTTTCCAGCCACTGAATGCTCTCCTTGGTTTCAATGGGGATCCGTGTCAGGTTGACCTCGCGCCTGAGCGCAGCGACCCCTCTGAATCTCTTTCTGGTCCAGAACTTCACGGCGCTGAGCCCCAGTGGAAGCCCCTCAAGGGTCACCGCAAGGCTCGAATGCATCAATATTCCGCATGTCGTGTACGTTTGGGGTTTTCCGTCCAATCTTCGAGAGTTGCTTTTGGGGATGCGCTTAATCATCCCGATCAGATCCGGGCGCTCCCTTTGATAGGTGAATTCGGTCGTATCATGCAGAACAAGAACAGGCCCTTTCGCAGCCGCGATACGTTCCCGCGTCGATTTAAAATGACCAGATAGGATGTCGGCCTCGCTTACTCGTTCATTGGAGAAGAAACGATAGGCCGCCTTGGTATTCGCCCAGTCTTGGCAAACCATCGGAATGCTCTGTCCGATGTCTCCACCAATCTGCTCCAGCAGCATGCGAAATCTCTCGCCAAGTCGAGCGTCCTGGAATTCGCACAGCGCAGCTTCACGATCGAACCAGGTCACCGCGTCAGACGCCAACGGATGCGCCTTCTCATCCCGGGCGCGCGAAGTCAGTCCCATAGAGCACCTCTTCTCGAATCAGGTGCTCATCAAAGAATCATAAGTGATTCCGGCGACTCAAGTTTTCGGTTGGGCCGGGCCTCAAAAAATGTGGGTAATCGTAAGGGTCGACGAACGATTACGATAGACCAAGAAGACGACGAATGCCCAACGCCCACAACTGCTGCCTTACCGAACATCAACCCATTCCTCTGGAGAGAAGATCATGAAGAAGCGACTGCTCGCGAATGTCATTGGCTGTGCCTGCCTTATCTTGACGACGGCTGCCGAAGCCCGAACCTCTTACGACGGCCCCTGGAATCTCGTCTTCGTTACGCAACGCGGAAGCTGCGATCCGACCTACAATTTCTCGGTAAACATAAACGACGGCGTTGTTTCTCACCCCAATCTCGTGAAGTTCACTGGGTATGTCGGAAGATCGGGCGCGGTTCGCGCGTCGGTGACGGTCCACGACAAATACGCAGCAGGGTCGGGGAGGCTGACGCGGGACGCCGGCCGCGGAATCTGGAGCGGTCACTCGGGAAGTGGGCGCTGCGGGATACTGGACCGCGCAGCGAAGCAACTAGGATGCAAATCGCCGACGGTAGCCCTCTGCGCCTTGACGCGGCTGGGCTGATAGCGACAAAGACAATGTGCCGCGTCACTCCTTCTCCGCAGCCTCGGCCTCAACTTGGTCGGGCGAATTCATCAGGTCGCGCTCACGAGGCGCTACCATTGAGCGCAAGGGATCGCAGAAGATCGAAGGAAGGCGAGCAAAATCGTGGAATTTTGGTAGCGGGAGACCGCTACAGCCCGAAACCCACTATTCCGGAGGCACTGTTTTTGTATCGACGGGTAGCCTAGCTCGGACGGTCGCAACCTCATAGCCCGGCGGCCTCGCCTTGCTGGCTTCCGTATCGGGCGCTCTTTTCTGTGCACCGGCATGCACTTGGAGCGTAACCAGCTTCACCGGCCAACGATAGACAGACTGCTATCCGGCGTGGTCAAAAGTCCGGGCCGAAGACGTCGCTATTGAACTGGGCCGACCTCGTCGTTGTCCATGCTGTTGATCAGGTTCTGCTCGGGGTCCGTAAAGCCACCCGCTGAGAGCGTATCTGCCGGCAATGCGCCATAGCTGGCGCGATATTTATCCATCGCGGCCACGCTGCCGACAAACGCACAGGTGCACCCGGAGGGATCGGCATAGACATATTAGGGACGCCCGCCCTTTTGCCGCAGCTGGAATTGATTGGGTGGAAACGACATCAGCCGCTTCAACATCTCCGGCGTGGTGGCGGCGATGGGGTTAAACCCCGATGATATCAACAATTGGCCCGTCGACTGCTGAGCGTAGACGCGGGCGCCCGAATATACCTCGGCGAGAAGAACGACCGAGACGATGGTTGCAGCAGCGCATGCAGATGGAAGAGTCATTTTCTGCTCCGGGGATGCCTGTGTGAACCACCGATTCGAGCCGGGAGTGGCCATTGGTGTCTCTATAGTGTCCCGAACAGTTTTAGTGACCGATCCGATGCCCCTCGTCACCCGACGCCAACCCGTGGCCCCTAGGATGATCTTCTCTTGGCTCTCCGCGGCAAGGGGGAGCCCATGACCGGCAATTCTAAAAAGCCGCATCACTGGAGGCGCGATTTCACCAGAGTGTCCGAGGGTCGTTCGCCGAATTGAAGACGATAATTCCTCGCGAAATCACCTAAGTGCCAAAATCCGAAAGCGAGCGCACACGCCTTTACGCTATCCGCTCCGGCCAGCAGTCGCTGCCGCACGAGCCAGAGACGCCTCAGGCGCAAATATCGATGGAGGCTCATTCCTCGGTATCGCTTGACCGCCTCGTGCATGGTTCGCACCGAGGCGCCAACTTCTCGCGCAAGTTCTTCGCTGTAGATCGGACGCCCGATGTTGCCGGACAATACTTCCTGAATATCTCGGAAACTCCTGAAATGCCCGAGGTAATTCGCATGAAACGCCCATCGTGCGTCAACAACATGGGCGAATGCGGCATCAATTCCAGCTAGTAGGGACTCCCGGATTGCGGACGAGGCGTCGCCCGCCTCGCAGACATCGAATGTCGCGGAAGTTGACAGGATCTGCCTCACGAGCTCGCGCAGCCAATGCTGCGCAGCGGTGCTCGTTTCGAACGCTTTCCAGTTGGGACCGGCCTGGGGCCAGCCACGATCCTGTATCGCTGGCGTGAAAATAATCGAAGTGAATTGCCGCTCGGCTCGTTCGACCGTGGAATATGCAGCACCGCTGCCGCCGATCGCTATAGCTGAGTGATCTCTTTCGACCCCGTTGAAGCGAATGGGAAAACCGTCATCCATCGAGAACCCGACAGCTGTGCAATTGTCGGCAAGCTGACCATCGGCGATGCGCGGGAAAGACTTGGCAAAATTGATGTCACATCCCGGAAGATTAAGGATGACTTGCTCGGCAGAGATTTTCCGTGCGAGAGGCGTAAATTCGACCTTCAGATTTCGCACGGCTGTTCGATACTGATCGAGATCGGTAAAGCGAAATACCTTTGGCGCCAACACAGCCAGAGCCGTTATTCTCCTATCGCGGGCCAAGGCGGCCCTCTAAACAATACACTGCCGAATCGGGTTCTAGAGATTCCGGAATACCACGGATTGAATGTATAGTGACCAACACGTCAGGGCAATGAGCCAGTCCTCCATTGAATTGCTGCGCGGTCTAAGTCGCACCTGCTCTGGTGTATTTCTGCTCCCGGCGATAATCTAATGCTCGGCTGGGGGCCTCACAATGTTCGATGTGTATTTGAACGACAGGAGCGATCTGCTCGTCGTGCGCAACGGTTTATCATCCACGTCCTGACGTGTCAGGCAAATGGCGTAAGAAGAAGAGAAAAGTCGCTTCCGTTAGCGAGGAAATTAGGCTCGCTGTTCTGGCGCAAGGCTACTACATGCGCAAGCTAAAGGATTTTAGGAAACGCTAGTCAGCGCGGCACACGTGTACCCTCTACGGCATCACCACCAACCCGGCCGCATTCTGGCGCTCTTCCGCTCAGGATATTCAATCGCTATGTCGGCAACCTGGTGCCGATGCCTGGCATCTTCCCCGATTATCCGGCGCCAGTGATCCGCAACACGGAAGCCGGGACCGAGATGTTAGTACCGCGCTGAGTTTTCATCTACGCCTCATTTGTCCGTAGGGCGCTGCGCCCGCTGAAGGCTTCCCTGTTCCGCCGCTTGCGAGGTACGGGTTATGGCGGCCTCAAACACCGCAATCCGGCGATCGAGATCGCCATAGCTCGATATCGTTGATATCAACTAGTGGTTCATCTCAGTGATTTTGACTCTTTGGCGGTGGTTGGATAGGCGCGGCCGAGTTTGTCGCGTGCTTTTG
>NZ_JCAMOP010000128.1:0-4013 GCF_059512345.1 Bradyrhizobium sp. Unk1
ACCGTGGCGCAGGTGCTCGTCGCCAAATATGCCGACCATCTGCCGCTGTATCGGCAGGCTCAAATTTACGCCCGCCAGGGCCTCGACCTGGATCGCTCGACCCTGGCCGATTGGGTCGGACGCGCTGCCTTCCTGTTGCGGCCGGTGCATGAGCGGCTGCTCGCGAGGCTGAAGCAGTCGCCAAAACTGTTTGCCGACGAGACCACCGCCCCGGTGCTCGATCCCGGACGCGGCCGCGCCAAGACCGGCCAGCTCTGGGCCTATGCCCGCGACGACCGGCCCTGGGGCGGCACGGACCCGCCCGCCGTCGCCTATGTCTACGCTCCCGATCGCAAGGCCGAACGGCCGATCACCCACCTCGCGGGTTTTGCCGGCATCCTCCAGGTCGACGGCTATGCCGGCTATGGGGTCCTGGCCGAGCGCGGTGACGTTGAACTGGCGTTCTGCTGGTCCCATGTGCGCCGGCGCTTCTACGAACTCGCCGCAGCCGGCCCCGCACCGATCGCCACCGAGGCGCTCGAACGTATCGCCGGGCTCTACGTCATCGAAGCCGAGATCCGTGGCCGCACCGCCGACGAGCGTCGCGCCGTCCGCCAAGAGAAGAGCCGGCCGATCGTCGACGAGTTCGAACCCTGGCTGCGCGCCAAGCTTGGTCTTATCAGCCAGAAGACCAAACTCGCGGAGGCCATTCGATATGCGCTGTCGCGTTGGAACGGGCTGACACGCTTCATTGCCGACGGCCGCATCGAGATCGATTCCAACGTCGTCGAGCGCTCTATCCGCCCGATCGCACTGAACCGCAAAAACGCTCTGTTCGCTGGCTCGGACGGCGGCGGCGAACACTGGGCCGTCATCGCCTCACTGATCGAAACCTGCAAGCTCATCGGCGTCGAACCCCACGCCTATCTCGCCGACGTCATCACCCGCATCATCAACGACCACCCGAACAGCCAGATCGACGAACTGCTACCCTGGGCCTATCTCGCTACCCAAGAACGCTGGCGCGTGGCCTGAGAACATCGCTTACGTCGGATCGATGTCGACGCCCTGATCGACGACATCGCTGGCGTCACCCTGACCGCGTTGTCGAGCATGCCTTCGCGGTGTGCGCCCCGCGGCGATCTTGCGATCCGTCGCAGCATCGAGCGCGTCGTGTTCGAGGTGCGCACCGAAATCGCTCGCGTCGGTCAGGAGATGGCCGACAAGTGCGGCGAGCCGCCACTCGATGAACGGTACGGATGATGCTGGCGCGACGGTGGCGATCGGCGGCAATGACAGCGTGTTTTCGAGAACACTGCAATCTCCTCATGCTGTTGCCGAAAAGCAACTGATTTATTGTTTCATCGTTGAACTGTTCCATTTTGCGTTTACGCCGCAACAAACAGTTTTAGATTTTCGGTCTCCGGACTGGGGCGTGTTTTACGACAGCGAATTTTCGAACCCGGAGGCTTTTCGAAATGATTTTGGAATTCCTCGCAATTTTTTCTCTCGTTCAGTTCGCCAACATGATTTCGCAACTGATAGGTCGGCGGTATGACGTACTCTCCTACGTTTCAAGATCAGGTTCTCACCGGTAAGAGCGGCCAAAGCGGCACAAAAGCGAAAGCGGGATGGCCGCTCCGGCCGTGGCACGGTCTGGCGCTGATCGTCTGCTACTTGAAGAGATCGCGCTGCCTTGTGTCGGAAGACCTCCTTGAGGGGCGCGGTGGTGGCGTGAGTGTTCTGGTCGTCTCTCGAATGAGCCGCACGAACACCGCTGTATCGAGGAAATAATTCGGATAGGCCTTCCGCACCGCGTCCAAGGAATCGACCGAGACAAGCACGGCCTCTGCGCCGGGGATGTTTCGCAGCTTGCGCTCAATTTCGAGATATTTTTGGTTTGCCAGCGTCGATTCACCGAATTTGAAGGTGGTGACCTGAACCGACATCAGCGCGGGATTCATCTCCAGGAGGAAATAGTGATTGTCGCCTCTGTTGTGTTGCGGGGCTGGACAATAACTTCATCGCGTGCCCGTAAGCCTGCAGCCGCTTCGCCAAATCAAGCCGACGCACGTAATCGCGCATTTCGCGGACGAGTTCGCGATAGGCGCTCGGCGTTCCCGGAACGGGCGGCGCGCCTTCCCTCAATGCAAAGGCACTGCTGGCCAACGCAAAGAACCGCAGCAAATCTTTCTCACCTTGGCTGGACTTGAGCGCCTGCTGCTGCAGTGTGCCGACAGTCTCGACTGCCGTTGCCCACGCGTGCTGCAGTTGGGATCGTATCTGTATCTCGATCTTCAGCGTGTTGTAGTCGGCCTTGCGATCCGAGAAGTATTTATAAACAAGATGAACGCCCCGATATCCAGACGGCTTCGGCGACGCGACATAATCGTCGTTCACCGCCAGCGTGTGCTTTAGGTCGCTGGAGGCATAGGCTTCGCAGAGCTGCCTCACAGCCTTGCTCGATCTCATGATAGCGCGGCATCCGCCGATGTCTTGCATCTGCGAAAGTGTCATTGTGGGGAAGCGCTCAAGCTTGTGCTCAATCGAGGACAGACGTTTGATGCGTTGTGCTGTAATTATCCCGCTATCGATCTGTCTTCCTCTCCGCCTCAGGCCCACGTGGAAGGTGTTTAGCGGGAAATTGTGAGCCGAGCGCCAGTCGTTCACAATGTCCAGACTTTCAAGATATTTCGGATAGCCAGCCTCAGACCCCAAATCATAGGTCGCCACGAGCGCACCGGCATCATTGACGCCACGCTTCGAATGTTCTGGTCGTGCCCACGGCATGACGTAACGGCCCCCGGTCCGTTGCGTCGGTGAGACCATAGCTACTCGCTCGTTCTGGTAGAACCCAAAGGGACATATCCAGCTTCCGGACTGAGGCTCAAGCCACCAATGGTGACCTGCATCAAAAACGAAGCCTGAGTATCGATGCGGTGACCGTGGCGAGTGGGGATCGGCCGGGCCGGGGGAAGCCGCCATGGTAAGCCCGCTCGTCACTGTTCCCGCTCACTGCGACCAATCGTTATAGAGAGTGATGCCGATCATGATCAGCGAGCCGAGTGCGACCGCCGCCGGGCAGATAAACGGCAACTCCTCCAGCACGCCGACAACGACTGTCCGAACGCGGAGACCTCTCTTCATGTGCGCAAAGCGCCAGCCTGCCGCACCCATCGGACATCTCCGTTTGGCCCCAGCAGCGGTCTCACCCTTCAACACCAGGCGATCTTCGGCTATCGCCCATTCGGATGTATCCTTAGATCAAGGTGAAGGGACCCTTGCAAACCTATCAAGCAGCTGGATCGATCGGAGCAGCGAGCGGCGGGCTCTTGAGCCGACGTCGAAGCCAAGCGCGCAGAGCGAGCTGATCCAGCCGCAGTGCCGCCGCCAGGAACGCCTCAAAAAACTTCTGGCGCTGCGCTGCGTCAAGCCGCGCCCAGCCCTGCATCGTCGCCTCGGTCAGATCAGTGCGGCGCATGTCGCGTGAACCTTTACCAGATCCCCTATGCGCTCGCGCTCGCTCAACGCCACTGGCGTTGATTTGTTGGGGCACAACAAGCCGCCCAGTGGACTGCCGCTCACAAAGGTGATGTGAGCGAGGGTCTCTGGCTAACAACCTCGATGTTAGCCGGAGCAGTCCTCAACGGCGGCCAGGAAGCTAAAGGCGGAATTCAGCAAAGGAAAGTCGAAAACAAAAATCCCAAATATGCTGAAGTCCTGCGTTCGCGCGTAACCCCCGCGGAAGGTCCGGTCCCCAAAGTACCTTGAAGACCAAGCTTCCCATCATCGACCTCGACGCGAGCGCGTCAACGCGGGGGCCTCCGTTGTGTCCGGCACGTTGTCCACCGCAATCGGTAGCGGCTTGCCTCTCCCGCTCGGGGCGGCGCATCGCCGCGTGCGGCCGGAACTATCACCGAGGAGTAACACCAAACTTGAGGCGCACAACGGGTGGGATTAGGCTTCCGGCGAAGTGAAGAAGCAATGGCCTGATAACCCGGCGGTGGTTTACATGCGCCATACGATTAAGACCG
>NZ_JCAMOP010000129.1:0-4001 GCF_059512345.1 Bradyrhizobium sp. Unk1
CAGCTACCAGATCAATCGACAACTCTCTGGGTGGATCCTTCCTCCACTGGTAATACGCGCCGTCGGGGCGCACCGTAAGGCGCGACATAGAGACACAATCACCTGCGAATGCGATACAAACCGTCGCGCCGGACCGCGGAGGAGATCAGGTTATGGAGATCACCACGTTCGGACTCCCAACTTTCATCGAGGACTTTCCGCTGAATAGTCCCGAATATGCCGATCTGAGCCATCGTTGGACCATCAACGTCAACGGCTGGATTCAGCAGGCGACTCCTGACCCGGCCTACTACTTCTACAATCCACTCTACACTGATATCCCTCCGGGCACGGATGCAGTGTTGGTCGAATGGGTGGCGTTTCCGGGCCGACTTGACCAGTACTATTCCGCGACGCCGCCGGTCAGTCCACCAAACCCATACAATCTCCTCCAGACCCAGGTCTATGAACTGGCCGACACCGGCTATTACGATACCGGTCGGAAAACTTTCGAGAACATTCCGGCGACGCTCTGTCCGCAGGCTGATTGGAGCGGAACGCCGAAGACGTTCGGGCCCTACGGCCCGCGCGGCTGGCTCGACGAATATTGCGAATGGTCGACGGTGCGCGACGGCGACGGCAATCTCGTCCGCGTCGATTTTGCCTGCGAGAACCCTGAATACTGGAACACGGTGTGGAAGGTGTCACAGGAGCGGGTGCGCGAGCTTTACGAACAGACGCTCAACCACGGCGCGCCAGTCGTAAACCAGATCAAGGTCACCCTCGACGACCTTACCCTGATGGATTCGAGTGGCAATCCCGTGATTGATCCCGACACCGGCAAGCGCGCTTACCATCCGCTCAACAAATGGAATTCGGGGCCGATTGCAACGCGCGGTGGTCACGATCCGTATGGCGGGGTTATGCATCTCACCAGCACGCCGAATACCTTGCAGACCGAGCTCGGCCTCGCCGGCTCCGCCACGGTGCAATACGTACCGCCCCAGTTTCAGGACGATCCGGCCGTTCGCAACAGCGATTCCCAAGCGCTGATCTGCTGCGGCAACTACGGCCAAGCATATCTCCACAGCGATCCAACCATCGGCCATACCGTCAATCAGTTGGTGGGCGGGCAATATGCTGGCGTGCCATTGCGCGCCTGCCTCGCCAATCCGGTCGGGCTCTATATCCAGGTGCCAGATTCGTCGAGATTCGCCTTCGGGCCCAACATCAAGGCCGGGGTGGACGTGCCCGTTGATGCCAAACCGATTGACATCTACCAGATTCTGCGCGGTTCGGCCGAGGTCGACGATCCGGTCAGTGGGGCACCGTTCCGCGGCAACATGGTGCTGCATGCGGCCGTGCAGATTCCAGGGAGCTGGCTCGCCATGAATCCGAATCTAACGCTGGCTGACATGCTGATTAGCGGTCAGCCAATCCAATGGGCCGGTCAAATTGCGAGCCAATTTAAGATCGGCTTATTCGCGCGACCGCTGTCGGCGGACCGGGCTGCGCCGCTCGTCGATTGCTCCAGCACGACACCGACGCCCGGCGCGCCACTGCAGTGCGTGTGGGCGGTCTTGTGGGACGCCATGAGCGAGGTCAATGAACCATGTCCAACCGGCGCCAAGATGCCGCTCACCAGCAACAGCACCTTCATCGCGCCTTGGCTGCCGGCAGACGGTTCGGCACAGAACCTCGTGCTGACCTGCAATCCAACTAGTGAGCCCGTCTCGGTACAGGTCCAGCTTGCCGACGGCTCGGGGCCGGATCCGAGCATTGCGGTTACTCTTCAAAGCGCCATGCCGACCTTTTACGCGGTGCCGGGCAATTCCTATCCAGGCATTTACACGGCACTTGCTGTCTCTGTAACGGTGCCGAGCGGCGCCACCACCGGCCTGCGACCGCATCCAAATCACCCAGACCACCAGCAAGACTGTACAGGCTCTTCCGGCCGCGGTCTACATCACGGACTAGAGCCATGGCTTACTACTCGCGGACACTCGTCCTCGCCGCCGCTCTGTTTGCATTCGCGCGCGGCGGTCCGGCGCTAGCGCAGCCGACCGACACCAATCCCTGCGGCGCCATCGGCGTAACCCAGGTGCAGCCGAAGCCGATACTGCCAGCTTATTTTAGCGCCGCCTCGAAGAGTCAGATCGCAGCCGACTGCTTCGCCTGGCAGGAGTTCATTTACCTCAACTGGAAGGCCGACCCGAACGTTTCGGGGACGCCGGATGCGAATACCCCGTGGTCGAGTTTCGGTATGCCGGGCGATACATCCGCTACGGTCTGGGAGAGCTTCCTCTCGGCGAGCCAGGCGTTCACGCAATCGCCCGCGCGCGCCAAATCGGCTTGGCAGCACAGGCGTCAACCAACGAAAATGCTGTTCAATGTGTCGAAGCTCGGAGACGCTGTGCTCGATAACATCGGCCAGGCTGGTAATGGCAAATGGATCACCGACCAGCGCGGCGCTCCGACATTCTATGAGATCCTGTTGAACGAGGACGAATACGCCTACATCACCACCAATGTGTTCGACGCTTCGGATCTTACGACATTCGCCGGCCAGCGCGCCTGCGCCTCACAGCAGGGCCAGAAAGGACGCGGTGGCTTCAATCTGCCGGCCGGCAAAACCCAAGGCAACAGAGACGTCGACTGCAAGGGCAATGTCACCACCTATGGCCAGGGCGTAGGCGCCATTGAGATCAAGGCCGCCTGGGTCGCGCTCCCGTCGGACGGTTCGCTCAACTACCGTTACAAGACCGCGTTCGCCTGATACACCCTGCCTGGCGGCAAGCCTGTTCAAGCGACCATGGGCCTCGTCGGCCTGCACATCATCCACAAGGTGCCGGGCGCCAACCAGTTCGTGTGGGCGACCTTCGAGCAGATAGACAACGATCCCGATGACAACGACGGCAATCCGGTCGCGCCAATCTTGCCACGCAATCCCAACCAGAAGCCATCTCCGGGCTATACGTTCTTCAATCCGAGCTGCAATCCGCAGACCGACATCTATTATCGCTGCAAGCCCAACACCCCGCCGGGCGACGCGTGTCCGATTAGCAAGCCGACGACGCCAGACTGCTTTCCCTATTCGGCGCCGAGCAGATCACCCGCATCACGCCAGTGGACTCGCAGGCGAATTCCGTCACTGATTATGCCTGGAAACTCCTGCCGATGGATTCGGTGTTCAACTATTACCGCCTGATCGACGTGCAATGGCCGAACAGCTCGCAGCCAGTACCGCCGCAGAGCACTGTACCGCTCTCGACCGGCGACATCACGCCGTCGAGCGCCAGTCACATCGTCGCCAACACCATACTTGAGACCTACTTGCAGACCCAGAAATCATGCATGGATTGCCATCAATCCGCCAGGATAGGCAATCCATCGCAGCAAATAACCGCTGAACTTGCCGGCCGCCGGGTGCGCCGCGTGCTGGTCGCACCGCCAAAAGCAACGGATAATCCGGACTACGCGTCCGATTATTCCTTCGTATTTACTGTGGAAACGAACCGATGAGCTGAAAGGGAGCAGTCCAATCCTGCTCAGAACGGCTGCTGGCCGACGCCATGCTGGACAACGCAGCCTTCAAGGACCTCGTCCACCACGGTGAGGATAGGGAAGCGGCGACCATCGCCGGCCGTTGAAGCTTTCGATGACGGCTTGCCCGGCGCGATGTAGTCAGAGATTACAACGACGCACGACCACACACGTCGGCAGCTCTCTTCTCGCATCTTTTGGGATTGGCACGATCCTCGGCTGCTTCGAGAGCCGCCACGGCCTGATCAACATTTACGTTCCGACCTGACCTGTAGACTTCCGGAAGGGCGCGAAGCGTAGCGCCGCGGCCGTTCAGATTAGCGTATTAGTCGTCCGTTCTTTAATCGCGGGCACGGTGTCAACCCCGATAGACAAAAGTGATCCACTGCCGGGTTCATGGTTCTTATATGGACGCCTCCCGCTTGCCAAGTCTCGCTTAGAAGGGATGCCACACAGAATACGGCTGCAGTTTTATATCC
>NZ_JCAMOP010000130.1:0-3840 GCF_059512345.1 Bradyrhizobium sp. Unk1
GGTGCGCCCCGACGGCGCGTATTACCAGTGGAGGAAGGATCCACCCAGAGAGTTGTCGATTGATCTGGTAGCTGACGAGCGGTTTGGACGAGCAATCGGACGGATCGAAGCCTCGTGACAAAGGTCGCTTTAGGCGGCCGAGCAATCCAGCGGGCCGTAACGTGAGTGAAGCCTGAGCACGCCTCGAAAGTTACGATGTGAATGCCGACCCGATCGTATGGCGGGGAAGGCCGTGCGGACAGGGAAGCAATCGACGCACGCACCTGTCTGGTTCACCGGGGTAATGGGCACGGCACGTTGGAAAGGTAGTACGGGTAATCGGGGGAGACCCGTCTTGGTCGAAGGTCGCGCCTTCAGCATTGAGCAGTCGATGGACCGGACGGGAGTCGGACAGGGTCAAAGGTACCGATGAAACCGGGTAATTCCGGCGGAGGAAAGGACCCTGACTTCAGGTGCGCTTTTGAAGATGGCGAGGGAAAGGGTAGATTGGCGATGAGCCTTGAAACGCCCGATAAGATCAGGAGCCTTCAGAGAAAGCTTTATTGCAAAGCGAAGGCGGAGCCTGCCTTCCGCTTCTACGTGCTGTACGACAAGATCTGCCGCGAGGACATTCTGAGCCATGCCTACAAGCTGGCCCGCGCCAACGCGGGTGCGCCGGGAGTGGACGGAATAACTTTCGAACAGATCGACGCGTCGGGACTCGAAGCATGGTTGGCTGGCCTGCGCGATGAACTCGTCACGAAGACCTATCGGCCCGATCCGGTGCGGCGGGTGATGATCCCGAAGCCCGGCGGCGGCGAACGTCCGCTCGGTATCCCAACAATCCGGGACCGGGTCGTCCAAGCTGCTGCAAAGATCGTGCTGGAACCGATCTTCGAGGCGGATTTTGAGGACGGAGCTTATGGATATCGCCCGCGCCGCAACGCGGTCGATGCCGTCAAGGAAGTGCACCGGCTTATGTGCCGGGGCTACACAGATGTTGTTGACGCCGATTTGTCGAAATACTTCGACACGATACCGCACTCGGACCTCCTCAAATCGGTGGCCCGACGCATCGTCGACCGGAATGTGCTGCGGCTGATTAAGTTATGGCTGCGAGTACCGGTCGAGGAGCGGGATAGCAACGGGAAACGGCGCATGAGCGGCGGTAAGAGCAACAAGTGTGGCACGCCACAGGGCGGTGTCATCAGTCCGCTGCTCTCCGTCATCTACATGAACCGGTTCCTGAAGCATTGGCGTCTCAGCGGTCGGCGTGAAGCATTCCATGGCCAGATTATCTCCTATGCCGACGACTTCGTCATTCTCAGCCGCGGCCACGCGGAAGACGCATTGACGTGGACGAAAGCGGTGATGACCAAGCTTGGGCTGACACTCAACGAGACTAAAACCTCGGTGAAGAATGCCCGATTGGAAAGCTTTGACTTCCTTGGGTACACGCTCGGACCCCGCCACTTCCGCAATGGGGGGCGGTGGTATCTTGGCGCGGCTCCGTCGAAGAAAAGCGTGCTGCGGATCAAGAGGAAGGTCAGCGAACTGCTGACGCCGGGCAACAAGGGCGCTTGGCCCGAAGTACAAGCACGACTGAACCGCCTTCTGCGCGGCTGGTCCGCTTACTTCAGCTATGGCTCGCTTGCTACGGCTCATCAGGCCGTTGATCGACACGTCTTTGACCGCGTGCTCGCCTTTCTGCGCAGACGACATAAGACGCCAGGACGTGGCGTCAGACGGTTCTCTGATCAGATCTATGGGAATCCTGGCGTACTTGTGCTGAACCGCGTGCGCAAAGTGTCGCCGACGTGAGCCTTGTGACGAAACCTGTCGGAAAGCCGGATGCGGGAAAACCGCACGTCCGGTTTGATGAGCGGGGAGAGGAAACGGAACGCGCGACAAGCGCATCACCGCGCCTCTCCTCGACTCTACGTGCGCCCCGACGGCGCGTATTACCAGTGGAGGAAGGATCCACCCAGAGAGTTGTCGATTGATCTGGTAGCTGACGAGCGGTTTGGACGAGCAATCGGACGGATCGAAGCCTCGTGACAAAGGTCGCTTTAGGCGGCCGAGCAATCCAGCGGGCCGTAACGTGAGTGAAGCCTGAGCACGCCTCGAAAGTTACGATGTGAATGCCGACCCGATCGTATGGCGGGGAAGGCCGTGCGGACAGGGAAGCAATCGACGCACGCACCTGTCTGGTTCACCGGGGTAATGGGCACGGCACGTTGGAAAGGTAGTACGGGTAATCGGGGGAGACCCGTCTTGGTCGAAGGTCGCGCCTTCAGCATTGAGCAGTCGATGGACCGGACGGGAGTCGGACAGGGTCAAAGGTACCGATGAAACCGGGTAATTCCGGCGGAGGAAAGGACCCTGACTTCAGGTGCGCTTTTGAAGATGGCGAGGGAAAGGGTAGATTGGCGATGAGCCTTGAAACGCCCGATAAGATCAGGAGCCTTCAGAGAAAGCTTTATTGCAAAGCGAAGGCGGAGCCTGCCTTCCGCTTCTACGTGCTGTACGACAAGATCTGCCGCGAGGACATTCTGAGCCATGCCTACAAGCTGGCCCGCGCCAACGCGGGTGCGCCGGGAGTGGACGGAATAACTTTCGAACAGATCGACGCGTCGGGACTCGAAGCATGGTTGGCTGGCCTGCGCGATGAACTCGTCACGAAGACCTATCGGCCCGATCCGGTGCGGCGGGTGATGATCCCGAAGCCCGGCGGCGGCGAACGTCCGCTCGGTATCCCAACAATCCGGGACCGGGTCGTCCAAGCTGCTGCAAAGATCGTGCTGGAACCGATCTTCGAGGCGGATTTTGAGGACGGAGCTTATGGATATCGCCCGCGCCGCAACGCGGTCGATGCCGTCAAGGAAGTGCACCGGCTTATGTGCCGGGGCTACACAGATGTTGTTGACGCCGATTTGTCGAAATACTTCGACACGATACCGCACTCGGACCTCCTCAAATCGGTGGCCCGACGCATCGTCGACCGGAATGTGCTGCGGCTGATTAAGTTATGGCTGCGAGTACCGGTCGAGGAGCGGGATAGCAACGGGAAACGGCGCATGAGCGGCGGTAAGAGCAACAAGTGTGGCACGCCACAGGGCGGTGTCATCAGTCCGCTGCTCTCCGTCATCTACATGAACCGGTTCCTGAAGCATTGGCGTCTCAGCGGTCGGCGTGAAGCATTCCATGGCCAGATTATCTCCTATGCCGACGACTTCGTCATTCTCAGCCGCGGCCACGCGGAAGACGCATTGACGTGGACGAAAGCGGTGATGACCAAGCTTGGGCTGACACTCAACGAGACTAAAACCTCGGTGAAGAATGCCCGATTGGAAAGCTTTGACTTCCTTGGGTACACGCTCGGACCCCGCCACTTCCGCAATGGGGGGCGGTGGTATCTTGGCGCGGCTCCGTCGAAGAAAAGCGTGCTGCGGATCAAGAGGAAGGTCAGCGAACTGCTGACGCCGGGCAACAAGGGCGCTTGGCCCGAAGTACAAGCACGACTGAACCGCCTTCTGCGCGGCTGGTCCGCTTACTTCAGCTATGGCTCGCTTGCTACGGCTCATCAGGCCGTTGATCGACACGTCTTTGACCGCGTGCTCGCCTTTCTGCGCAGACGACATAAGACGCCAGGACGTGGCGTCAGACGGTTCTCTGATCAGATCTATGGGAATCCTGGCGTACTTGTGCTGAACCGCGTGCGCAAAGTGTCGCCGACGTGAGCCTTGTGACGAAACCTGTCGGAAAGCCGGATGCGGGAAAACCGCACGTCCGGTTTGATGAGCGGGGAGAGGAAACGGAACGCGCGACAAGCGCATCACCGCGCCTCTCCTCGACTCTACT
>NZ_JCAMOP010000131.1:0-3773 GCF_059512345.1 Bradyrhizobium sp. Unk1
CTCTCCTCGTCCCCGTCAGGGGATCATAAATGGAAAATTCCAGTTCAAACTGGCCTAATTTGGCGGGGGCACGTCAGCCCAGATCGCAGGTGATCCTCTCCATCGAACAAGGCTCAAACACCTTCTTCACGATGGTGGGTGGGAAAGGCGCCGAAGTCGGTGTCGTCAACGGGCCCAACAGCAAGTTCTCACGCAGACGGTTACTACAACGACAACCTTCTCGCATTGCCCGAATGTCCCTAGCCTCCAGAAGGATATGAAGATGACGAAGACACTGGGAATCTTGACCGCTGTGGTGATGTTTCTGGCTCATAACGAGTGCGCTTTCGCGCGCGGCGGATCGCACGGAGGCCGCGTCAGTTACGGCGGCGGACATCACACAAGCAGCCACGGGGGGAGCTTCGCTGGGGGCTCCGGCTCATCTCATCGCGGCGGGACTTATGTGAACTCCAGAACCGGCAATCGCTACGGCGCCCATCAATAGGAACGTAGATGGGGCTGTTCAAGCGCAAAGAGAGTTGGGAACGCACGTTCCGACTCAGAAGCCATCAGAGTTCGGGGCGCATCATATTAAGCGGACTGTTCTGGCTCTGGGGCGTCGTTGGACTGTTGTTCAACGACGGCACCCTGTTTGGCCTCACAGGCTCGATTGGTGTCGGCACCTCTGCGCTTCTTGCTGCCACCGCACTGATCTGGATTGGAGGCATGGTGCTGTTTGGCATCGGCGCCCTACTCGCCCACTCAGATTTTGATGGTGAGAGGCCCATCGGAGAAGACAATGGCGATGTTCGGGTGACGCGGTAATCGCTCGCCGCGGCGAGATCACAAACCAACAACCACGTGCCGCGCGATCTCTGTGCCTTCGCCATCAAAGACCAGCACGACAGTTTCGCTAACGGGATTGTAGTCAGGATCGCCGCCGATATCCCGAGCAACACTGGCGCCATACTGACTCGCGAGATCTGCCGAGCCGAACATCTCACCCTCGCCGTCCGGCTGAAGGCGACCGTTGTGGATAATCGGGAAATAATAGCGCTGCATAGGAGAGCCCTCCACCGCGGCGATCATGCGCTCATATTAGAGTGGGACGCACCTGTCTGAAATGACAGCGTGCTTGCAAGAGACAGTGCACCAGTGCTAGCGGCGCGCCAGCCAGGTTCGCAAAGACCAAAACAGGTAGATTGTCTCTCCTTGCTCACACGCGTTATGGTAGTCATCGAAACCCGAGGCACCAAATGCGCATTAAGAAAACACGAATTCATAATCTCGATCGTTACACAAGACCGATAGCTGCCGGGACGTCCGTCAAAATCGTAGCCGACGTTTCAAACGATACCGCCGCCCTAGTCCGCGCAGGATTCCCGGAGGCTGCCTCTGACGGCACGACTCTGCTTCCACCGATCCGGGGGCCGGCCTCTCGATTCAACGCAGAAGGAAGGTGGCGGCATGACAAAACAAAACCGAAAGAGTCGCGTTACATCAGAACGGTCAGCTGGAAGTGGAAACAGTGGTCAGGAAGAGGACAAACGGAAGAGCGAGAGGAGTTCAGGGACATCCATCACAATGCTATCCACGTATCCTTACACCGCCCCCTTCGATACAGGTTTCTTTGAAGCGAATAAATTCCCGCATCCTGATCGTCTCACCGACCATTGACGTTGATGAAGCAGAAGATGTAAAGCATGTCATCAATCTATTCCTTGAGTTGCTCGGTTACTGCGAATTAACAGCTACCGATCTAAGATCGCTAATCCCCCCACACATTGAGCAAATCAACTGGAAACTTCTGCCTCCTGGCTAGTATCCATGGAGCAGGATGAAAACGCATATCACGTTCGCTTTGCGCAGGGCATCCGATAGTGTTGCGGCGATTATCCAAGACAGACAGGAAACGCTGGTTTCACTTGGACCAACCACAATATACGTGGGGGTGAACGGTTTTAGCGACTACATTGCGTATGAATTCAAATCCCGAGGGATAGTTGTGCTTGAAAGCATCCCTCGTGACAATGCAATCTATGTATTCGGACGCGATTGGGAGGCTGCTTCACAGCTGTCTAAGAAACAAATTCTCGACGCATCCCTCCAAAAGGCGCGCATCGTGCATTCGAGGGAGTGGAAGGAAAAGCTCAGAGCCTTGGTTGCCTGATGATTCTAGGCCGATGCGCTGGCGCGCCGCTAATTCTTGGCACCCGGGGCGCGTCACCACCTGAATGACCAGCCGTTCCCCGGAAAGTTACGGAGTGAAGTTGCTCTCTTTACAATGGACCGCCGTTGGTTGCGGCGGTAATTTGGTTGCTGTTTTAGAACGTGAGAGTTTCTTGAAGGCTAGGGGCGGCAACTGCCGTTTCCTCGAGCGTGTTTCTGCACCTCAAAGCCCGAACCAACTTTTGGTGCGTGATGTTGCTCTACATTTTCACGGTCATAATGATCGAGTCGTGGCTCGATTTCTGGCTAGCCCAATGTCTCGCCCCGACATGCTGCCCGCGCTGGGGCACCTCATTCGGGGACACGATGAGAGAGTAATCTTGGAGTCCTGGCAGCCTGTCGGTCGTGATTGAAGCAAGACAGTCCGTCAGCCTTTCGTCAGCTATCGCGAGCATCATGGCACTGTCCGAGGTCGCAGGGACGGCCAGTTATTTCGTGATGTCATTGACTGGCGGAGCGCCTCGCGGGCCTACACACGGCGCGCGCACCCTGGCACCCTCTGCGGAACGCGCGCCGTGTGCTTTTCAGGAACCCGCATCATTATCTCTCGAATGTTGGCGGTCGCAAAATTTCCCGCTCCGGATTGTCTCGACAGCTTCTCGTCAGCCCGCTCGGTCATACATCGATTATCAGAAGCTGGCAGGGACATCTCGTTAGTAGGAATGCGAGCTAATTTGAGGCGAGCCCCTTTCTGAATTGCAACGCGCGACGCTCGCATTACAGGTTGCCCACCTGTTGACCCGGTGTCGCGCGTTGCTCCGATTGATTTGGTTAGGTTTTCTCGCGGCCCGCAGGGACTGGCTCGAAGTCCAGCGCAGTCCATTGGTTTCCCGTCTCAAGGTCTGTTGCGTCTATTACGAACCCAGTGCCTTCTATGACTAACCCGCACATGGCGGCAGCGCCATCGCGAGTCGCCATTCGCCGAGAAACAAGCGGCTCGTCTTCCTGAGGTTCGTAAAGAAAAACCTTGTGGACGGTGACCTTAGTCATCCCTCCGCTCTCCGGGTGTCACGAGACTTTGCTAACATCCCTATCTAAGCAGCACGGGCGCCGCGCTTGCGAAAGTCTCATAGGAACCCCACCCGAGCCGGTTGGCACTCAATCATCCCACTCTAGAAGCGTTCGTATGCGCGCAGTGATCTTCCGTGCCTCTTCCGGCCCGAGGTTGGGCTTCAAGCTGTCGAGTATGCCTAGCACTGCCCGAGCATCCTCGGCATTAAACGTCGCGACTTGGCGATCTGCTTGGCTCAAAGACTGATCGGCCGCGCGGGCCTGATTGGCTGCAAGCACCGCAAGCGCTTGCGACCGCAGTGAGGTGATGTGCCGCTCGAATGTGTGCATTCCGTTGGCCTGTAGCTACCCTGTAAGAGGGCGTCGCAAGCGATGGTGGCCAGCCTCAGTCTTCGAGGACGGGCTGACCGCGCTCGCTCCCGAGAGGCTCAAATTCCCAAGGGGGCCACCAAGTTGTATCGGCGAAGGGTCCCCCAAGCACCTACCAGCACCAGTGGGTTGCCGCGCCCCCCGCGTGCATGCCATATCAAAGTGCTCGGCCTGCAAATGTTCGA
>NZ_JCAMOP010000132.1:0-3414 GCF_059512345.1 Bradyrhizobium sp. Unk1
GTCCAACTCCACCGCATCGCCCCAACAACGACCGGCGAGGACGCTCCATTTCGAGGTTTTTCAGCAGACTGCTAGATTTGCCGCGATAGGACGCAGACTCTTAAGAGATCACCTTGGATCGATTACGCGATTACGGGCGGCGGCCTGTCGTGCATCACCGTTTTGACCTACTCTCCAACGTCAACGCACAGGGGCCCGCGAAGGGCCTATGCGCTCAGGGTGCGCGAGGGGCCAAGCGCCTGATCTTCGACTAATCCTCTTCGCTCTGGCGGCGTGCAGATACACGATGAGCTGAATCAACAGCGATCAGATATCCGAACTCTGGATATCGTCTTGAAATCCGCCATCCGAATCCCCTGATGCCCCGCCGACTGAAGCGCCGGAGCTGACCCTTCTGGTCTCCTAGAGCGGGTCTCGAGCAGATTGAATCGTTTGGGATTCCCAAATCAGGGTAAGCGCCCGGTTATGGCCGCCTTTCGTTGTGGGGTTCGGATCAGATAGCAGCTTGGCTCCGGGGCGCTGAAGATAGTGTCCACGAGCGGAGCTTAATGGACACGATCGTGAGGGATGGAGTGGCTGACGAAGAGTTTCGTGGTGCGACGGCACGCGCCCGTCGGCGCAAGTCATATACGCTCGAAGAGAAGCAGCGACTGGTGGCTGAGAGCTGTGAGCCCGGCGCGTCGGTATCACTGGTGGCTCGGCGGCACGATATCAATGCGAATCTGTTGTTCACGTGGCGCCGGCAGATGCGCACGCCAGCGTCGGCGGCTTCGCCGCTGGAATTGATTCCGGTCGAGGTCATCAGCGATGTGCAGGCTGCCTCACCATCCGTGGCCCCTGGGGCAGAACGGTGCGGCGTGATTGAGATCGTCCTGATCGGCGGTGTGCGCGTGCGAGTGGACGCCGAGATCAGCGAGGCAGTGTTGCGGCGAGTGCTGTCTGCTCTGAAGGCGGCGGCATGATCGCGCCCGGGTCTGGGGTGCGAGTCTATCTGGCGACGCAGCCGTGCGATATGCGCAAAGGGATGGATGGTTTGGCGGCCCAGGTCCAGAACGTGCTGGCCGCCGATCCCTTCTCGGGGGCGCTGTTCGTGTTCCGCGGCAAGCGCGGCGACATGTTGAAGATCCTGGCCTGGGATGGAAGTGGGCTGTGCCTGTTCGCCAAGCGGTTGGAGCAAGGAAAGTTCGTCTGGCCGCCGATCGTGGCGGGTCGGCTTCAGCTGACACCAGCCCAACTGGCCTTGCTCGTCGAAGGCATCGATTGGCGGCGGACGGTCGCGCCTGAACCGGTCATACGCCCTGAAGCTGTCTAATAAGCTCCCGATTCCGAAGATCTATTCTCGCTCCTGAGTCATGACCTTGCTATAAGCCGGCATGTCTCTCGCCACTGCGGAATTGCCGTCGGATCCGGACGCCCTGCGCGCGTTCGCGGCAGCTTTGCAGGCCGAGCTCTACGCCAAGACGCTGCATATCGAGAAGTTGAAAGCCCAGTTGGCGACGCTGCGGCGCGCGCGCTTCGGCCAGTCGTCTGAGAAGCTCGATCGGCAGATCGATCTGCTCGAGCTGATCATCGGCGATCTGGAGGAAGCCGAGGCCGCCAGCGAAGCCCGCCAGGATGCGACTGCGGCGACGCCAGGCGCGATGCCGGTGTTGACCGGGCCCCGGCGTGTGGGCAATCGCCGGCCGCTGCCCGATCACCTGCCGCGCGAGATCATCACCCACGGCGGGGTTTGCGCCTGCCCGGCCTGCGGCTCCGAGCGGTTGCGCAGGATCAGCGACGATGAGCGGGAGGTGCTGGAATATGTACCATCACACTTCAAGGTCATCGTGCATGTGCGGCCGAAACTGAGCTGCCGGGACTGCGAGGCCATTACGCAGCCGACGATGCCAAGCCTGCCTATCGAGCGCGGCAGGCCCGGCCAAAAGTTGATCGCCCATGTGCTGGTCTCCAAATATTGCGACCACCTGCCTTTGAACCGACAGTCCGGAATCTACGCGCGCGAGGGCGTCGACCTGGATCGATCGACCCTGGCCGATTGGGTCGGACGGGCCGCATGGCTGATGGCGCCGGTAGCTGAGCGCATCGGCGACTACGCTCGCGCCGGCCCGACCATCCATGCCGACGACACGCCGATCCCGGTTCAGGATCCCGGACGCGGGCGCACCAAAAGCGGCCGGCTATGGGTCGTTGTGCGCGATGAAGGCACCTGGGGCTCGCCCAATCCACCGGCGGCCTACTATCGCTACTCGCCTGACCGCAAAGGTGAGCACGCTCAAGCCATTCTGGCGCCTGCATCCGGCTTCCTGCACGCCGACGCCTATGCCGGGTTTGACAAACTCTACGAACCGGATCCGATCACCGGCCGCCCGCGCCTGGAGCCGGTCGCGTGCTGGGCCCATGCGAGACGCGAACTGTTCGACGAGCACGCGAGGACCAAATCGCCGATCGCGCGTCAGGCGCTGGACAAGATCGGCGCGGTCTTCGCCGTCGAGCGCGAGATCAACGGCCGAAGTGCCTCGGATCGTCTGGCCATGCGCCAGGCTCAAAGCGTGCCGTTGCTAAGGATTACCTGGAGACAAGCCTCGGCAGGATCAGTCGCAAGGGAGACCTCGCCAAGGCCATCCGCTACAGCCTCAATCGCTGGAAGGCGCTCTCCCGGTTCACCGAAGATGGCCGTCTTGAGATGACCAACAATGCCGCCGAACGTGCGATCCGCCCGCTGACGCTCGGACGACGCAACTGGACCTTCCTCGGCTCGGACTCCGGTGGCGAGCGTGCTGCGGTCTTCTACACCCTGATCCAGACCTGCAAGCTGAACGGCATCAATCCGGAGGCCTATCTCGCCGACCTGATCGGCCGCGTCAGCGACCACGCAGCCAATCGCATCGACGAGCTTCTTCCCTGGAACTGGCGCGCCCCATCCGACGCCAGACTGGCGGCCTGACCGTGGCTGCGATCACCCGGGTTTACACCCTCCCGCTCGCTGCCGAAATGCTCGGCGAGGACGCCGAACTGCTGTGGGAGGTCTATGTCGACATGGAGCCGGAAGACGGTTGCCTCTGGGTCTACGGGCCCGACGATCAGCAGATCCCCGCCTTCACTGACTTCGGCCTCGAAAGCCTGATCGACTTCATCCGCGAGCACAAAACCAATCGCGGCCGCGGCGAGAAGGGCGGCGAACAAAAGCCCGGGTCATGACCGGGCGCTTACAAATCAGGCTGGTTCTGATTCGAGCTATCTGCCGGCGAAGGAGGCAGGTGGGCATGGCGATATCCATTTCGGCCGATCTTCGTAAGCGCGTAGTCGCCGCTGTTGAAGGCGGATTGTCGCGTCGAGCGTAAGGCCGTATGTCCGCCTCTTCCAGTGAGGTGGCTCGCCCTACACTGCGCGTCCGAGGGTTACTCGGGCGTACCG
>NZ_JCAMOP010000133.1:0-3390 GCF_059512345.1 Bradyrhizobium sp. Unk1
AATTATGCGGAGCCCACGATTATGCGGAGTGTGCGGCCGTTCAATCCGAGACCCACTTCGTTATCAACAGTTTAGTTCCTGCTGCCCTCTTTCTCACTCCGCATAATCTGAGGCCCCCCTTCCTGCCTTGATGGCAACGGAAGGGAGACAAGGAATGGCCAAGTTGAGTGAGGATCACTGCCACGGACTGCGCTGCATGGACGCAGGCGATCTCGCCCCGCTGGTGACGGAGTTCACACGACACCTGACGGTGTTGGGGCATACGAGCTTGACGGTGAGCGGCTATGACGCCGCAGCCCGTCACCTCGCGCAATGGCTGACGCTGTCCAAGGTCGCAGTCACCGACATCGATGATGGCGTCACCGATCGGTTCGCTCGGCATCGCTGTCGATGCCCCGGCATACGTCGCCTGAAGGGCGTGTCCAAGAAGTACGTGAGGCGGGTGCGCCGGTTCGTCGAGTTTCTCGGCGAGCGCGGGATCGTCCAGCGCAAGCCGAAGCTCGCATTACCGACGCTCGACCGGTGGGTAGTCGAGTTCCGGGACTGGCTGCGGCAGCATCGCGGCGTCACAGAGCTGACAATCGATCGACATGGTCGCATGATCATGCGGCTGCTCCCGGCGCTTGGCAGCAAGCCGCGAAGCTGGAATGCCCAACTCATTCGCGACGTGATCATTGCAGAGACGAAACGGGTCTCGCTGGCCTATGTGAAGACGATGACGATGGCGCTGAGAGGATATTTGCGGTTCCTCAGCGCGAGGGGGTTGTGCCGAGCTGGACTCGATCAAGCTGTGCCAATCATTCCGCAGTGGCGACTGTCGTCGCTGCCGCGATACATCAGCTCGTCGGATGTCGAGACGTTGATTGCAACGTGCGATCAGACCACGGCGACTGGCGTGCGTGATCGGGCGATCCTGCTGCTGTTGGCGCGACTTGGTTTGCGAGCCGGCGACATTCTTTCTCTTCGTCTCACCGATATTGATTGGCAACAAGCCACGCTGTCGGTTCGTGGCAAGGGGCGCCGGGAAACGAGATTACCATTGCCGCAAGACGCCGGTGATGCCGTGCTCGGTTATCTGGATCAAGCCCGGCCGCTCGTCGTCGGTGGTCCAATCTTCTTCATGTTGAACGCACCAATCCGGCCACTGACAAGGTCGAGCGTAGTCTCTGACGTTGTGCGCTGTGCAATACGAAAGGCCGGCATCACCGCTCCGTCGAATGGGGCCAACTTGCTTCGACACTCGGCCGCGACGGCCATGCTGCGGGGCGGCGCGACGCTCGACACGGTTGGTGCCGTGCTCCGCCACCGCTCGCCTGACATGACCGCGCACTATGCCAAAGTCGACGTGACGATGCTGCTGCAGATTGCGCAGCCCTGGCCGGGAGATGCGTGATGCTGAGTCAATATCTGGCCAAATATGTGGACCAGCAGCAGTCGCTGGGGTTCAAGTTCCGTGTCCAGCAAATCCTGCTGAGGGGCTACGTCAGCTTCGCCGAGGAGCACGGCGACCGGCACATCAGAAGTGCCCGGGTCCTGGCATGGGCCGCACGAGCGCCGTCACCGGAGCAGCGCCGCAACCGGTTGCTTACCGTACGGCGGTTCGCGCTGGCGATGCATGCCGAGAATCCGCGCCATCAGGTTCCGGCGGCGGATGCACTCGGCCACGCTGTCGTCAAGCGGCGATCGCCTTATATCTATAGTGCGGACGAGATCGCACGATTGCTTCGCGCTGCGGCGGCACTCCGGCCGGTAGGCTCGATCAGACCGACCATGTATGTAACGCTCTTCGGCCTGCTCACCGCTACCGGCATGCGGATCGCGGAAGCTTTGGCGCTGCGGATCGACGATGTAACTGCCGATGGGCTCGTCGTCCGACAGACCAAGTTCCAGAAGAGCCGGCTGTTGCCACTTCACGCAACAGCTCGGCAGGCGCTCGACAGATATCTGGTCACCCGGCGGTCGCTGATCACCACAGATCGTGCTCTCTTCGTATCGGTTGCCGGACAGTCGCTGCCCTACAACACCGTGCGACGCATCTTCCTGCAACTCCTCGACAGTACCAATCTCAGGGGCGCCTACGCGGGGCGAGATCCGCGCATCCACGATCTGCGCCACACCTTCGCGGTCCGCTCGCTGGAGCAGTGCCGCTACGATCGTGCTGCGATCGCCCGCCATATCCTGGCGCTCAGCACCTACCTCGGCCACGCCCACGTGACCGACACCTATTGGTACTTGCAGGCGACGCCGACCCTAATGGGCCAGATCGCCGAGGCCGGCGAGGCATTGCTCATTGGAGGCGCCGCATGACTGCGCTCGCCCCCTACCTGAGCAGCTTCCTGCGCGAGCACCTGCCCAAAGAACGCAGGGCGAGCCAGCATACCTGCGAGGCGTATGCCCAGAGCTTCCAGCTGTTGCTCCAATTTGCCGCCGGCCGGCTCAAGCTCAAGCCATCGAAGATCGAGATCGAACGGCTCGACGCGCCGCTCATCTTGGCATTCCTGGAGCATCTAGAGAAGCAGCGCGGCAACTCGGCGCGAACTCGCAATGCCCGGCTCGCTGCGATCAACTCGTTCTTCCGCTATCTGGAATACAGGGTGCCATCCGGCCTCGACCAATCACGTCGGATCCATGCGATCCCGATGAAGAAGACCGATCAGGCGCTCGTCGGCTATCTCACTCGTGACGAGCTGCAGGCTCTGTTAGATGCGCCAGACGCGAGCACCGTGTCCGGCATCCGTGATCGAGCCATGCTGCATCTGGCCTTCGCCGCAGGCATGCGCGTGTCGGAGCTGGTCGGCCTCCGGCTCGATCAGATCGACCGCCAGACCATGTCCAGCGTGCACATCATGGGTAAGGGCCGTCGTGAACGTGTCTTGCCGCTCTGGAAACAAACGGCTGCAGCTGTGAAGGCTTGGCTCAAAGTGCGCCCAGTCACCGACGCTCCTGAGCTGTTCTTCAACGCCCGTGCTCAGGCGATGACCCGCTCGGGCTTTGAATACATCCTGACCAAGCATGTCGCCGTCGCCGCTCGCAAGGCGCCGTCGATCGCCGGCAAAGGCGTCAGTCCTCACGTACTGCGCCATACCTGCGCCATGCATACGCTTCAGGCGACTCGCGACGTCCGGAAAGTCTCGCTATGGCTCGGACACGCCAGCCTGCAAAGCACCGAGGTCTACCTTCGCGCCGATCCGACAGAGAAGCTCGAAGCGCTCGCCGCCATGTCGCCGCCGATGCTGACGCCCGGTCGATTCCGGGCGCCCGACAAGCTCCTGGCCATGCTGAATGTGGCCGGACGCAAGCCGAATTATGCGGAGTGAAATAGGCGAGAAGACCGCGGCGGGAACCAACTTCCCGCCGCACACTCCGCATAATCGTGGGCTCCGCATAATT
>NZ_JCAMOP010000134.1:0-3390 GCF_059512345.1 Bradyrhizobium sp. Unk1
CAAGATGGCGCCGAGGGCGAGGGCGGAAACCCGGCTCATGCGTCGTCGCCCAGGCTACGGATAATTGCGACCGCGCGATACTGCGATTCCCCGCCCAGCATATCGACTGGAATGGCATGCGCGGCGGCAAGATAGAGCAAGTGCGCCACATCGGCATCCTCGAAATCGCGAACCAGCAGCCGTTCCGGCGCCCGCCGCAGCAGGGCGCGCGTCGCTTCGGCTATGCCGGGCTTGATCCGGTTGCGGTCACGCGTTCCGCTTTCCGCCAGCAACTGCCGCATCATCGCCTCGCATTCCTGTTTCAGCTCCGCTCGGCGGGCGCCGTGCCCGTCTACCAGTTGCGGTATCGCCGCAGCGGCCAACGGCGCGATCGTGTCCACGAAGGCACGTGAGAGATCAGCACCGGCATATTGCGGGTAGGTGACACAGGCGTGGAAATCGCCCGGCCCCACCAACGCGGCGTTGAGGATCGAGCGACTGACTAGGCCCGAAACGATGCCGTTCAGCAAGCCCGAGGCGATCAGATAATCATCCGCCGTCGCGGCGATGTCTGCCTGTCCTGCAGGGTCAGCAATCACGGCTAAGTCCGGTGTGAAGCCGAATGGCGCATTGGCCAGGGCCGCGCGAAGTTCGCCGGCAATCGCGCCCTTGCCGGTCCAGCCATCGACAAATACCGCGTCGCGCGGATCGTGCCGGCCGGCGATATGCGCGAGCGCGACGCGGTCGACACCCCGATCGCGGATAATACTGATTGAATAATGGGCTGCGCGATGGCCGTGCGCCCGCAAGGTCCGTGCGAGCAAGACGCCGATCGGCGTCCCCGCACGCGCCAGCGAGACGATTACCAGCTCGCGCCCCGGCCTGCGTGCAGCGAGCTGCGCAGCGAGGGTGGCGACATCCTGCGCCAGGCGGGGTCCGTTCCGCGCAAGCGCGGCGTGATAGAGGGATAGATAGCTGTCGTCCGGCACCCTCTCCGGCGCGATCATCTCCGAATAGTGGTGGCGGCCGGACTGGATCGCCGCTTCCTTTTCGGCGACGGAAGTCGGGGCCATTACCACTGGCTTGAGCAGGAAGGTGACATCGGCCGGGTCGTAGCTGCCCGAGAACGGGGGCGCGACCTCAGTCCGCATGGAACATGCCGCCGGCCAGCTGCGAACGGGTGGGCATCATGGCGAAATCGCAAAGGCCCATGAAGGGCGCATCGGTGCGGCTGTCGCCGATGCCGATCACCGGCGCATCAGGGAAGCGTGCGCGGAGGCCGGGTAGGATATATGCCGCCGCATGGGCCTTGCCGAGATAGGGTGGCGTCAGCGCCACGTTGTTGCCGTTGCGGTGGTCCGTCCAGCCCTTGGGCAAGGACGGCACGGCAGCGTCGACCACCGCAAAAAGTGCCGCGGCATCCGCATCTTCATGCTTGGCCAAGGTGTAGAGCGGCAGCGCGTCCTCGACCAGCACACGGGCGTTGACCGCGATGCCGCGGTCGCGCGCCATGCGCCTGATCGCCTCCGCGAGGCTAGCAAGCTGCGACGCGAAGGGCGCGGCGCGGTCGGCGATCGTCGCAGCCCAGTCCAGGTCGACCTGACCGCTGTCATCCAGCACGACGCCGCCATGCGCGCACACCGCTGCGCGGAATGGAATGCGCGCCCGCCGCAATGCGTCCAGGCTGCGGGCGGTGACGGGGACGAGATGCGTCGTATCGGCCAGCCATTCCAGGAACTGCATCTGCCGCGGGGTCGCATAGCTCAGCGGCGATCCGTCGCGCGCGAAGCCCAGCGGCGTCAACCGGTCGGCCGGCAAATCGGGCGGGCATTTGCGCAGCGTCTGGAACAGCGTGTCGTCCAGATCGACCAGGGCGATGGCACGCGTCATGCCGTCCAGCCGATCAGTTCGGCACGGAGAGCGGCAATCAGCCCGGGGTCGATTGTCACCGCGCCGGTCTCATGCGCGATCCAGTTCGCGCGTCCATCGGCGCGGTCGGCATTGTAGAGGTAATTGGGCACGCCCGTTCCATAATTGTCAGCAAAGCGGAGCTTGGTCGCCATCGCGGCACCGGGGAGTGCGGGGCTTCGGCTGGTCGCCTGCACGACGACATCATGCCCTTCTTCTGCGAGGCGTTCCGCCAGCAGGAAGGGGGGATAGGTGAACTCGCCGGTTCCGATGATCCGCAGTGGGCCGAGGATCTCGGGCACAGCGGTATCGGGTTCGGGCACGACGGGCCAGTCGAGTCCCAGCCGACCGAAATTGCGATGCGTCGCCATGCGCCCGAGTGAAGCGGCAGCGGTATCGAACGCGCTGTTGAGCACCGTCGTCGTCTCCTGCGTCCACTCCATGCGTCCGCGCAGCAGCGCCGCGATGCACGTGGGACGCGGCATGCGTGCTTGCCACGCCTTGCCGGCCGACCAGTCGGTCAGCGTCGCTACCGCCATTGCTTCGATCCGCGGCCAAGCAGTGGCGAGCGCCTGGGCGAGGTTGCAAAGGGTCGTTCCTGTCGAGATCTCGTCGTCGACCAATACCAGTGATCGCGGCTCCGGAAGCGCCGGCCTGTAGATCAGATGCGCGGAGGCATGGCTGTGCGGTCTTCGAAGCGGCACAGCAACGGATGATCCAGTTGCTGTCGCGTCGAATGCAGGAAGTGGATGTCGACCCGGCCCGTTGCGAGGCGAAATTCCTCGTGCACCGTCTGGGCAAGGCACACGGCGGTCTCGGCCAGGCCGACGACGAGCACCGGCCCCGGCAGATCGTCAGGGAGCCGCGCCGCGAGATCGCGGGCGCTCTGCCGCATCATCTGCGGCGTGGCGGGCAAATAGCGCCCTAGGACGCGGGATACGACCAGGAACCCCCGCCGCGGATTTTCGCGCGCCGCAAACGCGCAAAGGCTGTCCAGCGGCCAGGCCGCCTTGTCCACGGCGATATCGAGCCGGCCCGTAGCCAACTGGATCGACTGGGTCTTGTCGGCGGCGGTCAACATTCGCAGGTGACGCGAGCGATCATGTCGCGGGCTTGGCGGACCACGTCTGCGCGGCCAAGCAGCCGCGCTTCGTACGCCATCTGCGGCTCAATGCCAAACGAATCGAGGAAGCTGAGCATCAAGTACGCTCCACAGTGCTTGAGCGATAGCGCGCGATCGCCACGACGGCGATTGCAGGGTTAGCTACGGGTACTAATGCGCGTTCTCCCCGGCAGGGATCTGGGACCTGACTAGCAATGAGTGTGCCACCAGAGAATTTGCGCAGTAAGTGCTTCAATAGAGATAGAAACGTGTGCCTCGCCGGTGCGGATCCAGAGGCTCGGCGTCGAGTTGCGGACGATGTGTGATCGACCTGGCACTGGCCCAGATGAATACGACGACGCTGGCATCAGCTTGCTGCGCGACCAGTCTAAGACAACCGG
>NZ_JCAMOP010000135.1:0-3359 GCF_059512345.1 Bradyrhizobium sp. Unk1
TGCCTTATGGGCAAAGCCGGTAATGGGGAGCTGCCAATCGCGATCACCGTATTTTCCTGTGTATTGCCGCTCTCGAGCTCTCCATTACAAGTCGCCTGTGCGGCCCCGTTGGGTCGGCCACTGATGGCCGGTCACATACGGAGACGGACATGTTGGAGACGTACTTCTCGGCAGCGAAGATGCTGGGGCATCTGCGCAGTGGGCCGAGCGGGCCTTACCTTGACGGGTTTGCAGCGGCGCTGGAGCGGCAGGGCTATGGCCCCGAGACAGCGGTACGTTATTTGCGAGCGGCGGCTCACATCGGCCATGTTATGGCCGAGCAAGGCGTGGGCCTGACGGACGTTGATCTCGCCGCGTTCGGCGAGCACCTGCGCACTTGCCGGTGTCCACGCGCCAAAGGCGGCCGGCGCAACCACCACACCATCTACGGTGCCAGGCTCTTTCGTCGGCACCTCGTCGAGCTCGGCCTTTGCTGGTCCGCGGCCGTGGGGGCAGCACCCGCCGAGCCGCAGCTGGTCGCCGACTTCAAGACGTGGCTGCGCAAGCATCGCGGCGCATCCGATGCCACCGTCAGGCTCTACGCCCGCGACGCCGCGGGCCTGATGATGGAGCTTCGATCTGACCCGGACGGCTGGAGGCCGAACGATGTCCGCAGTTACTTCCTGGAGCGGGCGAGCAATAGCGGGAGTGGCACGATCGAGAAGATGGCGACGAGCCTGCGGGCCTTCCTGCGGTATCTCGCAGTCGCAGGCCGTTGTCAGGCAGATCTCGACGGCGCCGTTCCAGCCTATGCTCATTGGCAGCTTGCCGACATGCCCCGGTATCTGTCGACCGAGCAGGTCGACCGGCTGATCGCTGCCTGTGACGGCGACGTCGGTGGGCGCCGGCGTGATCGTGCGATCGTACTTTTGTTGGTGCGTCTCGGCCTGCGGGCCGGTGACGTGGCGCAACTGCGTCTCGCGGATATCGAGTGGCAAACGGGATCGCTACGGGTCTGCGGCAAGTCGCGCTACGAGGTCCGGCTGCCGCTACCGCAAGACGTCGGGGATGCGATCGCCGCCTACCTCGAATGCCGGCCGTCTACCCGCCGGAACGATCTCTTGTTCCTGCGCACGATCGCACCGTGCCGGCCATTCCGACGAGGCGACGGCATCTCGTCGGTGGTCAAGCGTATCATGAAGCGGGCCGACATCGTGGCGCCGGTCAAAGGGGCCCACGCTCTGCGGCACACCGCGGCGACCGAGATGCTGCGCCATGGCGTGCCGCTCGACAAGATCGGCCTCGTCCTTCGGCATCGCGGCATCGACACGACGGCCTATTACGCAAAGGCCGACGTCGCGCTGCTGAAGCAGGTTGCTCAGCCCTGGCCGGAGGCGCTCTGATGCTCGACGCCATCGAGACCTATCTCGCGCTCCGCCGCACCACGGGCTTCGCGATGTCGACCGCGGAGTACCTGCTGAAGAGCTTTGCCGCCTTCGCGGCCGAGCGCGGACAAACGTACGTCGAGACAAAAACAGCGATCGACTGGGCCGCGCTCGGACCATCCGTCGCGCAACGCGATGCACGGCTCAGAGCCGTCTGTCGCTTCGTACGCCATGTCCGGGTGGAGGACGTCGGGCACGAGCTGCCGCCGGCAAATCACTTCGGCGCCCGCAAGAAGCGTCGCACGCCGCACATCTACACGACAGACGAGATCAGTCGGCTGGTCGAAGCTGCGCTGCGGCTTCGGCCAACGCGCGGCTTGCGCCCGCACACGCAAGCGACCTTGATCGCGCTGCTCTCATCCACCGGGCTCAGGATCTCCGAAGCCCTGAAGCTGACGATCACGGATGTGACCCGCGACGGTCTGCTGATCCGCGAGACCAAGTTCCGCAAGACGCGACTGGTGCCGCTGCACGACACGGCGGTCGCCGGCTTGCAGCGATACCTGGCACGTCGCGGGCCCGGCTCAGACGATGATCCGGTCTTCATCGACAAGCGCGGTCGGCCGCTACGCTACATTGCCGTCAAGGAGACCTTCGACAGGCTGGTCGACAAGGCTGGCATCAGATCGACGTCGGATCGCCGTCCTCGCCTGCACGATCTACGGCACACGTTTGCGGTGCGCGCGCTGCAAGGCAGCCCTACCGGCCGAGGCCGGTGCGGGGCGCACATGGCGGCACTCGCGACCTACATGGGTCACGTCAACATCTATGCGACCTACTGGTATCTCAAGGCCACGCCCGACCTCTTGCGCGATGTCGCCATGGCCGGCGAAGCGTTCATGTCCGAAGGGAGGTCAGCATGACGCCGATCGCTCCCCTCATCGAGACGTTCCTGCGCGACACCCTCGCTTGCCAGCGGGGCGCCAGCCGGCACACGAGGGACTCCTATGCCTCGAGCTTCCAGCTGCTGTTCGTGTTCGCCGCCGACCGGCTCAAGGTCAAACCTTCGGCGCTGACGCTCGAACAGATCGATGCCGGGCTCGTCAGCGCCTTCCTTGAGCATCTTGAGGACGAGCGCAAAAACGCGGCCGTGACGCGCAACGTTCGCCTGGCGGCGATCAAGTCGTTCTTCCGCTTCCTCGAGTACCGGCAGCCGGCCGCGCTCGAGCAGATCCGCCGTGTACTGGCGATCCCGTTCAAGAAAACTGACACGCGCCTGGTGCCCTACCTTCTGCGCGAAGAGCTCCAAGCCGTGCTCGACGCTCCCGATCCGGCGAAACGCGATGGCATCCGCGATCGCGCAATGCTGCACGTGGCCGTCTGCGCAGGACTGCGCGTCTCCGAACTGACGGGCCTCAAGGTCGATGACATCGACCTGCCTTCGATGAGCATCCGCGTGCTCGGCAAGGGACGCCGGGAGCGGACGCTGCCGTTGTGGAAGCCGGCGGCCGCTGCACTGCGTGCCTGGCTGGCCATCCGCGGGCAGGTCGCGACACCCGAGGTGTTCGTCAACGCCCGTGGTGAGCCGCTGAGCCGATGGGGCTTTGCCTATCTGCTCAGGCAGCACGCCGCGACTGCGGCTCGCAAGCAGCCCGGTCTCGCCAAGAAACGCGTCTCGCCCCACGTGCTCAGGCACACCTGCGCGATGGTCGTTCTGCAAGCGACCGGGGACATCCGGAAGGTGTCGCTGTGGCTGGGCCACGCTACGCTGACGACCACCGAGGTCTACACGCGCGGCGATCCAACCGAGAAGCTCGATGCGATGGAGGCGATCGTGCCGCCCCACCTGCGGCGCGGCGTCTTCCAGCCCACCGACCAGCTGATCGAACTCCTCAGGCGTACCTCGTAATGGAGAGCGGGGTTGGCGGTGATTGGTGCAGGAGCGCGATCAAATTGCCGCCAGCTCCCCATTACCGGCTTTGCCCATAAGGCAGG
>NZ_JCAMOP010000136.1:0-3222 GCF_059512345.1 Bradyrhizobium sp. Unk1
CCTCCACCGAATCGAGATGATAAAGTGAATCATCAAGCCCCCTCCCTGGCGAGGGGGTTCTTCAGCAGACTGCTAGAATGGGTTCCACGTCGCGCGCGGCGTGAACTTGAGGTAGCCGATATTGGCGCCCAGCCGCAGCCCGAGGCCCGAGCGGATCGGCACCAGCACGATGTTGTTGGCGGTGAGCGCCGTCATGCCGAAGCCGCCGATGATATAGGCCGAGCCGTCGATGCCGGCGAAGCGCTGGTAGATCGCGTTGGTGGCGGGCAGGTTGTAGACCAGCGTCATGGTGCGCGCGCCGTCGCCGCCCCAGTCGAAGCCGAGCGAGGGGCCCTGCCAATAGACGCGCAGGTCGCCGGCGTTCTTGGTGTAGAGCGTGCCTTCGCCGTAGCGCAGGCCGGCAACGAAGGCGCCGGACCCTTCCTCACCCAGGATATAGCCGTTGGGCAGGCCCCACTGGCTGACGGCCTTCTCGATGATCGAGGCGAGCCCGCGCGAGACGTTGCCGAAGAAGCGGTGGCCGGCGGTCACGAGCTCGTCCGGCCCATAGGTGGAGGGCGACGGGCTCCGCTGCGGCGGCGGCAAATTGGGCGGCGGCGCCTGCTGGGCGGTGGCCGGGACGATCCAGCCGACCAGCGCGGCAAGCGCGACCGCAGCAAGGCGTGATGCGAAAGACATAAAAGAACCCCTGGTATCGAATCCCGCCGCTTCCTTAACCTGGCGCCAACAGGCACGGCTCTAGGTTGCGCCGGATGTCCCCTCGACTCGGATGTTATCCGCAGCAACTATGACGGCACAACGGCAGGAAGATAGCCCTTTGCGCCCCGGAATCGCCTTGATCCGCTTTCTGGTCCGCCTGCTGGCGGGCATTTGGATCGCCTGCGCAGGTTTGCCGGTCGAGGCGGCCACCACCGAGCGGATCGTCGTCAACCGCTTCAGCGGCGTGGCGATCGAGGGTTTCGACCCCGTCGCCTATTTCGTCGATGGCGCGGCCGCGCAGGGGACGGCCGAGTTCGAGGCGAACCTCTGGGGCGCGGTCTGGCGTTTCCGCAACGAGGGCAACCGGGCGTCCTTCCTGGCCCATCCCGAGATCTATGGACCGCAGTTCGGCGGGTACGATCCGGCCGACATCGCCCGTGGCGTGGCCGTCGCCGCCAATCCCCGCTTCTACGTGATTTCGGCGCAGCGGCTCTATCTGTTCAGCCGGGAGGCCAACCGCGATGCCTTCGCCGCCGACCCGGAACGCTTCCTCTATGAGGTGCGCAAGCGCTGGCCGGCGCTCCAGGAACAGCTTAGTCAATAGCGGCCCATAGCCTGCGGATCGCCCCACGCGATGAACTCCGGGATGATGAAGCCGGTGTCGCCGCGCTGGCCGAATCGGAGCTCGCCCCCCTTGCCGTCGGTGACCTTGCCGCCGGCCGCCGTCACGACCGCGCAGCCCGCCCCGACATCCCATTCGCAAGTAGGTCCGAAGCGGGGGTAGATGTCGGCGCTGCCCTCCGCGATCCGGCCGAATTTCACCGCCGAGCCGACTGTCTTCCTGACCGCATTGGGCCGGCCGTCGATGAACGCTTCGCTCCTGAGGTCGCCATGGGAACGGCTCACCGCCGCGATCCAGGGCTCGCCCTGCGTCGGCAGTGCGCGGGTGCGGACCGGTTCGGCAGCACCGATGCTCGCGCCGTCGAACCTGACGCGCTCGGCGCCGCGGCCGACGATGCCGCGCCAGAGCAGGCCGAGCGCGGGCGCGGCTACGATGCCCAGCAACGGTACGCCTTCGGTCACGAGGGCGAGGTTGACGGTGAACTCGTCGCGGCCGGCGACGAACTCCTTGGTGCCGTCGAGCGGGTCGATCAGGAAGAAGCTGTCGCGGAATGGCGGCGAGGCGAGCTGGGTCCGCTCTTCCGACAACGTCGGCACGTCGTCCGCAAGTCGCGCCAAGCCGTCAGCGATGATGCGGTCGGCAGCGAGATCGGCCTCGGTGACCGGCGAGCCGTCCTGCTTGCCGTCGACCCGCATCGCTGCCCGATTGACCGCGAGAATCGCTTCGCCCGCCTTTACCACCAGCGCGGTAAGCGGCTCCATCAGGTGGGAGGCGGCCGGGCCGTCGATGATCCGCTTCACCTGCATGCCTCATTCATCGGCAATTCCATCCCCACTCGACTGATTCGCCGCGGCTTTAGGGCCGCTTCGAACCGATCGCAAGCTAGCTGCCACGGGCTTGCGAATGTTAGAACCTGCGGCATTCGTCAAGCATGCGTGATTCGCCGCGTCCGCGCCGTGCAATTCCAGGAACCCTTTATGTCTGACGCTTCGTCACCCGGTACCGCTACCGCTCCAGATGCGCTCGAACTCGCCGCGCTCCTGTGCTCGCGGGTCTGCCACGATCTCATCAGCCCTGTCGGCGCCATCGTCAATGGGCTCGAAGTGCTCGACGACGATCCCAAGCCCGAGGATCGCGAGTTCGCGCTCGATTTGATCCGCAAGAGCGCGAAAACCGCCTCCGCCCGCCTCCAGTTCTGTCGCCTGGCCTTCGGCGCGGCCGGCTCGTCCGGCGCGCAGATCGACCTCGGCGATGCCCAGACCATGGCGCGCGGTCACATCGAGGACGGCAAGTGCTCGATCACGTGGAATCTGCCGCGGCTCTTGCTGCCGAAGAATCGCGTCAAGCTGCTGCTCAATATGCTGGTTGTTTCCCAGCACACGATCCCGCGCGGCGGCATGCTGACGATCGATCCGATCGGCGAGGGCGAGACCATGAGCTTTCGCGTCACCGCGACCGGGCATAATGCGCGCCTGCCGCAGAACATCTCCGAGCTCCTGAGCGGGGAGCGCGGCCCGGCCGCGGATGCGCACGCGATCCAGCCTTATTATACACGGCTGTTGGCAGAGGCTTGCGGGCTCACCGTCAGGCTCGCGCACGAAGGCGAAGCGATCACCATTACCGCGTCGTAGGCGCGCCGCCGCCTTCAAACGTTAATCTAATCTTTACGAGGCGCTTCGGCTTGTCCGGAGCGCCTTATCTCTTTGTTGGTTCCGTTCTTTTGCACATACTCAACCATTATTAAACGCTTTGCGGTGAAGCTGGCCCCATTCCGAAATGGCGCATCACAAGTCGTGCGCGCCCTCCCTGTATGAAGGCCTGTTTTCATGGATGATCTGTTGCGGGAGTTTTTGACGGAGACCAGCGAGAGCCTGGACACCGTCGACAATCAGTTGGTGAAG
>NZ_JCAMOP010000137.1:0-3208 GCF_059512345.1 Bradyrhizobium sp. Unk1
TCATGGATGATCTGTTGCGGGAGTTTTTGACGGAGACCAGCGAGAGCCTGGACACCGTCGACAATCAGTTGGTGAAGTTCGAGCAGGAGCCGAACAACGCCAAGATCCTGGATAACATCTTCCGCCTGGTCCACACCATCAAGGGCACGTGCGGCTTCCTCGGCCTGCCGCGTCTGGAAGCGCTGGCGCATGCCGGCGAGACGCTGATGAGCAAATTCCGCGACGGCATGCCGGTGACGGCTGGCGCGGTGACGTTGATCCTAGCATCGATCGACCGCATCAAGGAGATCCTGGCAGGCCTCGAGGCGACCGAAGCCGAGCCCGAGGGCACCGACCGCGATCTCATCGACAAGCTGGAAGCGATGGTCGAGCAGGGCATGGCGGCAATGGCCGCAGGGGCCGCCGCTCCCGTTGCTGAAGCGCCGCCGCTGGTGCCGGAAGCGCCTGCTCCTGTTGAAGCCAAGGCGGCACCGGTAAAAGAGATGACGCAAGGCTCGCTGATCGAGCAGACGCTGGAGCGTCCGCTCCGTCCAGGCGAAGTCTCGCTCGATGATCTCGAGCGCGCCTTCCGCGAGACCGCGATCGAAGCGCCGGCCCCTGTCGCTCAGGCCGCGCCCGTTGCTGAAGCTCCGGCGCCCGCCGCGAAGGAAGCAAAGCCCGCCAAGGACAAGGCCGCGCCGAAGAAGTCGATGGCCGACGAGGGCGCCGCCGAAGGCGACCGCATCGCCAACCAGTCGATCCGCGTCAACGTGGATACGCTGGAGCATCTGATGACCATGGTCTCCGAGCTGGTCCTGACCCGCAACCAGCTGCTGGAGATCTCCCGCCGCAACGAGGACACCGAGTTCAAGGTGCCGTTGCAGCGCCTGTCCAACGTCACCGCCGAGCTGCAGGAAGGCGTCATGAAGACGCGCATGCAGCCGATCGGCAATGCCTGGCAGAAGCTGCCCCGCATCGTCCGCGATCTCTCGAGCGAACTCGGCAAGCAGATCGAGCTGGAGATGCACGGCGCCGACACCGAGCTCGACCGCCAGGTGCTCGACCTGATCAAGGACCCGCTCACCCACATGGTGCGCAACTCCGCCGACCATGGCCTCGAGACCCCCGCCGAGCGGCTCGCCTCCGGCAAGGGCGAGCAGGGCACCATCCGCCTGTCCGCCTATCACGAGGGCGGCCACATCATCATCTGCATCGCCGACAACGGAAGAGGCCTCAACACCGAGAGGATCAAGGCCAAGGCGATCTCCTCAGGTCTCGTCACCGAGGCCGAGCTCGAGAAGATGAGCGAAGCCCAGATCCACAAGTTCATCTTCGCGCCCGGCTTCTCCACGGCAGCTGCGATCACCTCGGTCTCGGGCCGCGGCGTCGGCATGGACGTGGTGCGCACCAATATCGACCAGATCGGCGGCACCATCGACATCAAGTCGGTGGCCGGCGAGGGCTCCTCCGTCACCATCAAGATCCCGCTGACGCTCGCCATCGTCTCGGCGCTGATCGTCGAGGCCGCCGGCGACCGTTTTGCGATCCCGCAGCTCTCGGTGGTCGAGCTCGTCCGTGCCCGCGCCAACAGCGAGCACCGCATCGAGCGCATCAAGGACACCGCTGTCCTCAGGTTGCGCAACAAGCTGCTGCCGCTGATCCACCTCAAGAAGCTGCTCAAGATCGACGACGGCGCGGCCAGCGATCCCGAGAACGGCTTTATCGTGGTCACGCAAGTCGGCAGCCAGACCTTCGGCATCGTCGTCGACGGCGTGTTCCACACCGAAGAGATCGTGGTCAAGCCGATGTCGACGAAGCTGCGTCACATCGACATGTTCTCCGGCAACACCATTCTGGGCGATGGCGCAGTCATCATGATCATCGATCCCAACGGCATTGCCAAGGCGCTCGGCGCCGCCGGCTCCTCGGCCCATGACATGGGCGACGAGAACGGCGCGCATCACATCGGAAGTGGCGAGCAGACCACCTCGCTGCTGGTCTTCCGCGCCGGCTCCAGCCAGCCCAAGGCGGTCCCGCTCGGGCTCGTCACCCGCCTGGAGGAACTGCCGGCCGACAAGATCGAGTTCAGCAACGGCCGCTACATGGTGCAGTACCGCGAGCAGCTGATGCCGCTGGTCGCCATGGAGAGCGTCACCATTGCGAGCCAGGGCGCCCAGCCGATCCTGGTGTTCGCCGATGACGGCCGCTCCATGGGCCTCGTCGTCGACGAGATCATCGACATCGTCGAGGAACGGCTCAACATCGAGGTCGGCGGCTCCTCCTCCGGCATTCTCGGCTCGGCCGTGATCAAGGGCCAGGCCACCGAAGTGATCGACGTCGGCCACTTCCTGCCGATGGCGTTCGCCGACTGGTTCACCCGCAAGGAGATGAAGCCGTCGCAGCACTCGCAGTCGGTGCTGCTGGTCGACGACTCGGCCTTCTTCCGCAACATGCTGGCCCCGGTGCTGAAGGCGGCCGGCTACCGCGTCCGCACCGCGCCGACCGCGCAGGAGGGCCTGGCTGCGCTGCGTGCGCAGAGCTTCGACGTGGTCCTGACCGACATCGAGATGCCCGACATGAACGGGTTCGAGTTCGCCGAAGTGATCCGCTCGGACACCAATCTGGGCGCGATGCCGATCATCGGCCTGTCCGCGCTGGTGTCGCCGGCGGCGATCGAGCGCGGCCGTCAGGCCGGCTTCCACGACTATGTCGCCAAGTTCGACCGTCCCGGTCTGATCGCGGCGCTGAAGGAGCAGACCGCAGGTGCCGCCGGCGCCTCCGAGCTGAACCGGGCAGCGGCCTAAAGGGGACGAGGAGATATCGAGATGAGCAACAAGACCCAGACCACCGAAGGCGCCATGGTCGAATACGTCACCGCGATGATCGGCGGCCAGCTGTTCGGGCTGCCGATCTCCCGGGTCCAGGACGTGTTCATGCCCGAGCGCGTCACCCGCGTTCCCTTGTCCTCGCGCGAGATCGCGGGGGTGCTGAACCTGCGCGGCCGCATCGTCACCGTGGTCGACATGCGCGCCCGGCTCGGCCTGCCCAAGCCCGAGGACGGCAAGACCCCCATGGCGGTCGGCGTCGACCTGCGCGGCGAATCCTACGGCCTGCTGATCGACCAGATCGGCGAAGTGCTGCGCCTTGCCGAGGCCGGCATGGAAGAGAACCCCGTCAACCTCGATCCCCGCATGGCCAAGCTCGCCGGCGGCGTCCACCGCCTCGACGG
>NZ_JCAMOP010000138.1:0-3174 GCF_059512345.1 Bradyrhizobium sp. Unk1
CCGGCGACCCGGCAGGCTCTGCGAACGCCGGTAGCGGCGATTCCGACAGCACCGGCACGAACGACAGCGTCTCCGCCCAAGCCGGCAGCACCAACTGGCCCAAACGCGCCCGGCGCCGCCAGTCATGCACCTGCTTGGCCGGCAGCCATGGCGACGGGCGACGTCTGTGACAACCGCCTCCGGCTCGAGGCTTTCCGCGGCAATCTGTGCCTTCAAATCATCCGGCCAGCGCTTGCGACCTGCGCCAGCGAACACTTCAATTCGCGGTGACAACGGTCGTCTTATGTCGTCAGGATGGTCGTCCATTGTGAGCACCCTTCCAGAAGATGACTCTTCTAACGGTGCTCTCAAGACTCCGCACAAACAATCCAAAGGGCCTCGGCGCTACGCTTACGATAAACCGATGCGCAAATTCTTCAAGTTGCGAAATCCAGTATGTGAGGGATCGTGGCACACCCGATTTGGTCACTATGGTGGCCAGAATCCAACTGCGACTGTGCAAACTCACCCCGGCAGCATCGTCCATGCATCAGACGGTCAGCATTAGCGTTCGCTTGCGATATTTGCGCGTTGCATTCTCGAATTACTAATTCGATGGTGCTTTGGCTCGTACGAGCTTCGAGCGAAGAGTGAGATGCAAAGACCGCTTCTTGTATTCTCGAAGTGATCGGCGCTCTAGCACTTTTTGCCGTCGCGTCTCGCGCCGCTTGGTTTTCTTAGCGCTTTTTACTAACTTGTATCGATAGAGTTCGGAAACGGGGGGGTCGTGCGAAACCACTGCTCGGCCGCACTTTCCCGTGGTTGCCGTTTAGATTCCGAAATCCCGATTTTGATACTACTCGTTTTACTTGCAAGGCTGCGAGTTAAGTGGATTTGGCTAAGCGCGAGCATCAACGCCTTCACTATGCGGAATGAGACGCCGACGCTGCCATCACTAGCTTCCCTAACAGCGTTGGCCGCAGCAATCGAACTTATACGCTGCCCGCCGGCGGCGGAGATGAAGCGGGCCATCCTGGCGGGCACCCGCGAGGCGAGATCCCAATCAAGAAGGTGAGAGACATCTACACCCAGACTTGCACGTCGATACGCTGAACGTGCAGGCACGGAAATTTCGGTAGACCAAAGAGTTGAATATTCGCCGAGGAAACCATTGCGGTTGAACGCCCAATCTGCTTTCGTTGTTGGCCGATTTGCGCTTGGTGGGAAGTCGATGGAATACATTCCGTTTCGGATTAGTGACGTTATAAGGCAGCTCAATCGCGATATCTTTTTGCCGGCGATACAACGAGAGTTTGTATGGGGTCCCGACCGCATCGAGCGGCTATTCGACTCGATCATGTCTGACTTCCCCATCGGTTCATTTCTGTACTGGCGATTGGAACAACAGAACAAGGATGACTGGCCTGTTTACGAATTCATCCGCGAATTCGACAAGGAAGCACCCCATAATCGGCAGGCGGCCACGGCCGGCATCACCAAGGACATCACACTTGTCTTGGATGGGCAGCAGCGCATCACGTCGCTGTTTATAGGGCTGAAGGGTTCCTACCGCTATTTCTATTACCGCTGGCGAACGAACAAGCTCTTTTTGAACCTTTTAAAAGTTGCGGGCCCGAACGAAGAAAAGCCGGAAGAGCTCGCTTACGGATTCGCCTTCCGGGAAAGTTCGGAACCTGACGAGGGTACCGCGCAGCTTTGGTATCCCGTGGGACGAATTCTTGATTTTGAAGACGCCGAGGACGCCAAGTCGGATATGAAGCCTCAGCTCACCTCATTGTCCGAGGAGGCGCGGGAGAATGCACAGAAGCTCATTGGCCGCTTGCACAATCGTATCCACACAACTCTGGTGGGCAATTATTATGAGGAGAAGTCGCAAAACTACGACAAGGTCTTACAAGTCTTCGTGCGAGCGAATTCGGCGGGCCAACCTCTCGAATATTCCGATCTCCTGCTCGCCACGGCTACCGCAAAATGGCAGACGCTCGACGCCCGGAAGGAAATTCACGATTTTACGGACTCGCTGAATGAAATTGGCAACGGCTATAATCTCGGCAAGGACTTCGTACTGAAAGCCTGCTTGTACCTGACTGGAGGACTCCCGATCCAGTATCAGGTCAAGAACTTCACCAAAAAGAACCTTCTCCTGATCGAAGGCAACTGGGAGACGATTAAAAGTTCTCTTTCAACGACCGTGCGGCTCATTTCCCGCTTCGGTTTCCAAAACAAGAACGTCGTCGCTCCCTTGGCGCTCCTTCCCATCGCCCTCTATATCGCCTAACGAGGGGATTGGTCCTTTGACATATCCTCGGAGGCGCAGGATGCGGATGCCCAGATCGCGATCCGGAGATGGTTTGTCTTTGCAACCCTCAAGAATGCGTTTGGTAGCTCAAGTGATACGACGCTCACGCGATTGCGAGAGTTGCTGCAGAACTGTGATCAAAACTCGACGTTTCCGGCCAATGCGCTTTACCAATCCCTTGGGATCGAGCCGCACCTCAATGACGCTGAGATAGGCCAAATACTGGAGTACGGATACCAGGGCCGATACACCAGCCTTGTGTTGTCCCTGCTATATCCTAATCGTGATTGGAAGAATGCTGTGTTTCACGAGGATCACATTTTTCCGCAATCCGAATTCCAGGTCAGACCCTTGAGGAGGCGCGGATATGATGATGCGAAGATCAAATCGTATCAGTCGAAGTACAACGTACTCGCCAATCTAGAACTCCTTACGGACTCAGAGAATCTGTCGAAGAACGCTACGCCGTTTGATGAGTGGATAGAGACCAGGGACCCGGATTTCCGAAAGCGGCACCTGATCCCGGAATTGGAGACGTATGATTTTGATTCCTTCGAGGATTTTTGGAAGGCACGTGCGGTGCGGATAGTGGCGACACTCAAGCAACTGTAGATCTGGACCGCCCCTATGACGGGCTGCTAGCCGACATTAGAGGTTATGCGACCTTAGTCAGGCTACCCGCTTCGCGAGCGGTGGCACACTAGGCCGTGTACCCATAAACCCAGCGGCGTGATGCGACGAAGGCTACGTCCGCTTTGCCCCCATAGCGACTAAGCTCGTGCGGCATCGCAATATGCAGCGATGGGCCATGTGTGGACGTATATGGCCCCCGCCCGATTGCAACGGCCGGCTTGATCAGGATCGACGGTCACAAC
>NZ_JCAMOP010000139.1:0-2944 GCF_059512345.1 Bradyrhizobium sp. Unk1
TTGCGGTGCTTGCAGCCAATCAGGCCCGCGCGGCCGATCAGTCTTTGAGCCAAGCAGATCGCCAAGTCGCGACGTTTGATGCCGAGGAGGCTCAGGCAATGGTGGGCATACTCGATAGCGTGAAACCCAATCTCGGGCCGAAGGAGGCACGAAAGATCGCTGCACGCATACGAACGCTTCTAGAGAGGAAGAGGTGAGTGCCAGCCGGTTCGGGTGGGACGCCTGTGAGACTTTCGCCAGCGGCGCGCCCGCGCTGCCTGCGATCCGGGACTGATCGCCAAGTCACCGCCCTATCCTGGTAGTTGCGCTAGGGCATTCGTCGGGATGATATATACCCGTCAGCTTCTTTCGTCGCTGAGGCTGGCCCCGAAGTTGGCGGCACGGGGCAGGGACAGCGCTTCATCGGTATGGCGGTGCCGAGTCACGTTGCCGCTAACTTCACCGGCAGCGCGGGTGTGGCAGGGATAGCGTCGTTGCGCATTTCCGGCGCCGAGTCGCGCCCGCGCTGTTACGGTGTGCGGGTTAGTCATAAAAGGCACGGGGTTCGCTCGCGATAGCTGACGAAAGGCTGACGGACTGTCCTGCTTCAATCACGACCGACAGGCTGACCGCGGACTCCAAGATTACTCTCCCATCGTGTCCCCGAGTGAGGTGCCCCAGCGCGGGCAGCATGCCTGGGCGAGACGTTGGGCTAGCCAGAAATCGAGCCACGACTCGATCATTATGACCGTGAAAATGTAGAGCAGCATCACGCACCGCTCAAAATCGCAGCGCGTTGCAAATCTGCCCAACACTCCGTGTAGCGGCGGTAGGATACTCGTTCGCGCTTTGAGGTGCAGTCCAAGCACACGCGAGAAAACGGCAGTTGCCAGTCGCGCATAAGAAAATCTCACGTCCTGAAAAACGACTCTAAGTTACTATCGCAACCAAGGGCTGTCCACCGGAAAGAAAGCAGCTTCGCTCTCCGTAATTGTCCGGTGGTTAGCTAAAGTGCGCGAGGTATATCGCTATGGTTGAGTGGGGCGGTGCTGCCGGTGTCGCTGCACAACGATCCTGTCATTTTGGACAGGTGCGTCCCGCTCTAATATGAGCGCATGATCGCCGCGGTGGAGGGCCTTCATATGCAGCGCTATTATTTTCCGATGATCCACAACGGTCGCCTTCAGCCGGACGGCGAGGGTGAGATGTTCGGCTCGGCAGATCTCGCGAGTCAGTATGGCGCCAGCGTTGCTCGGGATATCGGCGGCGATCCTGACTACGATCGCGTTAGCGAAACTGTCGTGCTGGTCTTTGATGGCGAAGGCGCGGAGATCGCGCGGCACGTGGTTCAGGGCGACTGACCTGGTGACGCGCAGCCTTACCTACAAATTCTTGTAGTTGACCAGTGCGTGTTCTCCGGGCTCGAATCGCTATCGAGCGGATCCCTCTGTCAGTTGCGAGCCCCAATCACGACTGCAAGAAAGGAGAGCAGGGCAATGTCTCCACTAAAAGCAATCACCAGTTGGTTGGAAACGCTAGACTTGGACATGCAGCTTGAGGTCGCTGGTTTCGCGGCATTTTTAATGTTTGAGCGGGACGATGTTCTCACGCTAGGTGGATCAGAGCAGCTCGAAGCTCTTCATCAGTGGTTGAACGAGCCGGGCTTACCATCATACGTCGCTGCAGACCGTGCCTTATCCTTTCGAATATGCTTCGGTTGCTTTGTCGATGATAGAATGACGGACGCCGGGTGGAAGCGAACTGAAGAGCTGGTTTGCAAAATTCTTAAAGAAGCGAAGCGCGGCGGGAAGTTCGCGGCTTCGCGCAAGGCGCAAAGGATGCTCGCGCTTCTCCCCGCTCGGAAAGAGAGTTGGGAACGTGTTGTAAGATCCTGGAACGAATTGGCTGCGACTTGTCTAACAAACGAGGCTGTAAGAAGTTGGAGCGCCGCCAGCAAGCGCATTGGCTTGAAGGTAATTCCAAGTAGCGGCGTTCCGATTGTTCCGCTCAGGTCGCCTCATCGAGGCACCGGTTAGTTCTGCCTTAGATTGTGGCCGGATGGATGGGGTGCAGTAATGGAAAATGAACCGGATGATTTCATCGGACGGATTGCCGAGATCGAACTCGACGAGTCGGCTGCTATCATAATTGAGCAGGTGGACGACGAAATCACGCTCGCCATTGCGAGCATTGTCGGCGTTCATTTCCAAGTGACGGCGGATCAGGCGCTTGAGTTGTCTCGGGCCCTTGCTGTGGCTGCAGAGAATGCGGCGAACTTTCGCGCGGCGGCCGACACCTAGCCGTCTGCGCGAGCCGCACCCAATCGTGGGGAACAGCGGGCGAAACAAACGAGGCGCCTGAGTAATGGTCGATGTAACGGAGCGTCCGCTTTATCTCACCGACGATCAGATCGCCGTGGCTGTGCTCGGTACGGAGAGGGCCCACGAATGGCCAGCTTTAGCAAAGGAGCTAGAGGCGTTCATTCCGTTGCCTCGGATTCATCGTCGCATGAAAGCGCGCTTCTGGCCGGACATCGTCGAATATTTTCGTTGAACCGCCCCGGGTTTGCCGGAGGCCATTTGGTTTAAGTTATGCCGCCATGGTGGGTTGTTCCAGCATGGCGTAGTAGCGTTGCTCGGCTTCGGCCGGCGGGATGTTGCCGATGGGCTCCAGGAGCCTTCGGTCGTTGAACCAGTCGACCCATTCCAGGGTCGCGAACTCGACGGCCTCGAAGTTGCGCCATGGTCCGCGCCGATGGATTACCTCGGCCTTGTAGAGACCGTTGATGGTTTCGGCGAGAGCATTGTCATAAGAATCTCCGACACTGCCGACGGAAAGTTCGATGCTGGCTTCAGCCAGGCGCTCGGTGTACTTGATGGATACGTATTGGGCGGATTCAAACGGTCGTCGCAACACCGTGAAGTTGGAGGTTGCGATGAAAGTTGTAAGTCGACGTTCGACACGG
>NZ_JCAMOP010000140.1:0-2767 GCF_059512345.1 Bradyrhizobium sp. Unk1
AGCACCGCAATGATCCGCTCTTCCGTGAACCTCGACTGCTTCATCTCCGTCTCCCTCAAGGTGGACGGATTCTACCCTTTTTTGGAGGAAGTTCAGGGGCTCAGGTCAAGTGCCGCGCGAGTACCCCTAAGGTTATCGAAAACGCGTCGCAACCAGTAGATCTGCCAGCGCGTTTCTCCATGCTTGCGTGCCCCCTCGGAAACCTGCGCACCGGCAACAGACCCTCGGCCACGATCCAGATCTCTCAGCTGCCGAACGTACGCGGCGACCCGATGGTCCTTCAAGAACCTCCAGCCGGTTCACCGACCCTGCCGATGAGGCGTCCAAACGGACGTCTTTTTGCAGTCCAATCCCATCTCAACCTCCGACCAAGCCGAAGGTCTCTTCGCACACCTATCCCGATCCCGAAGAAATTGTTTCCGCTTCGCGCTTAGGAGTCAGCTCATGGTAGCGAACTTGATTGTAGTGCTCGAGAAGGCTTTGATCTGCCGTTCGAGGTCGCCGGCGGGTAGTAGTTGTCGCGCAGAATGCGGTGGTCTAACCGATCACAAGTATCCGCTATGCGGCAGCGCGGCTGCAAGTGCGAGCTCTCTCAGGGGCGACTTCGAGTGCGCAGGCGTGAGTGCAGCGGCAAGCGAAGAAATGCCACGGACTTGGCCGGGCACGATCAAGTCGAAAAGATGCCCGACTCTCGTGCGTCCCCACGATGTGGGAGCCTTGACGAAGGCCGCCCAACCCGGTCGTTACTTATCGAACTGAACGCCCTGCATGATGCGCGCCCGCCATGCCTTCGGAGCTGCGCGGCGAGGCTCTCGTCGGTTGCCCCCGCGTGACGTTCGGCCGGGATGAGTAGTTGAAGTCGTTCGGCTGCGGCTAGCAGCTCCGGGTCCAGGTGGATCGTTTCGCTCGGCTTAGGCTCGGGCGCGATGCCGCGCGGTCGCCAGCCCGCAGCCAGCCGGCAAAGACCGGGCCGGGGTGGTGGTTCCTTGTGGCAGGTCTCTCGTGACGGGATTGGCGATCACGGCCAGTGAGGCTCCGGACCTCTCAAGCACAGAGCCTCACCACGGAAAGGAGGATAACGCGCTGCCCGCAACAGCGCGCTCCCACCCCCTAGGCAGACCCGCCGCCACTAACTCTGCGATTTCCCGGTAAGCCGTTTAGGCTGAACGACTGCCCGGCCGAACGACCAAACGACTGAGCGCCTTAAGCTCCGAGAGCGACTCGCCGCCCGACTAACGACTTTGTTCGGCCTAGAAGGCTCTTAGTTTGAGCGCGGTTGTTTGAGAGTGAAAGGGCCGAGGCATGCGAGAGGCCGACTGCAGCCCCAAAGCCGTTCAGCTATGCTCTGGTCAATGAAAACGCGTTGCCCGCTCTCTTCGATCGCCAGCTCGCGCGTAAGCCATTCCAAACGAAGCTCGGCTTCTAAAGCGCCGTTGCCTTCGCAGATGGCCGCCGCGACGACTTCAATTTGATTTTCAATAAGCTCCCGGAGGATTTGGATGCGAGGTTCCATTGTGCTGCTCTCCGGCCGAGAGAAAGTGGCCGACCATCTTACGCTCTAAGTTCCGGCTGGCACCCTGCCAGAAATGGTCGGTCTGCCATTACGTCGAAGGTCGCGGCGCACGGCTCCCACCTTGCTCATCCGAGCGAAGGCCAGGGCTACCGGCTTTCAGGTCGATCAGGGGCTTTTAGGTCGGACAGGCAGTAGATAATTGTCTTCTCTCCACCATGCGGGTAAGGACGCCGCAGACAGCCGGATCGCGCGGCAGCTACGCTATCTATGCGGACGCCGCCTTCGGACTTGAGCTTATGACGCACGAAACGGCCCAGAAGCTCGGTTGAGATGAAGCCGGGCTGGATCGCGATCCTCTCAGACAAATTGCGCGATGGCCGCCAAGGGCGGCGTGCATTTGTTCGAGTTGAAGGTTGTGGAGTTAGGGCTCAACTAGTGGGGCCGTGTTGCCACTTCAGTCGTGGCGCGGTCGCTGTGGAGCCGTCTTCGACCGGTGAGGCGTTCGGTGTTGTGTCGTCGGATGCCGGACGCGACCAACGAGCTGCTGATACCCCTAGACTAGGGTCGCCGAGCCGAGTGATTTCTGAGGATTTAGGCCCGAACGACGTTGAACTGGAGGGCTGCGAGGCAGCCGGCGAAGCTGGAGCTGGCGTCCGCGTCGGCGCTCCAATAGCTTTGACGGCGGAAGCGCTTCTGGCCCAGATCGCCGTCGCCGAATATGCCAATGGCGAGCCGCTTTACCTCCAGAAGTCGGCGAACACATTCACGCGGTCCCGCTACCACAGAAGCTAGTTCAACGGAACGAGCGTGCAATCACCGGCAGCTCGACGTGCAGGTAGGCGATAGCTTTCAATACCAGCGATCGCTTCCGTTCCGGCTCAATGGGCCGAGCCGCGCCAAGTTGCTGATCAACTGGTGTGAACCCTTGGCATTCGCGGGTGGAGGTGAATGAACGCCTCCTGGTTTTGGTAGTAGTCCAAATGAGTGTCACCAACTAGCGTGTCAACGATCCGTAGAAAACTACGGACCCTCGACTTGCCGCGATATGCCGAAACGCATTTTCGAATCGAAGAACCTTGAGTCCACCATAATGGCGGAGCCTCGGCACCCGCTGTAGGGAGAGCTGGGGCATATTCAGTTTCCGGAGCTAAGATACAAAACACCTGCGGTCGAGGCGAGTAGAGTCGAGGAGAGGCGCGGTGATGCGCTTGTCGCGCGTTCCGTTTCCTCTCCCCGCTCATCAAACCGGACGTG
>NZ_JCAMOP010000141.1:0-2751 GCF_059512345.1 Bradyrhizobium sp. Unk1
TCAACCGAGATCATAATCCCGATGGTGGGGGCAGTTCTTCACGACGCAAAGGGGGCAGTTCCGGATGGCGTTTGACAATTGGGGCAAGGCCCTCAGCATGATCCTGGTCGGGATGGGTGACGACGACGTGGTTGATGAAGTCGGTGTTGAAGTATTTTTTGATATGGGCGGCGAGGTCCGGAGCGGTAGCTGTGTAGCCACCGTCAACCACATGGAGGTACCACTGGTCTCCGACCTGATACCGAATGCAGATACAATCACCGCTTTTCGACGTGTGCACTGGCAGGAAATCGAGTTCGTAAAAGTCGGCCATTTGTGGCCCCCCCCCAACACCTAGTGAGCCGTTTCTCCTCCAAACGCTGCATGTGGGGTTCCATTGGGTTCCGTGCAACCCCTGATTCTACTCTCAGGAAGATACACCTTACCACGGCCTTAATTCATGTTCCAGTTTTGTTCTCGACTGAGGGCGGACCGTCCCACCGCCAAAGTCCGCGGATCGGCCGCACCCGGACTCGTTCGTGGTGAAGGACGCTAATGGCATCGTGGTCGCGCCCGAGACGACCTTCAGAAGTGGTCATTCGGGCAAGGGCACCGGCTCAAATGGTGCACGGCAATACGACAGTTTCTTTGACGTTTATTGGCGTAGGAGCGAGATGTTGAATTCTGCTACGAATTGCACGTCGGCTGACTAACAGCCGTCGCGACGGCTCCAAACAAGGAGCTCAGCGATGACTGGTAAGGAAGTGGTCAACTGGCGTGGACTTAAGGCACTTGGAATTCCCTACAGCCGTACACACTGGTTTCGGCTTTGCACTTCTGGAGAGGCACCGCAGTTTTTCAAACTCGGCCGACACAGAAACAGCCCGCCGGTATGGTGGCTGCATGAGATCATCGAGTGGCTTGAAGCTCGCGCAACAGCCAAACCTGCCGACGCTCCGAAGAAGTAGGAGCGGGGCTGGCCCTCCAAAGCCAGCCCTTCCTTCTAGCGCTCTACCATCGACCGCCTCCTTATGCCCCGCCGTACGCCCCGCCTTTAAGGTAAGGCGGGGTGAACGGTCGCTATGCGCCGGCCTGGAGCAGCATGCGTAAATGAAAAAGCCAATTCATCCGTGCGACTTGCGTTGTGCTGACGCACAACGGCGCGCGAAAGCGGCGCATGCGTTCCTCCTCTTATGCGAGATTGATCCATCTCAGACTTCGTCCGAGCCTCATCAATCTCTTCACCAGGAGGACAAGCTTCAGCGCCGCGAGTCCCAAGAAGCGGAGAGCTTTGGAAAGCAAGCCTGAGAGGAGCGGAATAGCTCTACGGGAGCCTCTGGTTTTCTGCGTCTCAAGCGTGCATACTTTCTTTTTTTGCAGAGGAGGTCACTCCATGCAACTAAAGCTCAAGCGCTCACAGCGCACGGGCGGCATACTGGGCAGCAAGGTTATCTTTGCCCTCGATGCACGTACCGATCTCACGCCTGATGAAACAGGACTGGTGAGTAAGTACGGTCTTGGAAAGCTCGTCGTATACGATAGCGAAGCGCGCAAGAAGCACGGCGAGGCCGCATACGGTCATTTCGATGAGGGCGCGAGCAGCACTGTTGGCCGCTCGCTTTGGAAAAGCGCTCGCGGCATTGCGAGCGCTGCCATGATGTCGCTTTCGCTTCGGATCACGGTCGAAAGCTTGACGAGCGGCCAGCACATCGAATGTAAGGATCTCGATGAGCTGCTTGGCGCTGAAGCGGCTATTCTCAACGCCTGCAAGAACCTGAAGGCATATCTCGAGACGGCGCAGACCTTCGACGGACGGGAGGAGGTCATTGAGTTCTAAGATCCCAAGATACGAACGCCCCTCTCCTTTCACCCCGTTCCTGCGGCGCTTCACGGACGAGCGGGCACGTGATCTGGCTGAGACGGTCGCGCTCTATGACGAGGTGCGCACCACGCATTTAGGTTCCCTATGGGCCGATCCTGATGCCCTCGGGCACGTCAACAGTTTAGTGACCGAGCGGGTCGGAGAGATCGTCGATCTACCGACATTACCTGCGCTGCTAAAGGCGCTCGACCAGTGCCAGCAAGAAATGCTCGCGCTTGAGACCACGATCTTTTCGTTTCCCGAAGTCGATCTGAATGCTGGCGTGCTTTCTCTAAAAGAGCATGTTGATCTTCGCCACTATCTGCGCGCTAAACAGCATTTTCTTGCCAACAACGAGCGTGTCGCCGAGCTACTCATCGATACGCTCGTCGGGCTGTTTGGCGGAGTCGTCTCGGCCCTGCCGAACCTACAGAACACCACGGAAGATAGGCCGCTCACTGTTCCTTTGGCGTGCCTTCTACGCAATCCGGGCGATCTCATCGCCCGCCTGATAGCGACCATCTGTCAGCGGGAGAGTGCGGAAGCAGGTCTGTTTTCAACCCTGCAAGACCGCCTGTACAGAAATGTATGCCTCGCCTCGGGCGTCTCCCCGAATGATGAGAAACCGCGCAAGCCACTCGTCGAAGCCGACCACTCCGATCTTGGTCCGGTCGAGCTCGTAGAGACCTATTTGCACGACACCCCTTTCCTTGAACTCATTCTCTGCCCGGTGCCCTTTTGCATTCCGGCAAAGACGCGCTTCGAGCACCAGTGGATTGTTGCGCCGCCGGGCGCCGGCAAGTCCACCCTCCTTCAATACTTGATTTTGCGCGACCTAGCAGTCTGCTGAAAAACCTCGAAATGGAGCGTCCTCGCCGGTCGTTGTTGGGGCGATGCGGTGGAGTTGGACG
>NZ_JCAMOP010000142.1:0-2532 GCF_059512345.1 Bradyrhizobium sp. Unk1
CCGGTGACACCTGCCCGCCAGACCGCCATCGGCGCGCGGTTTTCCAGCGCCTGATGGGGGCGCTGGAAATTGTAAAATTCGATCCATCGGGCGATGCATTCGTTTCGCCAAGCACGACGTCATTTCGTATTTGGCGAGGCAGCGGACCGAAACAATCGATAAATAACGGATATGACAGTACGAATGATAAAGAACTCGTGGTGGGTCGATTTCACGTGAAGGAGCGAAGATGAAACAGAAATCGGACCTGGCAAAGCGTCGGCAGACCAAGTGCTAAAGGACATTCGGCGCCAGACCCGCCGGCAGTATTCGGCGGAAGAGAAGATCCGCATCGTGCTGGAAGGATTGCGCAGCGAGGAGAACATCTCCGAACTTTGTCGCCGAGAAGGCATTGCCGCCTCGATGTATTACGGCTGGTCCAAGGAGTTTCTCGAGGCCGGCAAGCGCCGCCTGGCCGGCGACACGGCACGAGCTGCGACCTCCGGGCGAGAGGAGTATTTGAAGAACTTCGCAGTCTACGTTGACGGCTGCGAAGTCTATGCCGAGGCAACTGCCGATGCATTGGAGACAGCCCTGCAGCCACTGGTCGGCTGCGGACTGATTGCGCGGATAATCAAGCACAACACCAATCCCGCCAACAATCCGCAGCCGCCAGAGTGATGAACAATTGCCTGCCCGGAATGCAGTGCCCTCTTTGGCGCAAAGTGGGTGATGAGCCGACGTCAGCGCGCAGCCACCGAAGCGATTTGCGCAATGCGTTGGCTGGTCAACCCGACAACGTCAGCAACACGGCTCTCGCCCAATCGACCTCCTCGTGACCGCGCGAAACTGAAGGGTCAACAATGCCGCCTGCTGCTCTTCACTCTCCACAACTGGAGATTTACCTGCCTTACCCCGCCGCTGCGAATCAGTGTGAAGACGGAATCACACCCGGCATCCGTTCGCCAGCAAGATGAAAGGGCGCTGACGGCGAACAGACTGAGGGCGATAGTCTATGCGGTTTCGCAGTTGGCACGTGTTTTGAATAAGAGACCTTACGCAGAACAGCTCAATGGGAGACGAGGTGATGCCTCATAAAAATTGTTGCCAATCTCGACATCGACGCGCGACGTTTGCTAACCTGCTCGGCCGTGCCGGGTGCCCGGTTCAAGCGCAGCCATCGCACGATGTTCGTATCGATTGCGTGCCGTGACTTCTTCGTACCTGCAATCTCAAAGCGTCCTAGTTTCTTTCAAGCGGGCCGCCGAACGTTGTCGAGGCCAAGAAATTCGACGCTTCCGTTAGGAAGGGCAGGATCCAGATGACGCTCCCAGGCCCGGAAGCACAGGTGCTCGCCACGAAGATCCAGATCCAAGGGTCGCCCACCGAGGAGCCTTCGTCCGAAGCGGCCGTCGAAGGCGGCCTTCTGAGGCAGGAGGAGAGCCCGGAACGGAAACCAAATGCGCCCGACGAAACCTCCGTGCTGCATTTCATTCTGCTCCCGTTCAGAGGTATCGGCCCCGTATCCACCCTTGCAACTCTGACGCCCGAAACGACATCATGACAACGGAGTCGGAAGTCACCTCTGCGAACGCAGGCATTCGGGCAAGCACCGTCTGGACAATTGTGCTCGGCTTTGCCGCCGATCCGTTGATGCGTTGGAGTTGGCCTGACCCAGGGCAATATCTTAGGAGCATGCCTCAATTCGTTAACGCCTGTGGCGGACGAGCATTCGAGCATGGCACAGCATACGTCATCGGAGAGGTTCGCGCCGCGGCCCTGTGGCTGCCTTCCGACGTGCCGCAAGATGAAGATGCGCTGGACGCAATCATGGCGCTGTCCCTGCGCCCGGAGGTCACCGAAGATATGGCACACCTCCGGCAGGGAATGGCCGAACATCATCCCCCCGAGCCACATTGGTATCTGCCTCTCATTGCCGTCGATCCGAATTGGGGCGGACAAGGGCTTGGCACATTGCTGATGAAATACGCTCTTCAACGATGTGATGAGCAGGGCATCGCTGCCTACCTCGAAAGTTCGAATCGGGAAAACATTCCCTTTTACCAGCGTCACGGCTTCAAGGTTATTGGAGAGATACAGCACGGTTCTTCGCCCCCACTCACGCCAATGTTGCGAACGGCTTATTGAGCGGAAATCGAAGACGCTTCGCATGCTCCAGATGCCGGAGCTTCGCTGCGGAGATGGCGAACTGGTCAGGCCAGAGTGCGCCACGAATAAAGGCCGATGCCGGCTTTGAGTACTTCCCAACGACGTGGCGCGTGCGGCTGCTGCCTCTAAGGCGCCACAGCCGAGTGAGCTGCACTCCTCAATCGGCACGCTGCTTGCTCTATTCAAATCATATCATCACGACCCGTCCGGTGATCTGGAAGGACTCGGTACTTTGTTGCCTCATGGCGTCCGGTCTGCACCGTCCTGCTCTCCCCGCGAAATCGAGAGTAGGAGCGCTGTAAGACCGTACGGTGCGCCCCGACGGCGCGTATTACCAGTGGAGGAAGGATCCACCCAGAGAGTTGTCGATTGATCTGGTAGCTG
>NZ_JCAMOP010000143.1:0-2448 GCF_059512345.1 Bradyrhizobium sp. Unk1
CCCAGAGTTTTCGCCGTCGCGTAGAGATTGGCCCCATCGATGAAGAGCGCGATCTTGTTAGTGGCAGAAGGTGACATGGCTGCCGTTTCCGAGCGATCTACAAGGTAATAGCTGAGAGGAAACTACATCCGCACCGGGAAGTAGTCGGTCGCATTTTATACAGATATCACCGAAGATCGTCAGCGCCATGGTGCTTTCGGGAGACCCGTACGCAGTCCCAGGAACTCGTGCATTAGCCGAAAGTTGTTCTGTCAGAATTGTAATGTTTGCTGTTTATTTTTGAAGCTCTTTGATGGGGGCGCGCAATGGCCTTTGGCGATTTTGCTCTCTTCGACCTTTCGATTTGCAGGCGCGGCCGCACCTGGCGGTGGTTTGTTTCAGATCAATGCGGTAGTCCTCTGTTGGCCGGTGACGAGCGCAGTCGGTCCGCTGCGCAATACATGGCAGCTCGAGCTATGTTCCAGTTACTGTTGACCGCTCCCTATCGCAATCGAATGAGATCCGAGGATGCACCGCCTACGCTGGGCAGTAGGCCGGGAGGCCACTAGGACCCAGCCGGTCGCAGCGCGGCTGACCAATGGTGAGCTTTGCTTAAGGTTGCAACGAGGCGGATCTCCTACCTGGCTGCCTCTGGCGTGCCGCGGCTCTGGCGCCGCCTTCGGCGCGCAATGACGCGAAAGACGGAAATGGGGGATTGCTTAGTAGTCACGATGCGAAGCCCACGCGCCGCTCAACGGAGGTGGCATGGCTGCTCCTTAGGCGGGGGCGCCGACCTAGCCCACGTGGTTACCTGGAGCACCTGATCGATCGCACCGTGCTTCGCTTGAGCATGAGCTGACCAGCATCTCCAGCTTGGATTGCTCCTCGCTCAGGCGCCGCTCGACAAACTGGCGCTCGGACTCCGTCAGATTGGTTTGCAATAAAAGGCGATAGCGTCGAATATTTTTGCGATGTGCACGCGCCAAATGGTCGTCGATCATCGTGTGTCTTTCTGTGACGGGTAGACTAATCCATTCCATCGTTTGCTTGACGGGGCATGCAACCCCGAGCAGCACTGCAAGACATCGCGAAGTACCTTCGCCCGCTCCCCGACATGGTAGTGAGCTTTTCTTCCCCGATCTGTGAATTAGTTCACAATCCCAGCGCCGGGTTGTTGGGCTGCAACTCGCTTGCCCGTTATCAGACCACTGATTGCTTCGAAAACACTGCTCGACGTTCGCGCGCTGCGGGTTTTTTTGCTTGTCAGCCCCAAGACGGTCGACCTAGGCTATGTTCATTGTTCAACCGGAGGCGGACGTGGCGACAGGTATTGTGAAGTGGTTTAACGCAACCAAGGGATTCGGTTTCATCCAGCCCGATGACGGCGGCCAGGATGTTTTCGTGCACATTAGCGCGGTGGAGCGCGCCGGCTTATCGGGCTTGGCTGAGGGGCAGAAGGTCTCTTACGAAATCTAAGTTGATCGCAAGCGCGGAAAGAGCAGCGCAGAAAATCTGCGCGTCTGACGGCTGCCGCGACCATAGCGCTGAGGTTGATCACTGCACCTTTTGTCCGAGGTCTCTCAGGAGCGCGTGGAGAAAGTCGCTGGCATGGTCGTATCGCGCGTTGCCATCCGTGATTTGACGGGCGCGCGGCTCCATTAAGCGGCCAACGGTTTCGGAACCGAGCAGCTCAACTCTGTCCGACCACTGCAGCAGCAAACTATCGGGGATGTCTTCCGCAGATCCGAATAGCTTCAGAAGGCAATGTTCGCCCTCGGGTTTATGGTCATGATGAGCCTTAGCCGCATAGAAAGCGAACAACCCGCGAAAGGCATCACGGGAAACGGCAGGTTTTCCCATCGCAATGTCCTTGAAAAATTTAACACTCTCAATGGGAGCAAGTCTGAAGCCCTCGTGCGGGAAAAGCCAGCAAAAAGTTCAGTTTCGCACTGCACCCGTGTAAAGAGTAGAGGCGGCCTGTTGGGCGACCTTCAACTTTTATTGCGCTGATCAAAATCGCGCTTAGATCGGCCGTCGCAGCGTTGCCCCCTTGAGGCGCCGATGAAAAAGTTACAATAAGAGGTACCAGCCCCGGTGCCGGGAGGATGGGCGAGGTGGCTTACCTCTGCCCAACAAGATCTGACCAAAGTTTCCGGGAAAAAGATGCAAGCCCTACTCAGACGCTGCGCCTGATCGAAGCGTTCCCGAAAATTAGGCTAAGACCCCGGGCTCGGTGATGTACGAGCAAGGGCAGGGCGTGAAGCAACTGGAGAAGTCGCGGCAAAGGTCCGAGCGGACAAATAGATCCTTGGCCGGCGTCGTCTTCGCGCCAGGGGCGCTAGCGCTCGACAGCCATTTCATCGGTCGGGGCGAGCGAAAGCGTGAGTTCAGGATCGTGGCAGTTGCAGAGCGCATTCCCGTTCGGCGCCCTCTGCAGGAGCGATCAGCTTCCGATATTGGCTTTCGTAC
>NZ_JCAMOP010000144.1:0-2405 GCF_059512345.1 Bradyrhizobium sp. Unk1
CGTACGCATACGACGAAGACCGCCTGATTGACGCATGCGCGCGAGCACGGCGGGTTCTATGATGGCGATGCGTGACGGTCAGGCGGCTTCCTGATCGGTTGGGTTGTCGGCTTGGCGCAGGAGCTTCCATTCCCAGGGCAGCAGCTCGTGCAGACGCGATGCGGGAAGATCGGCGATACGGGCGAGGATGTCGCCGAGCCAGGCTTTGGGATCGACGTCGTTCAGGCGACAGGTTGTGATCATCGTCAGCATGATGGCGGCGCGGTCAGCGCCACGCAGACTGCCGGCGAAGGTCCAGTTGCGCCTTCCCAAGGCGATACCGCGCAACGCTCTTTCGGCGGCGTTGTTGCTGAGGCAGATCCTGCCATCGTCGAGGAAGCGGGCGAAGTCGTCCCAACGCCTGAGCATGTAGTTCATGGGCTTCAGGACCTCGGAGGAGCGCGAGAGGGTTTCTCGCTCTCGGAGCAGCCAGGCGCGCATGTCGTCGAGCAGCGGCTTGCTTCTCTCCTGACGCACGGCACGCCGCTCGTCGGCATTGCGGCCGTTGATGGCGCGCTCGATCTCGAACAGGGCGTCAAGACGCCTGACCGCCTCCAGTGCGATCGGGGAGACCGGTTTGCCTTTCTGTCCGTCCCGGGCGGTTTTTTCGATGTCAGCCAGCTCGAAGAAGCCCCGCCGCGCATGGGCCAGGCAAAATGCGGGCGTGATCGGCATCGCTTTCCTTTTCGGGTCGAACAACGGTTCGAAGCCGCTATAGCAATCCGCCTGCAGGATACCGGCGAAGGCGGCCAGATGCTTCTGGGGATGTTCGCCCCTTCGATCGCTCGAGGCGTAATAGACCGCCGCCGGCGGCGCAGGCCCACCGTAGGGCCGGTCATCCCGCACATAGGTCCAGATCCGGCCAGTCGTGCACTTGCTCTTGGCCAGGATGCGGATGGTGGTGTCGTCGCCATGAAGGCGCTCGGCCGCGAGCACATGACGCTCGATCAGCTGGAACAGCGGCATGACGACGAAGGTTCCGTGGCCGACCTGGTCGGCCAGCGTCGATAGCGGCAAATCGATCCTCTCGGCCTTAAAGCGCGCGCTCTGGCGATTGAGCGGGATATGCATGCCGAACTTGTCGAACAGGATCGTCGCCAGCAATTGAGGACCAATGAAGCCGCGCGGCGTGGCATGGAACGGTGCCGGCGGCTGGCTGATCTTCTCGCAATCGCGGCAGGTGAACTTTTCTCGAACCGTCTCTATCAGCTTGAACCGGCGCGGGATCTCCTCCAACGTCTCGGTCACATCCTCGCCCAGCTTCGCCAGGCGCGCCCCACCGCAGCAGGCGCAGGTCGTTGGCGCCTCAATGACGACCCGCTCGCGTTCGATGTCGTCCGGCCAAGGCTTGCGCACCGGCCGCTTGCGCGTGAAGGCCCGAACGTTCTGTACCTTTGCAGCCGCGGCACGCGCGGCGAGCTCATCCTCACTCGCCGTGGTGATCAGCTCTTCGAGCTCCAATTCCAACTGCTCGATCAGCCGCGCCGTCCGCTCGGACCGCGGCCCGTACAGTTCGCGTTTGAGCTTCTCGATCCGCAGCTCGAGATGTGCGATCAGCGCTTCGTTGTCCGACAGCTCCGCCCGCGCGCTGGCGGCATCCGCGACTGCGACGTCGCGCTCAACCTCCAACGCCTTGCGCTCGGCCAGCAGCGCCATGTAGGCGCTCGCAAGTTCCGCAGGAAGATCGTCCGGCTTCGAGGTCATGAAGCCATTGAATCAGATCGAGCAGCAGATGCAAACCCAAAACGGTTATCCGACCCGCGTCGGACGCTGGGTTTCTTGCGGAGTGCGCCAATCGATTCCGGACAACAGATAGCTCAACTGCGCCGGCGAGATCGTCACCGTTTCACCGCCAACCGATGGCCAGATAAACCTTCCTCGCTCCAGTCTTTTGGTAAAAAGGCATGCTCCCTGGCCATCGTGCCAGATCAGCTTCACAAGATCGCTGCGGCGACCGCGGAAGACAAACAAATGACCGCTGAGCGGGTCTTTGTGCAGCACCTCCTGCACTTGGAGTGCCAAGGACGGAATGCCTCGGCGCATGTCCGTGTAGCCTGTCGCGAGCCACACTCGCGCGCCCGTCGGAACCGGGATCATCATCGGCGGACCAAAGCATCGAGAACGCGACGTAGCGCGTCTCCATCAACGTCGCCATCGACCCGGATGCGGTGCCCGCTACCAAGATCAATCTCGATGATGCCCTGGCTCTTGCGTCGACGCGCCGGCGTCGTCAATGGCGCCTCGGCCACCTCCGCAGACGGACCAATCTCGACCGGAACAAATGGCGCCATGCTCGCTTCGCCGTGCCTGCAAAGCTCCTTGCGCCACCTGAACAGCTGGCTCACATGAAGCCCGGCCACGCGAGC
>NZ_JCAMOP010000145.1:0-2318 GCF_059512345.1 Bradyrhizobium sp. Unk1
ATGCGGCGGATCATCGCAATGTCGACGAGGCCGTTGGTCGGATTGGCCGGGGTCTCGATCAGGATCATCGAAACCCGGCCCCTGCCCATCGCCTCCTCCGAGGCCTGCCTGACCGAGACCTCATCGATGCCGTCGGCAAAGCCGACCGCGCCGATCGACAGGCGCGCAAGCGTGTTCGTCAGCAGCGTTTCCGTCCCGCCATAGAGCGGCTGGGAGTGCAGGATGACGTCGCCGGGACGGACGAAGGCGAGGATCGTGGTCGCGATCGCCGCCATGCCGGAGGAGAACAGCGCGCAGCTTTCGGTGCGCTCATAGACCGCGAGCCTGTCCTCGACGATCTCGCTGTTGGGGTGGTTGAAGCGCGAATAGACCAGGCCCGCGCCCATGCCTTCCGGCGGCACGCGCCGGCCGGCGACGTAATCGAAGAAGTCCTGGCCGTCTTCGGCGGTCTTGAACACGAAGGTCGAGGTCAGGAACACCGGCGGCTTGATGGCGCCCTCCGACAATTGCGGATCATAGCCATAGGTCAGCATCAGGGTTTCCGGATGCAGCATATGGTTGCCGATATGGGTCTTCGACGGGAACGGTTTTACCATGGCTGCCTCGCTGTTCTGATGCTTGCCGCGCGTTGCGGGCCGAATCGGTGGTACACGGCGGTGGTCACAAAATCGAGCCCCGCCTTTTTGGACTGCTTGTTTTCCGGCGGTTATCGCGCAGTTGCGGCATCGGGGAAGGGAATCCGATTCTCACCGCTACTTGCACGAATTTTACCCGCTCACCTGAGCAATGCGCCGGCCTCCAGGCCGGCGCTCCGCAGTCTGATGTACAGCGCTACGCCTCACGCGAATTAACAGCCTCCTGCAGTCAAAGGCTGCTTCACAGCCTGAGGCCGTGATCATTGAGCACCCTATCCCTTAGAGCGCCCTTGATCTCGCGGGCAATTTCCTTACGGATCTCGGCACCTAATTCTCGCTTGGCATCCTCGACGAGATCAGATTGAGTTCCACTCAAGCCTCTGTCGGCGAGCTGTTGCTCCAGTCTGTTGTCGAACTCTTCGCCCATTGCATCAATGAGCTGGTCCTGCATCGCAGCATGGTCGTCAGGGGCGATGCGAGAAACCACATCGCCCCAAGGTTGCCAGTCCGTCGCCAAATAGTCAGCAAATTCCGCCGCTTCCTTATTCCGCACGGTTATCTCTGCACTGCCAACGTCAGCGTCGGTGACGCTCGAAACTTCAAAGAAGCGCATATTCGGCGCGACGTGCTGCAGTCCCAGCCGCTCGCGTAGCTTGTTCTGATAAGCAAGATAGACCTCGATGGGATCGATGTTTTCGGCGCTGTCGAGGGAGCCGAGCGAGTCAGCCTTCTCGCGCGCGATCCCCTCCAGAGCGTCCAAGCGGAACATGACGCGCCCCAGCTCGATGAGATTGGGAAGCCGTGCCCCATCGTCATAGACGCCGTTCTCCACGTCTGCGATGAGGCGTGCGGTTTGCATACCGTTCCAAGTCAACGTTCTGCGATCCTCGCAGGTCTGGTTAGCATCGGCGGCCAGCTGAAAGTACTGCGCGCGCAAATGCGGGTTCTTTGCCGCCTGTCGTAGATCATTCGCCACCGACTCCTGGAATTCCTGATTGTTTGAGTTGACGGAGTCGAACAGCTTGCCGAGGAAAAGCGCGTACTCTTGAGCGCCCGGCTCTTCTGCAGAGGCCCGCCAGGCGGCCAGCACCTCCCGATCGCCCTCCTTTGGATTATCCCTGAGCCAGTATGCCACTGCTTCAGTGAGAGTGAGGGGCGCGTTCTGTTCGTCGTCTGTCGAGGATAGTTCACTCACGTCGTCGCCCGGAAGCGCAACCTTTGGACCGATATAGTCCTCGGCGCTTCGGGCTGCATGCAGGTTCCTCAGCACCTGCTGCGGCAGCGGATTTCCAGACAGATCTACGTCGGCACTTGCGCTCAACTGCGTCAGCAGGTCCTCGGGTAACCTGGTTAGCTGGTTCTCGTTAACCTCGAGAGCATTTAGCGTAGCAGGTAGGTTCTCAGGTAGGCTGGTTAGCTGGTTATGGTTAGCAAAGAGGCGCTCGAGCCCGGGCGGGAGCGCCTCGGGTAACCTGGTTAGCTCGTTGCGGTTAACTGCGAGAGTACTTAGCGTAGTAGGGAGGTTCTCCGGCAGACTCGTCAATTGATTGTGGCTGACGTCGAGAAACCGAAGCTCGAGCTATGACGGATTCTGGGTGACGCGGTTCGATCAGGCGGCGCGGACTTCAGCGGTCGGAATGACTTCGATTCCGTCCGCAAACTTTACCCCGGATATCAGCTCCG
>NZ_JCAMOP010000146.1:0-2317 GCF_059512345.1 Bradyrhizobium sp. Unk1
CGTCACGCATCGCCATCATAGAACCCGCCGTGCTCGCGCGCATGCGTCAATCAGGCGGTCTTCGTCGTATGCGTACGAGTTTCGCCATCGCCGGCCTGCTGCAGACTCGCAATCGCCAGGGCGTTTCGCAACTTCCCTGGATCGGCTCGGTGCCCGTGATCGGGACCTTGTTCAACAGCAAATCGTACCAGCAGGAGGAAACCGATCTGGTCATCATCGTCACGCCGCGCCTGGTTGCGCCGGCGGCACCCGGCCAGCAATTGGCATCGCCGCTCGACTCCCGACTTCCGGCAAACGACGTCGATTTCTTCCTCAATGGCCAGATGGAAGTCCGCAAGCGCTACAACGACTACGTCAATTCCGGTGGTGAGGTGAAGGGTCCGTACGGGCACATCATCGCTCCCGAGGTCAGGGCGCCCCTTCCGGCACCGGCCGCTGTTGCCGACCAGCCGGTCGTGAAAACCCTCAACTAAAGCAAGCGAGAGATGACCATCAGGTATCTGGCTCTGTTCGCACCGCTCCTGCTCGGCGGATGTTATGGCCTCGCCGGTCATGACGAGGTGGATCGCTACTTCCAGCGTTCGAACACCATCACGATGACCGCGGGCGATGCCAAGCAGGTCAATGCCGTCATGCACACGATCCATCCCTGGCCGCGATACGTCGCCGACCGCAGGATCGCGTACGACGCTCGGCGCGTGGGTGCCGCGGTCACACGCTATGGCAAAACGCAACAGCCGGTGGATCAGCTTCCCGACATTAGCGATGCGACCAGGCAAATGGGTGTGCGGACAACGCCGACGCAGAACGTTAACATCGAGGGATTGGGGCAGGTTCGTCAACCGGCGTGTCGATACCGGTCGGCGGAACACCAGCTGGCAGGTAAAGGGCGAAGGGGCGTTGGGTTGAGTAATTTAGCGACGATATTTCCATAAGGCCGCTGAGCCGGGGGACAACGCTTATGCGGCGCATCATCTTAGTTCTAACTTGTTGCTGGTTGGGAATAGTCCTTGGCGGGTGTGAACAGACACTGAGGGACGCCGCAGTCGTGGTTCTCGTAGAGCCACCGGGCGGGGACCCTGTGCAGGAACCGACCGCCGTCAAATATTATCCTTCGGACGAACCCGTACGGATGGGGTTGGAGCACTATAACCGTGGTGCCTACGGCCTCTCTCAGCGCTATTTCAAAGATGCTGTCGAGAAAGCGCCTAAGGATGTAACGGCGTGGATTGGCCTTGCCGCGAGCTATGACAAGTTGCGTCGCTTTGATCTGGCCGATCAGGCTTATGCGCAGGCGATCCGGCTTGGCGGCGAGACCGTTCAGGTCCTGAACGACCAGGGCTATTCATACATGCTGCGCGGCAATCTCGCCGGCGCACGGCGAAGGTTTGAAAAGGCCTATTCGCTCGACCCCGGCAACCCGGTCATCGCCAATAACCTCGAACTGCTCAACAGCAGCCGCAGGTTCATCGAACGGCCGCCGAACAACCAGCCCTGACGCGCGCCTTGACGAGCGATTCAGCGCAATCTACTTTCCATCAGCTTCTCGCCTCGACGAGCAGTTCGTGCCAGCTCTGCGCACTCGCGCACGCCGACCTGGAAGCCGATGAGTTCCTTCTTGCCTTCCGGCGTCTCGCCGATCAGCACCAGCATGCATTCGCTGTGGTCTTCCATGCGAGCCTGCAGGAAGACGCCGTCCGCCCACACGTATACGTACCGGCGCGCCGACAAATCGCGCTTCTGCCAATGCTCGTAGTCGCTCTGCCACTCCGTCGTCAGTCTGGAAACCACCGCCGGAGAAAGATTCGGCGCATCCTTGCCCGAGAGCGCCGCCAGCGCCTCCTGGAAGTCGCCCGTCGAGATGCCTCGCAGGTACAGCACCGGCAAAAGTGCATCCAAGCTCTTCGTGCGCCGTGCCCACAACGGCAAGATCGCCGAGGTGAAGCGAATCTGCTCGCCATCGCGGGTCACCGCGCGATCCCGAATCTTTACCCGGGCGACTTCGACGGCGCCGATCCCCGTCTGGATCGTCCGCACTGGACCATGGCCGTGCCGCACGAGGCGGTCGCGGCCGTCGGGAAGCTTCAAGCGCTTCATCCCGGCGAGAAACGCCTCGGCTTCCATCTCGACAGCCTGCGCAAGAAGGGCGGAGATCGCAAGTCCCACCGGATCGATGCCTACCAGGCGCGCAAGCTCGATCGTGACCGCCTCGTCTTCATCGATGAGACCTGGGCATCGACCAACATGGCGCGAACACATGGCCGCTGCCAACGCGGCGAACGTCTGCAAGCCGCCGTTCCGCGCGGCCATTGGAAAA
>NZ_JCAMOP010000147.1:0-2312 GCF_059512345.1 Bradyrhizobium sp. Unk1
AAGTGTCGCGCGCCATGGAAAACTGCCCCCTCAGCGTCACGAGGAATTGCCCCCTCCTCGGATAGCTGAGGAGAGAGTGAATGAAGCTGGAACGAATCACTGAAGGCTCGCCGTGGAATGATCCACGGGGGCAGGTGATGAAGACGCCGGATGACGTGGCGGAGATGATGCGCCTGAGGGCGTGCGGGTGGGGCGTGAAGCGGATTGCGCGGCAGCTGGGCTGCAGCCATCACACGGTGAAGGACTACGTGTCGGCGGGCGGGGTGAAGCCGTTCAAGTCGCCTGAGCGACCGAAGCGTCTCGACGGCCTTGAGGGTTGGCTGCGCGAGAGGCTCATTCGGCATCGAGGCAATGCCGACGTGGTGCGCCAGGACCTGTTGGCCGAGAAAGGCGTGGCCGTCAGCCGGCGGACACTGCAGCGCGCTGTGCAGCCTTATCGTCAGGCGCTGAAGGCGGAGGCACTGGCGACGACGCGGTTTGAGACGCCGCCAGGCCGGCAGCTGCAGATCGACTTCGGGGAGCGCCTGGTCGAGATCGGAGGGGCGAAAATCAAGGCGTTCGTGTTCGTGGCAACACTTGGACACTCGCGACGGCTTCATGTGCGTGCGTTCCGGGCCGAGAGGCAGGAGCATTGGTTCGCCGGGCTCGAGAGCACATTCATGACCTTCAGCGGTGTGCCGGAGGAAGTGCTGATGGACAATCCACGCGCGCTTGTCGTGCGCCACGACGTGGTGAGCCGGTCGGTTCAGTTCAACGACAAGCTGATAGCCTTCGCAAAACATTGGGGCTTCCGTCCTCGCGCCTGTGCGCCATATCGGGCGCGCACGAAGGGCAAGACGGAGAACGGCGTCGGCTACGTGAAGAAGAACGCGATCGCCGGTCATGCCTTCCCAAGTTGGGAAGCATTCGAGGCGCATCTCGCAAGGTGGGAGCGTGAGGTTGCGAACGTTCGTATCCACGGTACGACCGGCGAGGCGCCGATCATCCGCTTCACGCGTGACGAGATACATAGGTTGAAGCCGCTCGGCGGGCAACCGTCGTTCGGATCCTTGCGTGAACTAACCCGCGTCGTCGGCAATGATTGCGCCGTCGAGATCGACACGAACAGCTACTCAGTGCCGTGGCGCCTGATCGGCGAGCGCGTGGCGGTAACGATCGCGGCCGGGGAAGTGCGGATCCGCCATGGATTGCACCAGGTTGCGATCCACAAGCAATCGGAGGGACGCCGGCTGCGTATCATCGACGCCGCCCATCTCGATGGTGTTGCTGGTCGCAACGGCCCGGTGCGCCGGGCTGAGATCGCGGCAGCGGTGGTGATGGCGCCGTCCTCACCGCCGTCGTTGTTACGCCCTCTTGCCGAATACGAAGCCGTGATCGGAGGAAGCTTCTGATGACGCGGGCAAAAAAGGTAATGGAAGCACCGACCGATCCGCTAGATGCTATGCTGGCGCGATTGCAGCTCTCCGGGATCCGCGATCAACTGGACAGCCTGCTCGACGAGGCGGCGCGCGCGAACCTGTCGGCGCGTGAGACGCTGATCCTGCTGTGCGAGCGCGAGATCGCACGCAAGGACCATCGCCGCATCGAGATGGCGCTGAAGCTCGCACACTTCCCGGCCGTGAAGGAGCTTGCTGGCTTCGACTTCGAGGCGGAGCCGTCAATCGATCCAAAGCAGATCCGTGATCTTGCCGCATCACGTTGGATAGCCAACGGAGAGAACGTGCTGCTGCTCGGCCCGCCGGGCGTCGGCAAGACGCACTTGTCGATCGCGCTCGGGCGAGAGGCGATCCTGGCCGGATACACGGTGCAGTTCACCACGGCGACGACGCTGGTCGCTGGCCTTGCCAAGGCGCACGGCGAACGACGTCTAGACGAGAAACTTCTCGCGCTGTCGAAGCCAAAGCTGCTCATCGTCGACGAACTCGGCTACTTGCCCCTTGAACCTGACGCGGCGCATCTGTTCTTCCAACTGGTCAGCCGGCGATACGAAACCGGCGCGATGCTGATCACGTCGAACCGCAGCGTTGCCGAATGGGGCACAGTGTTCGCCGATCCCGTGGTCGCCACCGCGATCCTCGACCGGCTCCTGCATCACAGCCACGTGCTGACGATCCGCGGCGACAGCTACCGGCTCCGCGCCAAGCGCAAAAGCGGCCTCATCAAGACGCCGACCGCCGGTGACGGCCCTCCGGTCGGCTCCGCCTCCCTCCGGCCCGTCACCGGCGGAAACAACCTTCAACCGAGATCATAATCCCGATGGTGGGGGCAGTTCTTCACGACGCAAAGGGGGCAGTTCCGGATGGCGTTTGACA
>NZ_JCAMOP010000148.1:0-2214 GCF_059512345.1 Bradyrhizobium sp. Unk1
AAATATTCCGGCGGCCTCGGCAACGACTGGACGCCGGTGCGCGGCCTCGGCGCCCACATCAAGGGCACCAACGGCGAAAGCCAGGGCATCATCCCGTTCCTGAAAGTCGCCAACGACACCGCGATTGCCGTCAACCAGGGCGGCAAGCGCAAGGGCGCGGTCTGCGCCTATCTGGAAACCTGGCACGTCGACATCGAGGAATTCCTCGATCTGCGCAAGAACACCGGCGACGACCGCCGCCGCACCCACGACATGAACACCGCCAATTGGGTGCCGGACCTGTTCATGCAGCGCGTCGATGCCGATGGCGAATGGACGCTGTTCTCGCCGGACGAGACGCCCGATTTGCACGATCTCTACGGCGAGGCGTTCAAGACGGCTTACGAGGCCTATGAGGCCAAGGCGAAAGCCGGCAGCATGCGCGTCTTCAAGACCGTGCGCGCGAGCGACCTCTGGCGTCGCATGCTGACCATGCTGTTCGAGACCGGTCATCCCTGGATCACCTTCAAGGACCCCTGCAATCTGCGTTCGCCACAACGCCACGTGGGCGTGATCCATTCCTCGAACCTCTGCACCGAGATCACGCTGAACACCTCGGGCGACGAGGTCGCCGTCTGCAATCTCGGCTCCGTCAACATGCTCAACCATGTCGGGCCTGATGGTGTCGACCAGGCCAAGCTGAAGCGGACGGTGACCACCGCCGTCCCGATGCTCGACAACGTCATCGACATCAATTTCTACACGATCCCGGAAGCGCGGCGCTCCAACATGCGTCATCGTCCCGTTGGGCTCGGCTTGATGGGCTTTCAGGAAGCGCTTCAGGTCCAGCGCATTCCTACCGCGTCCGACGCAGCCGTGGCGTTTGCCGACACCAGCATGGAGGCAATCTCGTTCCACGCGATCGAAGCGTCGTCCGATCTCGCCGCGGAGCGCGGACGCTATCCGAGCTTCGAGGGCTCGCTGTGGTCGAAGGGCGTCTTGCCGCTCGACTCCATCCAGCTTCTCGCCGACGCGCGCGGTGGTCTCGACGTCGATCGCTCCGCAACGCTCGACTGGGATCGCCTGCGCAAGAAGGTCACGTCCAGCGGCATGCGCAACTCGAACGTCATGGCGATCGCGCCAACGGCGACGATCTCCAACATCTGCGGCGTCTCGCAGTCGATCGAGCCGAACTATCAGAACCTGTTCGTGAAATCGAACATGTCCGGCGACTTCACGGTCGTGAACGAGTTCCTGGTGCGCGACCTGAAGGCGAGGGGGCTTTGGGACGAGGTCATGGTCTCCGATCTCAAATATTTCGACGGCAGCGTCGGCCAGATCGACCGCGTTCCTGGCGATCTGAAGGCGCTCTACGCCACCGCCTTCGAGATCGACAGCGCCTGGCTGATCGAGGCGGCCGCGCGCCGGCAGAAATGGATCGACCAGTCGCAGTCGCTCAACCTCTACATCGCCAATCCCTCCGGCAAGAAGCTCGATGCGCTCTACCGGCTGGCCTGGCGGCGCGGCTTGAAGACGACCTACTATTTGCGCTCGCGCAGCGCCACGCATGTCGAGAAATCGACGTTGAAGGGCACCGACGGAAAGCTCAATGCGGTGTCCGCGTCTGTGGCGGTGTCGCACGCACCGATCATGATACCGACCGCAGCGGCACCGGACCTCGACGGCATCAAGGCCTGCCGGATCGACGATCCCGAATGCGAAGCGTGCCAGTGAGGAGATGACGATGCTCGACTGGTCCGATACCGAAACCACAGCGGCCGCTCCTGCCGTCTCAAGTCTCGCCACCGCACTGCGTCCGCAGACCCAGCTCAAGCTCGAGCCGGCCGACCCGACCGGCTTAGGCGCGATCGATCGCGCCGGCGGCCGCGTCTCCGTCGACGAGAAGCGGATGATCAACTGCCGCGCCGACGTCAACCAGCTGCTTCCGCTGAAGTACAAATGGGCCTGGGAGAAGTATCTCTCGGGCTGCAACAATCACTGGATGCCGACCGAAGTTTCGATGCAGGCCGACATCGCGCTATGGAAGTCGCGGGACGGGCTGACCGAGGACGAGCGGCGCGCGATCAAGCGCAATCTCGGCTTCTTCGCAGCCTCGGAATCGCTCGTCGCCAACAACATCGTGCTGGCGATCTACCGACACCTCACCAATCCGGAGTGCCGGCAGTACCTCCTTCGGCAGGCCTTCGAGGAGGCGGTGCACACCCACACCTTCCA
>NZ_JCAMOP010000149.1:0-2117 GCF_059512345.1 Bradyrhizobium sp. Unk1
GCGCTTCTCCTAGGATTACCCCTAGGACCTGCAGCCCTCGCGTCCCTCAAACAAGACGGCCTTTGGCGGAGGGATACCGAAACTCTGGCCGTTGCGCAGTTCGACCGTCGTGCGTGCATCGTAAGCGTCCGGAGCTTGCACCGGACCTCATCCCTTGACAGGATTTTATACTTTCCAAGCCCACGGCAGTAACTCGTCGAGGCGATTGACGGGATGTCCATCGACCATCCGCGTGAGCACATCGCGAAGATAATTGTAGGGCTCGACGCCGTTCAATTTGCAGGATTCGATGAGCGAGCAGAGCACTGCCCAGCGATTTCCGCCGCCGTCGCTCCCGGCAAAAAGGTGGTTTTTACGCCCGAGCGCCACAGGACGGATCGCGCGTTCGACCGGGTTGGTATCGAGCTCAACGCGGCCGTCGTTCAGGAAGCGTGTCAGCCCTTCCCACCGCGAGAGCGCGTAGCGCATCGCCTCGGCGAGCTTGGCGCGACCGGGTAGCAGGGGCAGCTGCGTCTCGATCCAGAGCCGGAATCTATCGACGAGCGACCTCGATATTGAGCGCCTCGCGGCCAGTCGGTGCGCAGGCGATTGACCGCGGATTTGGGCCTCGACGGCATAGATTTCGCTGATCCGGCGCAGTGCTTCCAACGCCAACGGCGCACCGTCAGCCTCTGCAATTTCGTAAAATTTGCGCCTTGCATGGGCCCAACAGGCGGCAAGAATGATGTTGCCGCTACCGGTCCGCCGCTCGAAGCCGGCACAGCCATCGACGTGCAGAACACCCTTAAAATGCTCGAGATGCGAGGCGGGACGCTCGGCTTTTCGATCCGGTGCGAACACGTAAACTGCTGCCGGCGGCGCTGGTCCGCTCCAGCCGCGCTGGTCGCGGGCATAGACCCACAATCGCCCGCTTTTTGTCCGTCCTCGGCCCGGATCGAGCACCGGGATAGGCGTATCATCGGCAAAAAGATGGTCGGAAGCGAACAGGTTTTTGCATAGCCGTTCTTGCAAAGCTTCGAACCACCAGCAGGCGCCGCCAACCCAGCCAGCGAGCGTCGAGCGCTCCAGTTCGACGCCGTGACGCGCAAAAATCTGCGCCTGGCGATAGAGCGGCGTGTGGTCGCAATACTTGCTCACCAGCACATGGGCGAGCAGGGCCGGCGTGGCCAATCCGCCCGCGATCGGCCGTTCAGGAGCGGCGGCCTGGGTGATGGTCCCACAGGCGCGGCAGGCAAATTTCGGGCGACGGATACGCACGACACGCACCTCGGCCGGCACCCAGTCCAGCATCTCGCTGACGCTCTCGCCGTGGCATGCAGGGCTCCGCCGCAGCACGCGCAAGCCTCGCTGCCCGCGCCAAGAACGATCTCTTCGCGCGGCAGATGATCGGGCAACGATTTGCGTTTCGGCGGTGCGGATGGAGACGGCGCGGGCGCTGCAATCGCGTCCAGATTGGTCTCGGCAACGGGCAGATCGATGTCCAGATCTTCAAATCCAATCGCAAATTGGTCTGCGTCGAGACGCTCGGAGCGGCGCCCATATTGCGCGCGCTGAAGCTGTTTGATGATCAGACGGAGGCGTTCGATCTCACTGTTTCGATGCTCGATCAGCGAGGCGATATCGCGCACCAGACGATGCAGAAGCGCTGGGTCGGACGGCAGATTGTTGAGGTCAAGCTGCATATCCGATTCTACTCGGACAGGCTGATTCGATGAAGCGGATTCGCTATATTACAAGGGGTTTTTGCGTATCAGCCCGCGATTGCAGGCCGCCATCGACGCTCCGGCGTGCGCCAGTCGATGCCTTCGATCAGCATCGCCAGTTTGCGTCGGCGACAACGTGACCGTGCCGCCCGGATCGCTCATTCTGGGCCAGATGAAGCCGCCTTGATCGAGCCTTTTGGTGAACAGGCAAAGCCCGTTGCCGTCCCAGAACAGGATCTTCAGAATGCACGCGCGTTTGCCGCGGAAGGCAAACAGATGGCCGGAGAACGGGTCCTTCTTCAGCGTTTCCTGGACGATGGTCGCGAGCCCGTCGAGGCCCTTGCGGTTATGTGGTGCACCACATAACCGCAATTATGCGGAGCCCACGATTATGCGGAGTGTGCGGCGGGAAGT
>NZ_JCAMOP010000150.1:0-2109 GCF_059512345.1 Bradyrhizobium sp. Unk1
GCACCTACCAGCACCAGTGGGTTGCCGCGCCCCCCGCGTGCATGCCATATCAAAGTGCTCGGCCTGCAAATGTTCGAGCCGGCTCCGCTCATAGGAGTAACCGCCGTGCCTAGGACCGAAGTGGCAGCGGCAATCCAAGCATTCACGGACTACGTCCGTAGGCCAAGCCATACACCGGCAGAAGACACGTACGGGCCACAGCGAACTGAAGAACAGCTGGCCGATTGGCGATCCCGGGTTGAAGTTATCTGCTCAAAAATGGACGCGGTGGCGGATTGCCCGCTTTCGACCTTATCCGAATTCGAGGCGCTCAGACGCGAGATGGGGACAGATTTTCCCGCAACGCCACCCGCTTTACTTAACCGTGTAGCGGACGCATTTTTACGCCGTGGTTCGGCGGATGCCGGACCCTCAATCAGGACGGAGCCGGATGATGCCTGGCACATTCTCGCTGCACAAGATCGACGAAGCTATACGCGACCTCGAAGAAAAAGTTGCTCACGGTGCAGAAATCAGCCGCGAGGAGCTCGCGAGCGGCATTCTGCGGATTACGAAGCGTCTTCGAGATGAACTCGAAGCCGCGCTCAAGGTAATCGATAGCCTCAAGGATCACACCGGGTTCACGGTGGCAGCCGCGCGACCTAAACAGCGGGAACGTTAGCGGCAACGTGACTCGGCGCCCGAAGCGTTGGAGGTAGAGCGCTGTCCCTACCACGCACCGCTAACCTCTACGCAGCCAGCCTCAGCGGCGAAAGAATCTGACGATGGGATACATCTATCGGAAATGGGCGTGGCACAACTACCAGGACTGGTCGTAGCCTCACGTGGCTTGGCAATCAGTCTCGGATCGCAGGCAGCGCCGTCGCGAGTCGCCAACTCACTGCCAGGGCAGGTATAGCACCACGAACAGTACCAAGGCTGCAAGCCCGAACGCCCACGCGAACAATAGCGCCTTATCCATCGGCCAATTCCGATCGATCTCCTCGGCCGCCCGCAGCGGCGTACCACTGCGGCCTTTCTGTTGAGCAACACAATGGGTGGTGCATCACTCGATTCGTAGATTTTCCGCCGAGTCTTTTCCGCGATTTTTCACGATGTCGAAGCTGACTTTTGCGCCCTCTGCGAGCGAAGTAAAACCAGCCTTTTCAACCGCGGAGATGTGGACAAAGACGTCATTGCCGCCCGAATCCGGTTGAATGAACCCATACCCCTTTGTCGGGTTGAACCACTTCACTGTCCCAATTGCCACCTAACTTCTCCATGTTTTAAAAATGAAAAGTAGTGCGCGACTCCGACAAAAGAATGGCTTGTCGCGTCGCGCTCGCACCAACGCTACATCGTCGCTAGAACGCTGAATGCATTCTGCCTGGCCACATTGATGTTGTTTGCGTTGGTACTGTCTCCCTGCTCGTTGGCCGAGAACACGTGGAAGCCAAGCAAAGGCGAAGCGGAATAGGCGGCCGTTCCACCAACCTGCGTTGTGTTCGGCCCACCCGCAAGAACTCCTTGGCCGATGAATGCGTTCGTCGCATCCATCCCGATGCCGGAAACCGCCGCTGCGCTATTGGCAACGAGACCAATGCGGGAAGCATATGAAATCTGCGTTTCCATCTTCAGCCAAGCCGAACACAACCGATATCTGGGTGCCTGCGGACGCCCTGGCCTGCCGAACTGTCGCGCTCGTGTATGTATAGGGCGACCCGTTGTCGTTCGAAGCGGCGGATACTGTGACGCGGTTACGTCCCCTTCCAGCTTTTCGACTTTCTCCTTAGCCGCAGCTTCCTTCGCTGTAGCATTGGAAATCCCGCTGACGTGTTTCGCATATTCGTCGGCGCTGGTAGCTACGAAATGGCGACGAATTGCTTCTCGAGCCCTTTTTCTGATGCTGGACGGGTCGGCGCGTCCTTTCGCTCCCGCAACGCACTTAATACCGTCAGCATCAGGGGTCTGACATCATCCAATGCTGCGGTGAACGTTAGGACGGCAGCTTTAAACTGCGCTTGAAATTCGGCTGACAGCTGAGCAGCGGCAGGTATCGCGGTCTTCGCGGCAGCCAGCGCTTCCACGCAGCTACCTGCATGTTGCGTGGCAGTGTTCAGTTCGATGACG
>NZ_JCAMOP010000151.1:0-2058 GCF_059512345.1 Bradyrhizobium sp. Unk1
TGTGTCCCGTGCCTGCCTTTCAACCCGGTAGAGCTGTTCGAAGAACCGCAGCGCCTGCTCGGGCGGACCACCGCCCTTCTTCCTCGCTTTGAGTGCATCGACAAAGCGACGCCGGGAGTGGGCCATGCATCCAATGTGGGTGGCCCCTTCCAGCGTGCGCCATGCGGTATAGCCGTCACTCATCACGATGCCACGGTAATCGCCGAGGAAGGCCTGCGGGTGGATTTGGCCGCGGCCTGGCTGATAGTCAAGAAGAACGATCGGCTGCTCACTGTCCTCGCCGCTGCGATAGGCCCACATGTACGATATGCTGGTGGCCTCTCTATCCTTTTCCTTGAGAACCTGAACCGTCGTCTCGTCGCCATGGATGAGAGGTTGTGATCTGAGCCGCAGCTTCAGGGCGTCATAAATCCGGGAGAGATGTTTTTCGCTCGAGCCGATTACCCAGTGGCCCAGAGCGCCGCGGCTGACCGGAACACCTGCGCGTTCGAAGGCCAGCGCCAGGCGGTAGAGTGGCGTGCCATCGACATATTTGTGAACCAGCGCGAACGCCAGCGTCGAGGCCGTGGCAACGCTGCCCGGCAACGGCTGCGTCGGCATCGGCGCGGTCACGACAGGGGCGTTGATCCCGGTGCGATCGCAATGGCGGCACCCATATTTGAATCGTACGTTCTGTAAAACCTTCGCCTTCACCTCAATATGAAGTTGCTCGGTGACAGCCTCGCCCATGCGATGCATCTGGCCACGGCAGCAAGGACACGCCTTCTGATCGTCGGGCAGGTCATACTCGACGCGCTCACGCGGCAGGTTTGCCGGCAGCGGCTTGCGGCCGCGCTTCTTTCCCGGCGCGCTTTCGACGGATGGCAAGCCCGTGTCCGGAAGTTCGGCGATATCGTTCGTTTCACTGCCGGCGTCATCCACATCGGCGGCCTGCTCGGCTTCATTGAAGAGACGATCGACGCGCTTTTCGCTGCGCGGCGCAAAACGATGCAGGCGTGCCAGCGCCAGTTCTTCCTCGAGCTTGACGACGCGGTCGGCGAGTTGATGGTTCTCCGCCTGCAGCGCAGCAATGCGCGCCAACAGCACCTCAACACTCGGATCGCCGGTTCGATTCATCGGAATCTTGAATCTGAACCGTACCGACGCGTCAACCGCTCAACTCGAGAGCTCAGCCGGCAACCTGATATTGCCGCACTGGATGACGGACCATCGCATCGATATCGATGCCGTCAAGAATCCAGTGCAATTGCTCGGTCGTCAGCGCGACGACCGCCTCCTGGCGGCGCGGCCATCGGAACTTGTCCTCGGTCAGCCGCTTCAGGACCAGCACAAAGCCGGACCGGTCGAAGAACAGCAACTTCATCCGGTCGCAACGGCGATTGCAGAACGCAAAAACCGCCGGAGTGAATGGATCGAGCGCCATCGTCTCCTGGACCAGAACCGCAAGGCTGTTGATGCCAGCCCGGAAGTCGATCGGCTCACGGTGCAGATAGACCTGCAGGTCACCGCCCAGTCTGAACATGGCCCAGGGCTCCGATGATCGCCGTCAATGCATCCACATCGCCGCATTCCAGCGCGAGCTTCACGCCGTTCGGCAGCGACGCGCTCACTTTGCTCAGACAGGATAAAGCCGGAGTCTCTTTGAGCTCCGACTTACCCACTTCATCGCAAGTCGCCGGTAAATCCACCGTCGTCACGCTGTCTTGCCGCAACAGGGCCCGCTCGGTGGTCCCCTCAAGCTGAACCGGGATGAACGCCGGGGGTGACGACGGCGGCAGCGACCTGGCCGCGGTGTGCTTCTTGATCCACTTCCGAAGGAGGTTCGCGTTGACCCCGTGTTCGAGCGCTAGTCTCGATACCGAAACGCCAGGCTCAAGGCAGGCCGCCACAAGACGCTCCTTCGATGTCGTCTCGTAGCGCCGGCGACCGTTCCGACCAACAAGCCTGACCCGCAGTTTCTGATCATCGTCGCTCATCACAAGGTGTCCACCTATTTAAGTGGACACCTCATGCATCAGAGCACTCAAAAGCAAAAGGTGCGGGGAAATTCGCGCTTAC
>NZ_JCAMOP010000152.1:0-2007 GCF_059512345.1 Bradyrhizobium sp. Unk1
AACTGCATGCCCTCGACGACGTCGAGCTCGGTCTCGAGCGACTTGGCTTCCTCGACGGTGATGACACCCTCGTTGCCGACCTTCTTCATGGCGTCGGAGAGAAACTTGCCGATCTCCGCGTCGCCGTTGGCCGAGATGGTGCCTACCTGGGCGATCTCGTCGTTCGAGGTCACCTTCTTGGAGTTCTTGACGAGGTCCGCAACGACGGCTTCGACCGCGAGGTCGATACCGCGCTTGAGGTCCATCGGGTTCATGCCGGCGGCGACCGACTTGGCGCCTTCGCGCACGATGGCAGCGGCGAGCACGGTGGCGGTGGTGGTGCCGTCGCCGGCCGCGTCAGCGGACTTCGAAGCGACTTCGCGCACCATCTGCGCGCCCATGTTCTCGAACTTGTCGTCGAGCTCGATCTCCTTGGCGACGGTGACGCCGTCCTTGGTGATGCGCGGCGCGCCGAACGACTTGTCGAGCACGACGTTGCGGCCCTTCGGACCGAGCGTGACCTTCACGGCGCTGGCGAGGATGTCGACGCCGCGCAGCATGCGGTCGCGGGCGTCGACGCCGAATTTCACTTCTCTGGCTGACATATTGGTTTCCCTGAGTTGTCTTGGTCTCATCTCACCCTTGGCGAGGCGCCCGGCAGGCGCTCCTCAGAGGTGAGCGGTGCGAGCGGTTGGTTAGGCGGCCTTCTTCTTCGAAGCGGGAGCTTCGAGCACGCCCATGATGTCGCTTTCCTTCATGATCAGCAGATCGACGCCGTCGATCTTGACCTCGGTGCCCGACCACTTGCCGAACAGGACACGGTCGCCGACCTGGACGTCGATCGGGGTCAGTTTGCCGCTCTCGTCGCGGCCACCGGGGCCAACGGCGATGACTTCGCCCTGCGAGGGCTTTTCCTTGGCACTATCCGGAATGATGATGCCGCCAGCGGTCTTCTCTTCTGCGTCGATGCGCTTGACCACGACGCGGTCGTGAAGCGGACGGAATTTCATGCAGCCCTCCTAAGCATTTGCACGAGTTAGAGATTTTGGAATTCTAGCAATCGATGCCCGTGAGTGCTAGTCACGGGCCGAGCTGAGATAGGATAGGATTTTTGCGGGAGCAAGGGACTCTGGCAGAAAAATAGGCGCTCAGGACGGTCGACAGTGGTTAACCGGAGACGTGCTTGGCTGGGGTTTTAGCTGGTCGCTGGTATACCTGTCGCACGCCCAATCAAACCGGCGAGTCGCCAGCGCTCGCCCAAAACGTAGTGGCTACGCAACTGCCGCTGATGCCGCCTGAACTGTTTGGCGTGGGCGTATCGGCCTGCCATCATCGCGGCTGTCTTGGCCACACGAGCATAGGATTGCCGCAGCCTGACCCCGTGCCTCCTCGCCAGGCGATTGAGCCCCTTGATGGCCGCCTGCGACAGTTTTTCGGAAAGGTGATGGCCTTCGGTTGCACCGTGGTGTCGATCGTGACGCGCTTGAGGTCCTGGCTGCGCAATGCACCGACCTCGTGCGCCACCCGCAGGCTCTCGGCCAGCAGCAGCTCCAGCTTGTCGCCGAGCCGCTTGCGCCAATGGCTCAGGTCGCTTCGCTCGTGCGGGAAGGCGTGCTGGAAGAACTCTTCGCCGGTGAAGAACTGGAACTACGGGTCGTGGACCCAGCGCTCACAAATGCCCTCATCGGACAGCCCGTAAATGTGCTTGAGCAGCAAGAGCCCAATCATGAAGCGGGTCTCGATCCAGGCCGGCCGTTCTCGCTGTAGAGCGGTGCGACCTCGCCGTCGATCCAGTCCCAATCGACCTTGCCGGCGAGCTGAACCAGCTCGTGCTTCATGTTGATGATCTGATCCAGTCGCGCTCGGAACAGATCGTTCGATCCCGTCGACTTGTGCTTCTTCGGACGCATCGCTCCCTCCGGTGCACCACAGAATCATGGTCCACGGCGAAAGGGAATCTGGAGGGTTCTGTGAGGTCGCGCTCACGCGAGGGCGCGGCAAGCGCTTATAACGCGACCTCATTGAAGC
>NZ_JCAMOP010000153.1:0-2000 GCF_059512345.1 Bradyrhizobium sp. Unk1
CTCAGACCCAGGGAAAGATCGAGCGCTGGCATCAGACGCTGAAGAACCGCATCCTGCTCGACAACTATTACCTACCCAGTGATCTCGAGCGTCAAGTAGGAGCCTTCGTTGAACACTATAATCACGTCCGCTATCATGAGGGCATGACAACCTCACGCCAGCCGATGTCTACTTCGGCAGGGCTGAGGCGATCCTCGCAGCACGAAACCGCATAAAGCGCGACACCATCGCAAACCGCCGCTTGCAGCATCAACTGCAGGTCGCTTAAACTCTAACCCTGATGAGCCAGAGCCTCCCTTCTCAAAAAGCCTGACCAGTCTCAAATTATCTGACGACGGACAAACGACGCGCTTCGAAGCGTCGTTGGGGAGGGAGCTTTCGGTCAAGTCAGCTGGGATAATTCGAACATTCTTTCGGCAAGCGGGCAGGTGAGCCATCGCCTGGATCTCCGCACAGTCGTTCTTCAAGGCTTCCCGTTCTGCCGCAGGTGCGACAGACTTTGCAGAAACAATCGTAACCATTCCGGGCTGAGGTGCAATGCAGTGGTAGCCATCCATGGCGTAGAGGCACCTCACGTTTCGGAGCTCGATAGGCTGCCCGATGAACTTTGCAGGGGCAGCGTAAAGGTCATCTAAATCAACGATCTTGAAATCGTTCGGGCTGAAGTACGAGACGAATTCTCTAATGTTCGCTGTTTCCAGCCCGGGGGCGTCCGCAGCGGGCGCGAGCCGCGTCGAACAGAGTACGATTGTAGCTCCAAGAAGGTGCGTAAGCCTCTTCCGCTTAAGAAAGGTTCGCCCCCGCACCTTCGGAGTCGGCCTTCCCTTTTGAATGATGAATCGGCGCAATTTTGCTGCAACCTCTCAGCCGTGATGTCCTATGGGCGTACCGTCGGAACGTGTTCAGTTAAGGGCATTCCGAGTGAGTGATGCGGCCCCACCAATTCCGGTAGGCGCCGCGCGGCCCCTATCACGGCGACTCGCTTGGCGACCGCGAATGAATCGGAACAACGCGTGACACCGGGTCAAAGGTGGCAACCTATAATGCGAGCGTCGCGTTCCAATTCAGAAAGGGGCTCGCCTCAAATAGCTCGCATTCCTACTAACGAGGTATCCCTGCCAGCTTCTGATAATTGATGTATGACCGAGCGGGCTGACGAGAAGCTGTCGAGACAATCCCGAAGAGATAATGATGCGGGCTCTCGGCGTTCCGCAGAGGGGGCGGGCGATGGCGCGGGTGCACGACGATCCCTGTCATTTTGGACAGGTGCGTCCCGCGTGCATGTCCTGCTCAAGCGGGAGGGCTATAGGGTCAACCACAAGAAGCTGTTCCGGCTGTACCGGGAAGAGAAGCTTGCAGTGCGCCGCCGTGGCGGCCGCAAGCGCGCCATCGGGACCAGGGCGCCGATGACGCCGAACGAGCGCTGGTCGCTCGACTTTGTGTCGGATCAGCTGACCTGCGGCCGCCGCTTCCGCGTCCTCACCGTGGTCGATGACTGCACCCGCGAGTGCCTGGCGCTGGTGGCCGATACCTCGCTCTCCGGCATCCGCGTAGCCCGGCAACTTGACCGGCTGATGATCGAGCGCGGCAAGCCGAAAATGGTGGTCAGCGACAACGGCAGCGAGCTGACCAGCAACGCCATCCTGACATGGGCGGATCAGAGCCGCGTCGCCTGGCACTACATTGCGCCGGGCAAGCCCATGCAGAATGGCTTCATCGAAAGCTTACGTCGCTGGCTCAGACCCGCGTCGCGCTCGGATGCTGGCGCGCCGATTATAACTACACACGACCGCACTCACAGCTCGGATGGAAGACACCCTCCGAGTTCGCCTTCACCTGCCACCCGCGCCGGGATCTGGCGCTGCGCTATGCCGATGGCTCCGCGCCAGCTCCCGTCGCTACCACCGCCCAACTGGGCAAATCCTGACGTGCCCCCGCCAAATTAGGCCAGTTTGAACTGGAATTTTCCATTTATGATCCCCTGACGGGGACGAGGAGAG
>NZ_JCAMOP010000154.1:0-1950 GCF_059512345.1 Bradyrhizobium sp. Unk1
AAATATTCCGGCGGCCTCGGCAACGACTGGACGCCGGTGCGCGGCCTCGGCGCCCACATCAAGGGCACCAACGGCGAGAGCCAGGGCATTATTCCATTCCTGAAGGTCGCCAACGATACCGCAATTGCCGTCAACCAGGGCGGCAAGCGCAAGGGCGCAGTCTGCGCCTATCTGGAGACCTGGCACGTCGACATCGAAGAATTCCTCGACCTGCGCAAGAACACCGGGGACGACCGCCGCCGTACCCACGACATGAACACGGCCAATTGGGTGCCGGACCTGTTCATGCAGCGCGTCGATGCCGATGGCGAATGGACGCTGTTTTCGCCGGACGAGACGCCCGATTTGCACGATCTCTACGGCGAGGCGTTCAAGTCGGCTTACGAGGCCTATGAGGCCAGGGCGAAAGCCGGCGGCATGCGCGTCTTCAAGACCGTGCGCGCGAGCGACCTCTGGCGTCGCATGCTGACCATGCTGTTCGAGACCGGTCATCCCTGGATCACCTTTAAGGACCCCTGCAATCTGCGTTCGCCGCAACGCCACGTGGGCGTGATCCATTCCTCGAACCTCTGCACCGAGATCACGCTGAACACCTTCGCCGACGAGGTCGCGGTCTGCAATCTCGGCTCCGTCAACATGCTCAACCATGTCGGCGCTAACGGGACCGACCACGCCAAGCTGAAGCGGACGGTGACGACAGCCGTACGGATGCTCGACAACGTTATCGACATCAATTTCTACACGATCCCCGAAGCGCGCCGTTCCAACATGCGTCATCGTCCCGTCGGGCTCGGCCTGATGGGCTTTCAGGAAGCGCTTCAGGTCCAGCGCATTCCGACCGCGTCCGACGCGGCCGTGGCGTTTGCCGACACCAGCATGGAGGCAATCTCGTTCCACGCGATCGAGGCGTCGTCCGATCTCGCCGCGGAGCGCGGACGCTATCCGAGCTTCGAGGGCTCGCTGTGGTCGAAGGGCGTCTTGCCGCTCGACTCCATCCAGCTTCTCGCCGACGCGCGCGGTGGTCTCGACGTCGATCGCTCCGCAACGCTCGACTGGGATCGCATCCGCAAGAAGGTCACGTCCAGCGGCATGCGCAACTCGAACGTCATGGCGATCGCGCCGACGGCGACGATCTCCAACATCTGCGGCGTCTCGCAGTCGGTCGAGCCGAACTACCAGAACCTGTTCGTGAAATCGAACATGTCCGGGGACTTCACGGTCGTGAACGAGTTCCTGGTCCGCGACCTCAAGGCGAGGGGGCTTTGGGACGAGGTCATGGTTTCCGATCTCAAATATTTCGACGGCAGCGTCGGCCAGATCGACCGCGTTCCTGACGATCTGAAGGCGCTCTACGCCACCGCCTTCGAGATCGACAGCGCCTGGCTGATCGAGGCGGCCGCGCGTCGGCAGAAATGGATCGACCAGTCGCAGTCGCTCAACCTCTATATCGCCAATCCCTCCGGCAAGAAGCTCGATGCGCTCTACCGGCTGGCCTGGCGACGCGGGTTGAAGACGACCTACTATTTGCGCTCCCGCAGCGCCACGCATGTCGAGAAATCGACGTTGAAGGGCACCGATGGAAAGCTCAATGCGGTGTCCGCGTCAGTGGCGGTGTCGCACGCGCCGATCATGATCCCGACCGCAGCGGCACCGGACCTCGACGGCATCAAGGCCTGCCGGATTGACGATCCCGAATGCGAAGCGTGCCAGTGAGGAGATGACGATGCTCGACTGGTCCGATACCGAAACCACAGCAGCCGCTCCGGCCGCCTCAAGTCTCGCCACCGCACTGCGTCCGCAGACCCAGCTCAGGCTCGAGCCGGCCGACCCGACCGGCTTAGGCGCGATCGATCGCGCCGGCGGCCGCGTCTCGGTCGACGAGAAGCGGATGATCAACTGCCGCGCCGACGTCAACCAGCTGCTTCCGCTGAAGTACAAATGGGCCTGGGA
>NZ_JCAMOP010000155.1:0-1948 GCF_059512345.1 Bradyrhizobium sp. Unk1
TCCTGCCACCCGAAAACCTGCCCGTCCTCGAATGGCTCGGTATCAAAACGTCAAAATCAATGGGATGAACCACTAGCCCCCCGACGAGATCCTGGCTTCCATCGAACGCTTCTGCCGATACAATACTCAAGCCTAGACATCGCAATGTCGCGAATTTCTGGTTCAGGACACTAAAGCAGAATGAGGTGGGTGTGCTGGCATCTGCTCCTTTTTTGATCTTTGCCATGCGTCCGCTGCCGGCGAGCCCGGGTGGATGGTCTCGTTGCTCGATGAGTTGGCCCGACCCTTCTCGAGATTACCGCCTACGAAGAAAACGGCCAACGAAGCCCTCCTCACCCAGCGAACCCGGAAAGATCCCCAGCCGTTCTGATGGCGAGGACACAATGACGCTCGCGCCTGCCATAGGCAATCCGCTCCTCCAGCCCGGGCGGCAGTCGAAAACCCCGGCTGGAAGCTGGGGTTTTCTTTTGTGCTATTATAGGTACCAACTCTCGTAAGCCCCGCGGTGCGATCAGTACAGTGCACCTCACGGATTGATCCGAATTGGCTTCGGCTTCGTTCGGTCCAAGGCTCGATCGTAAGCCGCAGGTGTCGGTTGGTCTGCGCTCCTGCTCCACCTCAATGGATTGGTGGAGATCTCACGTCACATAAAGTCTCCATCCGAGTCGGACTCTGATGAAGGTTCGTCATCGCTCGGCGTTTTGACTTTGGAGAGATACGCCGGAGAATTGGTTGCGCGCTGCCATTCACCATCCCTATATCTCCACTGTCTGGACTGGGTGGGATCAAGTACCATATCATTGCGATCTACATCAACGAAGCCCATTTGTTCTGCACGGGCTCTCGCTTCGTCATTAGCAGGACGCCAGTTCACCAGCGGCCGTTCGCCGTCTTGCCGTAGTTGGTGCTCGAGCAGAATATCGCCGGCGTTGCCGACGAGCGGATGAGCAACCTGAAAATCCACGATTGATGTGACGTTAGTTCGTCCGGGGAACTGTTCTCGCCACCCTTGGCTGGTGAACTCAGTCGCCATAGGAAATCCGGCTTCCGTTCTTTGGAGGCCGACGCTCCTATTTCCTAGTTGGTAGCTGTAATATCGGGCGGCATCAGAATCCCTTCGGATCCCGAAACTGCTAGCGACATCCGCGGTGCGCCTAGCTCTTTCGGACACAAATTCTGAGTATTCCTGCGGATTGTTGGCGATATGATTGATTTCTTCACCATGAAAGCTCCTCACCCGTTCCCGGAATTCGGCTTGGTCGATCTCAATAACGGGAGGTCTTGAAGTGAGGTAATAACTCGGCTGCGAGGATGAGCTGGCACCCGAATCGTGCAATCCCATTCTACCGAGCGCGCCCGCGAAATCGTCGGCGTTCCTGTGCTCCGGGGAGCTTGCGTAATGATACTCATCATCGGATGGAACATCCGACCAATTGTTAATTCGACCGTCCATGACGACCACACTCCTATGGCTGTTACATTGTGTTCAGGTCATTAGACCTGACTCCGCAGATAAGCAGCTTGGCTGTCCGTAAGCTGACGGCAAATAAACGGAAAACTAAATTCGCTGAAACATAGGGCGAGCCGGCGAGAGGGCGCAGTTCGGCACCGCGCTCTCCGGAGCGTCTTCATAACTCGGCCGAACTTGAGATCAGCGGTTCGCGTCCGGTGACGGCCCCTGGTCAGGTCGTCTCGAGCGGGCGGCTGACCGCGCTTATGCGGCGTGAGCGACGTTCTGAGGCCGCCATGACCATGAGCTGTGAGCTTAACAACCACGGGAAGCACCTCGAGCACATTACTTCAACTACTTTCGCCGAGGAGACCGGTTCTCGATCCGTGACAAGTTCCGGCTAAGGCGTCGAGAAATTTTGAGCTAGTGGTTCATCCCATTGATTTTGACGTTTTGATACCGAGCCATTCGAGGACGGGCAGGTTTTCGGGTGGCAGG
>NZ_JCAMOP010000156.1:0-1942 GCF_059512345.1 Bradyrhizobium sp. Unk1
GCACCGCAATGATCCGCTCTTCCGTGAACCTCGACTGCTTCATCTCCGTCTCCCTCAAGGTGGACGGATTCTACCCACTTTTGGAGGAAGTTCAGGGGCTCAGGTCAAGACGCACATGAAAATGCTCGCCGTGCATTGTTTTCAGGCAGCATCACCAATCAGATGATGAGGCGCGCATGTTCCGATTGCTGAAGACGAAATCGAGGCAGAGACGATCTGCCGTACAGCGGCGAGGGGGTTCGCGACCTTCAAGATGGCCGCAGTCCCATCGTAGCCACGCCAACATAGACAGCAACCTCCTCCTTCACGAAAGCGCAGGCTCCCTCGTCGACCGGTAACCTCGTGTCTGCCTCCAGATTTCCCTCTGATCCTAGCCGCCATCCCGCCGACAGGGACAATCCACTCGCAGCAAGACGATCCTTCGTTATTTGGACGAAAGGGTTTGGTTGGAAGGACCTCGCCGTCAGCGTCGGATTCGACAACAACCGTGGCAACCGCGTTGGGCTGTGCGTCGTTTGGAAAGTTTCAATCTTTCCGTTCGGGAGAGTTGTTCGGCGAACACCGCCTCGTCGGCGAGCTTCCGACAAATTTCGTTGAACGTGCGGTATTTTTGGAAGGCGCGCCATCTCATCATCGTCACGGCAGGGTATCGAGTAATGAATCGAGACCAGAGCGACTTGAAGAGCGCAGCTTCGGAGCTAAAGAAGCGACAGCTATCCTTCCATCTCGGAGTCATTCTACTTCGAACTGATCGCGGCCGGGGAAATCGACACCTACAAATCGGGTCGCTCGCGCAGGATCATCGGTCGGCTATCAATGCGTATCTTACAAGCTGGGTCTGCTCAACTCTCTGGAAGCGACACGGCAAGAAGCGGCTGTCGCGGTCGCGGCAAGAAGCTCACGCATCCTACCAGATTGGAGAGGTGATCTTCCTGCCAGCTCGAACTATCGAGCTAGCCGCAACTTGGGGCCAAGCTATGCAATATGTTTTCCATGGCCAGCGGAAGGACTCTAGGATGAAGTGCAACAAGCAATTGTCGCTCGCAGCCATCGTTGCGTTCGGGACGATCGCTTTTGGGAGCGGAAGTTTAGCTGCTGACTTGCCTGCGGCATCTGTTGTCAAAGCGCCAGCTCCCGTTTCTCCTCTCTTCAGCTGGACTGGAGGTTACATCGGAGGCAGTGTAGGCTCAGGTTGGGGGACCAGCCAGGCCGACGTCGGCGTGGGCAATACGTTCATTGGCGCCCCCGTCAACCAGACGGTGAACCAGCTCATTGGCGGCACTGTCGATTTGAATGTGCCATTGCCGCAGGTGCAGATGAACGGCTTCCTCGGCGGCGTACAAGCCGGTTACAACTTCTAGTCCGGTGTGATGGTCTACGGCGTGGAAGGCGATTTTTTATGGAGCGGTATCAAGGGACGCAATGGCTGCTTTGTGGTCTTGAACTGCACGAACGACACCAAATGGATTGCCGATATCACCGGACGGATTGGCGTCACGGTGGGCGACCGCGGCCTCATCTACATCAAGGGGGGCGCGGCATGGGCCGATTCCAGCATCGGCATCAACCAGTCCTTTGCCGTTACGTCGAACTTGGGGACGGGCTTTGCTGCTAACGGTGCCGCCGATGGCCGAGCGAGCAAGAACGTATTTGGCGGCACATTGGGTGCGGGCATCGAGTATGCCTTCCTGCCCGGCTGGTCAGCCAAATTTGAGTATGACTACTTCGATTTCGGCAGGCAAGACGTAACGCTGCCGGTTTCGGCAGCGGGCCGTGTGCAGACGGGCGACGGTGCGCCTGGCGCCATCGCTGTTGGAGTCAGGACGCCCGTCTCCTTCAAGCAGCAGCTTCATACGATCCGGGTTGGTCGTGCCCCCAGAGGTGGTGTAGCTCGGTAGAGCAAAGCCGCCCGGACGCGCGCCTCAGATAGCGCCGTAGCGGG
>NZ_JCAMOP010000157.1:0-1878 GCF_059512345.1 Bradyrhizobium sp. Unk1
GTGAGCCGCGGCTCCAAGGCGGGCGAGAAGCGGGAGAAGATATCGATAATCGTGAGCACCCGGAGCTTGCCACCATTTGCCAGCTGGTCATGAACAAAGTCCATCGCCCAGGTCTCGTTGGCGCGCGTCGCTGGCCTGCGGTCATCGCGCAGCTTGGCCTTGACCCTCCGCTTCGGCGATTTATTGCGCAATTGCAGGCCCAATTCGCGATAGATGCGACGGGTCTTGTTCTGGCCATGACGCCATCCCTCGCGGCGGAGCAGGACGTGGACGCGGCGATAGCCATAGCGAACGCGAACATGGCAGATCTCCTTGATCCGTGCTTCGAGGGCGGCCTGACCGGAGCGGCGAGATTTGTAGTGGTAGGTCGATCGATCGAACTCGAGGGCCTCACAAGCCTTGCGGATCGAGACCTGCCACTCACCACAAACCTCATCGACGAGCTTGCGCTTCCGACCAGGCCTCATAGCTAATGGGATGGTCTGCCCCGCCGAACCCGCGCATACTGCGCGGCGAGTTTTCGACCGAGAAAGGACCATAAAAATGTTGCGCAATAAGCCTCAGCCTGCCGCTGTCTTCGGCATCGATATCGGAAAGAATGTTTTCCATGTCGTAGCAACAGACGCACGCGGTAGAGTCATTCAAAAAGTAAAGCTCCGCCGCGACACACTTTTGCAGTTCTTCGACGCCGCGCAGCGTACGGCCGTCGCGATGGAGGCTTGCCCAGGCTCCCAATGGCTGGCGCGCAAGTTACAACAGCTCGGGCACGTGGTCCGAGTGATACCTGCGCAGTTCGTGAAGCCCTACGTGAAGTCCAACAAGAACGATATCATCGATGCGGAAGCGATCGCCGAGGCCGCCACCCGACCCGCGATGCGCTTTGTTGAGATCAAATCGGAAGCCCAGGTCGACATCCAGGCGCTGCACTGCATCCGAGATCAGAAGGTTGGCCTGCGAACTCAGCTCGTCTGCCAAATGCGGGCATTTTGCCTCGAATACGGGATCGCAATCCATCAGGGCATCGGCAAATTCAAAGCCGACTTTCCTCGCGTATTGACCGACGAGGGCAATGATCTGACGCCGATGATGAGGCACATGCTTCGTCGGCTGTTCGAGGACTTCGGACACATCGAACGCCGCATCGCCGAGATCACTCGTGAAATCGAGGCTTTGGCGGCGAGTGACGAACGAACGCGCCGGCTCATGACTGTTCCCGGGATAGGCCCACTGGTGGCGACGGCATTCGTCGCGAGCGCCGGCAATGCTAGTCAGTTCCGAAGGGCCAAGGACCTCGCCGCGTGGCTTGGGTTGGTCCCTCGCGAACACTCAACGGGTGGTAAGACGACCCTCCTCGGGATCAGCAAAAGAGGCAATCACTACCTCAGACGGCTGCTGATTCACGGCGCAAGGTCATGCGTCATGCATCTGAACCGTACTTCCGATCGCCTGGGTTCGTGGCTGACCGGCCTCGAAAAGCGCATGCATACCAACGAGGTCACCGTGGCCCTGGCTGCAAAGATTGCGCGGGTGGCCTGGGTCATCCTTACGCGGCCCGGCTCGACCTACGAGCGGCGCCTTCCCGCATTCCCGTAGGCCCGGGCAGCAGACTGCGAGGTTCGAGTCCTGATGACGAGACAGTTGATCGGCGCCGCGTAAGCCCTTCGCCGAAAACGGGCCAGTGCCCGATTAGCTATCTGGGAACGCGGCGTGCTGATCTCATCATGGCCTGGCTGCAACCGCAGCCCACTCGCGAGAGGCCGGATACATTTACGCAGACTGTCGAAGTCGGATCGCTCAAGAGCCTTGCACAGGCGGGGCAGACCATACATTTCGGCGGATCACGTCCTGCAGCATCTCCTTGTCGAGCGACAGATCGGC
>NZ_JCAMOP010000158.1:0-1842 GCF_059512345.1 Bradyrhizobium sp. Unk1
CCGGCGCAGACCGATTACGGGCGGCATTCCTAATCGGGCGTTCAAAGTCAACTCATTCCTACGCTTTTCTTCGACTCTTCCAACTTCGACCATTACCGACTCCTTGCACCAACAACGCACACTTCACCGCGGCCACGTACGCGACGTGCATTCACCAGGCGGGGTCCATGCGTTCCTTCGCGTTCAGCACTTCAGCCGTCGCATGCTCTTCATCAGGTTCGTAAACAGGGCTGTCCAAGCAGTCTGGCGATCTCATCACGAAGATGGCAGCAGGCGAGAGATAGCGGACATTCCCCGTTTCGCGGCCCCGCCACGAGACGCTCACCGCGCGCGCGGATCTCTAATGGTTGCTCCTTCTCGACATGCCGGCTGTAACACCAGCACTAATCTTTTGCGTCCCCGCAGCAATTACTGCGCAGGCTTCAAACGCAATCTCCGTGTGACCTTGGCGCCAAACCCAAGGTGGAAGTCGGTTTGATTGACCCACATCCTGTGCAGGATGCTCGCAAGCATGCGTGCGACCGCGACGATCGCGCACAGCATGCTCGACCGTTTGGCGATCCGCAGGCCCCACGCCCGCAAAGCCGACCACTTCCTGACCCGCAGCAGCAGGCTTGCTGCTGCCTCGCAGAGCGCCTTGCGAACCTTGACGTCGCCCTGTTTGGTAATTCGACCCTCGTAGTCGATTGATGTTCCCGACTGGTGTCGCCTTGGCGTAAGGCCAAAATGCGCGCCAACTGTCCGAGATCGCGCGAAACGAAGAGGGGTCATCAACACCGACCTTGAACGAAAGGGCGGCAACGGGACCGACGCCAGGTACGGTCATCAACCGACGACAAATCGCATCATGCTGGACGACCTGCAGGAGCACCTTATGCAATCGTTCGTAGCCCTCGAAGATCGCTCGGCGCACGTCCAACATGGCCTCAATCATCATGGAAAATACCGGATCGCTGTGCTCGATGAGCTCGCGGACCCGCGCTTCGTATCCCCCGCGGCCGACCGCGCCAACCATCAGACCGTACGCCCTCAGCGTGCCACGAATGTGGTTTTCAAGGTCGATCAGCTTGCGCTTGAGGAGCTTCCTGTTGGCCAGTAGCGAGCGCATTTTCTGCATCTCGATGTTCTTGACGTGGACGGCTCGGTACCAGCCCAGCCGCATCATCTGCGCGATGCCGCGCGCGTCATTCCGGTCGGTCTTGTTACGCATTGTCGACAGCGAAACGCGCATGTGGCGCGCCTCCACGACAATGATTGGAAGCCCGGCTGGCTGTAGTTCACGATACAGCCAGATACCGAGCGATGACGCCTCGACCCCCACCCTATCGAGGCGATCCGCGTAGCCCTCCAACGCGGAGCGGATCGCCTCTGGCTCGGTATTGACCTTCACTTCGCGGACCGTGAGACCCTCGCTATCGACGATGCAAACGCTGGTTTCTTCAAGGCCGACGTCCAATCCAACGTACAGTTTCATCGGAGCTCTCCCTTGTGGCAACGACCTTGCAAGTCGTTGCACCAGACCCCGGATCCGGCCACGACTGTGTTATCGCCGTGCACCGGTATCTCGAAGCCAGATTTGAAGAGCCCTCTTAATCGGTCGTTGCTTGTGCTTGATCTCACCCATTCTCGCTTCCTTTCTCTGTTGCGACAAGGCCCACTGCGCCACGCCTGGACACGATGCGCCACCACAGCCGCGAGGCCCGGTGCGCCGTGCACTCTTCCGCGCTCATCGACGGCGTAACGTCGCTGCAGCAGGGCAGCGGGAATGCCGTCGCGGCGCAATTTTCCATCGGCATGACGGAGCCACATCACAGGCAGTCCGGCGTGGTCCAGCTTGCACGT
>NZ_JCAMOP010000159.1:0-1772 GCF_059512345.1 Bradyrhizobium sp. Unk1
CCTTGCCGACGAGAATGCGAAGCTGAAGAAGCTGTTGGCCGAGGCGATGCTCGACAACGCCATGCTAAAGGACCTCAATTCAAAAAATGTATGACCCGCCCCGCCCGTGCAAGGGTCGTTTCGAGCAGGACGATGCAGTCTGCACAAATGTATCCGGCCTCTTGCAAGTGGGCCGCTGTTGCGGCCAGGCCATGATGAGATCCGCGCGTGCCGTTCCCAGATAAATGGTCCGGGCTCAAAACCCGCTTTTTTGCACAGGGCTTACGGCGCGCCGATCGACTGTCTCGTCATCACTTTCACGAACCTCGCAGTCTGGAACAAACGGGATCAGCTAAAGGCCGGATCCCGCCGTTCGTAGCTTGCGCCGGGTTTAGTCATCACTACCCATGCGATCCGCGCAATCTTTGCCGCCAAGGCGACGGTGACCTTGTTGGTGTGCATGCGTGCCTGAAGTCCATCAAGCCAGGCGCCAAGGTGATATCGCGAGCGATCAAGATGTGTCACGCAGGAGCGGGCGCCATGGATGATCATCCGGCGCAGATATCGGTTGCCGCGCTTGCTTATCCCCAGCAGCTTCGTTTTGCCTCCCGTAGAGTATTCTCTGGGAACAAGACCCAGCCAAGCGGCCATATCGCGGGCCTTTTTGAACTGTCGGGCAGATCCAGCTGCTGCCAAAAGCGCGGTCGCCGCGAGTGGACCAATGCCCGGGATAGTCATTAATCGACGTGCGGTATCGCTTTGAGAGGCAACCGCCTCAATCTCGCGGTTGACTTCAGCAATCCGCAGCTCCAGCTGCCGTAGCTCGTCGAATGTAGACGCCAGAATGCGACGCATGGCCGACGTTAGATCATTCGATTCATCTGCCAAAACCCTCGGCAGATCTGCCTTGAACTTGCCGGCGCCCTGGTGAATAGCGATCCCATATTCCAGGCAAAAAGCGCGCATCTGATTTATGAGACACGTCCGTTGCGAAATCATCCTATCGCGAACACGATGCAGCGCTTGTAGGTCAATGTGTTCAGGCGACCGTATCTCGACGAAGCGCATTGTTGGTCGCGTCACTGCTTCCGCGATCGCTGCGGCATCGATGATGTCACTTTTGTTGGACTTTACATAAGGCTTGACGAATTGAGCCGGAATAATGCGGACGGTATGCCCCATCGCGGCGATCTTGCGTGCCAACCATTGCGAGCCGGAGCAGGCTTCCATCCCCACCAGAGCCGGCCCGGCGCGTTCGAAGAACTGCAAGAGTGTATCTCGCCGAAACGTCGCCTTCTGGATCGGCATTCCGGCGGCGTCGAGCCCAACGAAGTGGAAAAGGTTCTTGCCAATATCGATCCCAAACACCGTTGCCGGCCTGGGTTTGTTCCGTGTCCTCATTGCTTCCTCCTTTTAAAAGCTAACTCAGTCTGACCGAGAGGATGGGGCGGGTCATCCCATTAATGGTGACGCCCGTTGCAAGGCGGCAGGCTGTGGCTCACCTTTGTTCGAGTTTTGAGGTCAGTCAGCGGCGGGCGTGTGAAGTGATTGGGGCTGATCGGTCCTCGGTGCGTTATCTCAGCCTTCGGCCTGACGACGCGACCATTCGCGTCCGGCTGCGCGAGTTGGCGTCGGTGCGCCGGCGCTTTGGCTATCGCCGTCTGCTTCTCATGATCCGCAGTGAAGGCGTGCTTATCAACCACAAGAAGCTGAGGCGGCTGTATGCCGAGGAGCGGCTGCAGGTTCGCCGGCGAGGTGGACGCAAAAGAGCTCTCGGAACACGGGTTCCGATG
>NZ_JCAMOP010000160.1:0-1580 GCF_059512345.1 Bradyrhizobium sp. Unk1
TCGTCGACCCGATGCTCGCCATCCCTGTAGGATCAGCATTTTCGGTCCGGCACGCCGGTTGCTCTGTTTCTGGCACCCTTACCCACCAGCGTATGGACTGGGTGCGGCGGCAAAGGAAGTGATCGTATGGCAACAGGTACTGTGAAGTGGTTCAATGTCCAAAAAGGGGTATGGATTTATCGCTCCAGATGACGGCGGAAACGACATCTTTGTCCACATTAGCGCCGTAGAACGCGCTGGACTCTCTGGTTTGGCAGAAGGCCAAAAGATTTCTTACGAAGTCAAAGTCGCCCCCAAGCGTGGCAAGAGCAGCGCTGAAAACCTGCGGGTCTGATCACGTCCGCCGGTGATAGGTCTCCGGCAAAAATTGCCAAGACGAGCAGGGAGCTATCGCTGAAAGTTGGTGACGGCGGGAATCGGAAAGGCGGCATATCATGGGGGTGTTTGTGAAGTGGACCCTATGCTGAGGACCACCGGGTCTGGTTTCTTAAGTGGAGCTTGCTGCCGTTCGTTCTTCCCGATACTTTACGCCACTGTTGCTTGCTGCTGTCGTGGCTGTGGGGATGTGGGCAACGCGCAGCGTTGTCCAAGCTTCTCGCTTGCGAGAAGCGTCATATCCACAGCCTCTTCGCCGAATGCGCCGGTGACACCTGCCCGCCAGACCGCCATCGGCGCGCGGTTTTCCAGCGCCTGATGGGGGCGCTGGAAATTGTAAAACTCGATCCATCGGGCGATTCCGGCTTTGGCCTCGTGGCCATCCGAATAACCCTTGAGATAGATGTCCTCGTATTTGAGCGAGCGCCACAGCCGCTCGATGAACACGTTGTCCATCCAGCGGCCGCGACCGTCCATCGAGATCCTGACGCCGGTGGCTGCCAGCGTGCCGGTGAAGGCGGCGCTTGTGAACTGGCTGCCCTGGTCGGTAAAGATCTCAGGCCGGCCGAAGCGCGCCAAGGCCTCTTCGAGCGCAGACACACAGAACGATGTGTCCATCGTGTTCGACAGGCGCCAAGCCAGCACCGCACGGCTCGCCCAATCGATGATCGCCACCAGATATAGAAAGCCCTGGCCGATCGGCACATAGGTGATATCGGCCGCCCACACTTGATTTGGCCGGTCGATCACCATATGGCGCAAGAGATACGGGAAGATTTTGTGTCCCGGCGCCGGCTTTGTGGTTCTGGGCTTTGGTCCCAGCGCCGCGATGCCCATCTTGCGCATCAACCGCTGCACGCGCTTGCGATTGATGCGACAGCCTTCGCCATTGAGCATCGCCGTCATCCGCCGCGAGCCCAGGAACGGCCAGGCCGTGAACAGCTGGTCGATCCGTCGCATCAGCTCAAGGTCGTTGTCATTGGCCGGCCGCGGCGGCCGATATACGCTCGATCGCGCAACGCTCAGCAGTTGGCATTGCCGGCGGATCGATAGACTCTCATGATCGCGCTGAAGCAATCCTCGGCGATCCGGCGCGCTCATCTTCCGGACCTCCTGGCTAAGAAATCTCGCTCGACCGTCAATTGTCCGATCTTGGCGTGGAGCTTCTCGACCTCCAGTTCGTGGGCCGCCTCGCCATCCCGACC
>NZ_JCAMOP010000161.1:0-1538 GCF_059512345.1 Bradyrhizobium sp. Unk1
CTGTCGGGCAAGCCGCGCGTCTCGGAGCTTCTGGAGCGGACGCGGCGCACGGTGCTGGCTGCGCAGGAGCATCAGGATCTGCCGTTCGAGCAGGTGGTGGAGATCGTGCAGCCGCCCCGGGCTCTTGATCACACGCCATTATTCCAGGTGATGCTGGCCTGGGAGAACAATGCGGCTGGGTCATTGGACCTGCCGGGGCTGAGTGTCGAAGCTGCCGGGGAGGAGATTGATCAGGTCAAGTTCGATCTGGAGCTGAGCCTTGGCGAGCATGGCGAGGAGATCGCCGGAACGCTGGGTTATGCCACGGCGCTGTTTGATCAAGCGACGATCGAGCGGCAGCGTGGTTATCTGCTGGCGCTGCTGCGGGCGATGGCTGCCGACGCGCAGCAAGAGGTCCACCGCATTGAGCTGCTGTCTGCTGCCGAGCGCACGTATCTGCTGGAGGAGCTGAACCAGACGGCGGCGCCGTATCCTGCGGAGCGGTGCATCCACGAGCTGTTCGAGGCGCAGGTGCACAAGGCGCCGGATGCGGTGGCGGTGGTCTGCGAAGATGAGCAGCTGAGCTGTGGCGAGCTCAATGCGCGGGCCAACCGCCTGGCGCATCACCTGATCGCCCTCGGAGTCAGGCCGGACCAGCCGGTTGCGATCTGCGTCGAGCGCAGTCCGATGATGGTGGTGGGGCTTTTGGCGATCCTGAAGGCCGGCGGGGCGTATATGCCGCTGGACCCGGCCTATCCGTCGGCGCGGCTGCATCAGGTGCTCGACGATGCGGCGCCGCGGCTGCTGCTGGCGGATGTGGCCGGCCGAGCCGCCTTCGGCGCGGATGTGCTGGCCAATGTGAGCGTGGTGGAGCTCGATGCTGCGGCGCCGGCCTGGGCCAGCCTGCCGGAAGCGGATCCTGACCCGCGGGCGCTCAGCCTGACCTCTCGCAATCTCGCCTATGTGATCTACACCTCGGGATCCACGGGCACGCCCAAAGGGGCACAGAATGAGCATCGGGCTATCGTTAATCGCCTGCTCTGGATGCAGAACGCCTATGGTCTGAAGCCAACAGACGTCGTGTTGCAGAAGACGCCATTTAGCTTCGATGTCTCGGCCTGGGAGTTCTTTTGGACTTTGCTTGAAGGGGCAACGCTGGTAGTAGCGCCGCCCGGTGCGCACAGAGATCCCGATGCATTGGTCGACTTGATCGTCAGCCAGTGCATCACGACGGTTCACTTCGTGCCATCCATGCTGCTCAGCTTTTTGGATGCGAAGAGTGTTGACCGCTGCACATCGCTGCGGCGGGTTTTATGCAGCGGCGAGGCGCTCCCTGCCGCCAGTGTGCATAGGGTTCGGCGCGTATTGCCCTGGACGGCCCTGCACAATCTCTACGGTCCGACTGAGGCGGCGATCGACGTTACATCCTGGAGCTGCCCGGCTGATTTTAATGAGGCCATCGTCCCGATTGGCCGTCCTATTGCCAACACGCGGGTCTACTTGCTGGATGGTCACGGCGAGCTGGTGCCGTTCGGCGCGGCAGGCGAGCTCTACATTGG
>NZ_JCAMOP010000162.1:0-1504 GCF_059512345.1 Bradyrhizobium sp. Unk1
CCTCCCTTAAGTGGTGCTCAACAACTCCACTTTGGCACATCGATGCCGTCGGGCGGGGCGTCCACCCCATCATAAATGTCAGCTTCCGAGGCTTAAGCGGAAGTTGCCCTGCGCGGTCGGCATCGACTGCTTGTGACCCGTTGCGGACGTCGGCCAACGATCGCCGCTACCTCCGGGGTAGCCGCCGCCGTGCGGCCGTGTCCAGCTGTTGCCGAGTAGTGTTCGGGGGGTGACGAAACAAAATCCGCCGGGATGAAACCATTTTCCGGCCTTCACGAAGGCACGGTGAAACAGTCGGGCGTTTAAAAGAAGCATTGGAAGCGGTGGGCAAAGGGGCACAGCATAAAGAACGACGATCGCCATGGGGCGGGGAGCGAAGCCATGTCACAGATTCGCAAAGCTTTTTTGGGTGCTCTCGCGACAGCATTGACGATCGGTGCCGTGCAATTCGCTTCAGGTCACGACCTCGGAGACCGCTGGCAGGCGGGCTCTGAACAGCCAAGTCACATCGTCAATCGCGCCGGCAAGGCAGATCATCTTGCTGCCCTCAAGCCGTTCGCAGTCCAGACGAAAACGGTTTCCCTGCGCTTGAACGATCAAGCCGAGACATCGGTCCTGATGCGTATTCCATTTGCGCAGGCCCGCATCACCAAGACGCCGCTGTGGAATCAGAGCCGTAAGCCGACAGTCGCCTGCGAGCCCATGGTCAGTACGCTCACGGAAGTCGCAAAGCTCCTGCAGCCCGGCCGTTGCGTGACCTGATCACTCAATCCGCTTTTCGGGGTGAAGCGGATATGTCTGTGAAGCTTCTTGATGTCGTGCTTTGACCCTCAACAGACCTTTCAATGTCTGCAAGGTTCAGCAGAGGTTCGCTGTTGCCGATCTTGGGAATGTCCTGATGCCCAAATGTTTCGCGAAGCGAAAGGAAATTCCCGAGGTATAGTAGCTTGCCACCTACTTCGAGGTGGAGTTGCGGAGGACATCGCTATGAGATTTTCCTCGCTGTTCGTTGTGGGCTTAGCTGTCGCCATCTTGTCGAATGCATCCGCCAACGCCGCGACGAAAACTACGAGGCCGAACACTCCATCGACAGAGATATTTCACTCGGGTGCGCATGCCAAAGTGCTTGACCCGGATATAAGGGCGTTTGCACCACCCAAAGCTAGGACGTACGTGGAATGCAAACAAGGGCTATGGGCGCAAGGTGCGAACCCCAACTATCAATACGCGGTCTGTAGCAGTATGGGGTACAAAAACTGACCAATTCACGCACGCAGCAGAGGCCGCCCTCAGATGGTGGCCTCTCGGTCATATTGGGGTCTTATGAGGCCAGCAGGGAATGTCGCCTTCTGGCTCAACGCGGAAGTCCTGCGACATTCCGATTTCGCACCGCCTTCAAGGAGTATAGCAGACTTCAAACGGCGTCCCCGATTTATGATGGGGTGGACGCCCCGCCCGACGGCATCGATGTGCCAAAGTGGAGTTGTTGAGCACCACTTAAGGG
>NZ_JCAMOP010000163.1:0-1490 GCF_059512345.1 Bradyrhizobium sp. Unk1
AACAGATCCCATGATTGAGGCGCAGAGGAGCTAAGCTGCGTCATCCTAAACCGGAGATCTGATCATGACTCATTCGACCAACATAGTGCCGCGTTCTGTCGATTACGACCAAACGCTCGTTCTGGCGATTGAGCTAAGCAACAAGAGTTGGGTCTTGGCGGCGCAGGTACCTGGCCTTTCGCAGACCAAGGCGAGGCGGACGATCGATCCGAATAAAAATGATCTATTGGCGGCGATTGACAGTTACCGAACCCGCGCTGCTGCCGCTGGTCACTCGGTCAAGCGCGTGATCACCAGCTACGAGGCCGGATGGTGCGGGTTTTGGCTGGCGAGATGGCTCATGGCACACGGCATAGAGGTGCACGTCGTTCAGCCTTCGAGTGTGCCTGTTGACCGGCGCATGCGCCGCAGTAAATCGGATGGCATCGATGCGGAGCTGCTGTTACGCACTTTGCTTGCCTGGCTTCGCGGCGAGCCCCGCGTCTGTTCGATGGTGCCGATTCCAGACGAAGCCGATGAGGATGCGCGGCGGTGTGTCCGGGAGCGGAGTGAGTTGGTCTCCGAGCGTGTCGGCCTCGTGAATCGGATCGGCGCCATTCTGGCGACGCTGGGCGCTGACGACTACAATCCCCTTCTTCAAAGCCGACGTCGCCGACTGACCGAGCTGCGGACGGGCCTTGGCGATCCGATACCGCCAAATGCACTGGCCAAGATCGTGCGTTTGCTTACCAGGCTGGAACTCGTACTTGCGCAGATCGTGGAGTTAGAACTTGAACGTGATGCCGTCGCTAGAACCGATGTCCCGGACCATGCCGGTAAGATGATCCAGCAACTCATCAGCCTGCGCGGCATCGGTGTGCAGAGTGCAACCGTGCTGGTGCGAGAAGCCTTTGTCCGACGCTTCGCTAATGGCAAGGCGCTGGGGTCATATGCCGGCCTCACCTCGACCCCGTATAGCAGCGGGGCCATCGATCGTGAGCAGGGCATCGGGAAAGCAGGCAACCGTCGGCTCAGAACGGTGATGGTCGAATTGGCCTGGCTTTGGCAACGCTACCAGCCGGGCACCGCGCAGGTAATCTGGTTCCGTGAGCGCGTCGGCTCGACTGGCCGCCGCGTTCGCAAGGTCATGGTGGTGGCGCTCGCGCGTAAACTCCTGATTGCCTTATGGCGATTCGTCATCGACGGTGTGATGCCTGAGGGTGCGGTCACGAAGCCCTCCATCTAACCGTCTCCGAAACCGGACAGCGCTGCAACGGCATTGCAGTCCGGTGATCCGAGGGAACGTCGCCGTTGTCCGGCGTGGCGCTTCGGCGCCGTCTTCACAGAGTGGTGCCGTTCCTTCGAAGCTCTCCCGTCCCGAATGTGGGACAGTGGTCGGGATCACCATCCCGCCGGATGTGAGGTTAGCAGGGAAGCCCTGCAGCAAGAGAGCTCACCTCGGATCGCCGTTGGCAGAAAGCCATTGACAGAGGAACCATCATGTGAGGCCG
>NZ_JCAMOP010000164.1:0-1473 GCF_059512345.1 Bradyrhizobium sp. Unk1
TAGGTCGCCGGCGGCACGACGACGCCGCCCGCGCCCATCACCGGCTCGCCGAAGAAGGCCGCGATCGTATCCGGGCCTTCCTTCTGGATCAGCGCGTCGAGCTCCTCGGCCCGGCGCGTCGCGAACGCCTCCTCGCTCTCGCCGGGCGCGCCGTCCTTGTAGAGATGCGGCGAGCCCGTGTGCAGGATGTTCGGCAGCGGCAGGTCGAACGAGCGGTGGTTGTTCGGCAGGCCGGTGAGGCTTGCGGAGGCAATGGTGACGCCGTGATAGGCGCGCATCAGGCTGATCACCTTCTTGCGCTGCGGCTGGTCGAGCGCGTTGGAGCGATAGCCGATCAGCTTGAGGACAGTGTCGTTCGCCTCCGATCCGGAATTGGTGAAGAACACCTTGCTCATCGACACCGGCGCGAGCGCCACCAGCTTCTCGGCAAGGTCGATCGAGGGCCCGTGCGATTTGGCGGAGAAGGTGTGGTAGAATGGCAGCGCCTGCATCTGCTTGTACGCTGCCTCGACCAGCCGCTTCTCGTCGAAGCCGAGCCCGACGCTCCACAGGCCCGCCATCGCTTCGAAATAGCGCTTGCCCGACGCGTCGAAGACGTAAGGCCCCTCCCCGCGCTCGATCACCAGGGGACCGGCCTGCTGATGCGTGCGCGCATTGGTGTAGGGATGGAGCTGATAGGCCACATCCCGGGCCTCTTGCGAATTGGGCAGCATGGGCATTTGCGAATATCCTTGAAAGCGTCACGTCGCCGGCGCCGTCAGCGTCATGACTTGGCTATTGCGACGAGGCAAAACTTGAAACGCCAATTCGTCGGCAGCAAGTGCTCAGCAGTGACTGCAAGCAGCGCGGGCGCGTCTCGGCGACGACAACCCGAGCGACGCTGTCCCTGCCACGTGCCGCAGACTTGGGTGGTCAGCCTTCCACCCAGGATTGGCAAGGCTGACCACCTTTGCTCCTGAGACATATTCCCGAGGCGCCACCAGATAATGGCGCGTACAAGTAACCGGGGGCACCTACCAGCACCGGTGGGTTGCTGTGAACCGCCCCGGGTTTGCCGGAGGCTGTTTGGTTTAAGTTATGCCGCCCTGGCCGATTGTTCCAGCATGGCATAGTAGCGTTGCTCGGCTTCGGCCGGCGGGATGTTTCCGATGGGCTCCAGGAGCCGTCGGTTGTTGAACCAATCGACCCATTCGAGGGTGGCGAACTCGACAGCCTCGAAGCTGCGCCATGGCCCGCGCCGATGGATCACCTCGGCCTTGTAGAGACCGTGGATGGTTTCGGCGAGAGCGTTGTCATAGGAATCTCCGACACTGCCGACAGAAGGCTCGACACCAGCTTCAGCCAGGCGCTCGGTGTACTTAATGGATACGTATTGGGCGGATTCAAACGGTCGTCGCAACACCAGTTGTTTTCACTCATGACAGTAATTCGTCAAGCGCTTCTGCCGGCGTTTTCCAGCCCAGTGTCTTTCTC
>NZ_JCAMOP010000165.1:0-1430 GCF_059512345.1 Bradyrhizobium sp. Unk1
TGATGCCTCTCTGCCCAGTTGGCTCGCTCGTTGCCGCTCCTACCGATTTGGGAGGGAGGCGTCCATTTCATTTTCCGCGGTCGTCTCTACAGCCGCCGCATGATGGCGTTCAAGAGGTGTGCATCTCGATGTGAAGAGCGCGGTGCGTAACGCCCGCAGTGGCGACTTCGAGATTGCCAACACCTTCGTCCCGGCAGGGGACGCTTTTTCCGCCGAAGGCGGATCTGGGTCGGTTTAAGGCTGCTTCATGCGGCGCCCATCTCTGCCTGGAACTCAGTGCCGTCGGTCCAGATGGCATGGAGGATGACAGCCATTTTGCGAGCAACGGCAACCTTCGCCTTTTTTGCGCCGATCCGTTTCGCCAGCTTACTGCCCCAACGCTTGAGCGCCGAACCTCGCCTGACAACGGTCAGCAGGACGTTCGCGGCCTCGAACAGATAGGTTCGAACCTGGTGGTTGCCGCGTTTGGAGATGCGGCCAGTGCGATCGATCTCGCCGGATTGATAACGTCTCGGTGTCAGGCCGAGATAGGCGCAAACGTCCGCGGAATGTCTGAAGCGAGCGGGATTGTCGATGGTAACGACAAAGGCCAGAGCGGTCAGGGGACCGATACCCGGAACGGTCATCATTCGTCCAACAGTTTGATCACCTTTTGCCACTGCTAAGAGTTGTCGATCGAACTTCTCGATTTGCTCGGTCAAACAGGACTGAGCAAGAAGGAGCGGCGCCAGAATTTCTTGCAAATCTGGCGCTTCAATGAGGACAGCGTTGACCTTGCGAGCCAGGCAGGTCGAGCCGGCCTTGCCGAGCAATTTTCCCAGCCCCTTACACAGACCACGCATCTGGTTGTCGAGGTCACGCCGCAAATCCACCAGCTTGCTTCGAGCCGCCAGCATCGAACGGGTTTTCCAGCTCTCCGCCCCCTTCACGGCAGCTTCCCGGTGCCATCCCATGCGGGCCATTTCGGCCAACCCCTTGGCATCGTTCTGATCCGACTTGTTGATGCGCATCGATAACGCCGCGTGGGCATGACGCGCATCAAGGCAAATCACTGGAAAGCCCAGTACCTTGAGTTGGTGCCAAAGCCAATTCGATAGCGAGCCCGTTTCAAAAACGATCCGCTCAGCATTGCCGGCATGCCGCCGCAAGAGTTTAGCGATCGCCTCCGGATTGGTCGGCGCACAACCTTCGAATGTTACCCCGCCGGTCTGGTCTAAAACGCAAATGCTGGTTTCTTCCATAGAGATGTCCAAGCCAAGGTACTGCTTCACAGCGCTGCTCCCTTTCGATTTGCTGACGCCGATCGTACCGATCCTCGTGTTCGCAAGAAGACGTCAGTCGCGATTACGCCATGTGAAGAATACGGATCGGTCTGAGAAGTAAGCAGAATTGGTCTTGATGTAAGTATTCAATTTTGCAGGAAAGCGGGG
>NZ_JCAMOP010000166.1:0-1423 GCF_059512345.1 Bradyrhizobium sp. Unk1
GATCGTGTCCCTAAGCGTGGTGTAGCTGGCGGCGGGTCACCGCGTTCGCCGGCATGGGCCGGGCTGATCAGCTGGCGATAGCCTGAAGGCTGACGGTTGGATCATCGCTCCACGGCGCGATGGTTTCCAGCGTCATGTAGCGGGCACGCTGGACGGCCCATTCATCGTTCTGTTCGAGCAGGATCGCGCCGATGAGGCGGACGATGGCATCTTCGTTCGGGAAGATGCCGACCACCTCGGTGCGCCGCTTGATCTCGCCGTTAAGGCGCTCGATCGGGTTGGTCGAGTGCAGCTTGGTCCGGTGCTGGGGTGGGAACGTCATGTAGGCGAGCACGTCGGTCTCGGCCTCGTCCAGGAAGCCGGCAAGCTTGGGCAGCTTGGGACGGAGCTGGTCGGCGACCTTGCGCCACTGCGTGCGAGCGGCCTCGGCATCGTCCTGGGCGAACGCGGTGGCGATGAAGGCGGAGACGACGCGCCGGCCGCTTTTGCCGGCATGTGCCAGCGCATTGCGCATGAAGTGGACGCGGCAACGCTGCCAGGAGGCGTTGAGCACCTTGGCGACGGTGGCCTTGATGCCCTCATGGGCGTCGGAGACGACGAGCTTGACGCCGCGCAGGCCGCGTCGCGCAAGCTTGCGCAGGAATGCCGTCCAGAACGTCTCGGCCTCTGAGGGGCCGATATCCATGCCGAGAACTTCGCGCCGGCCATCGCTATTGACGCCGACGGCGACGATCACCGCGACCGACACGATGCGCCCGTTCTGGCGCACCTTCACGTAGGTGGCGTCGATCCACAGATACGGCCAATCGCCCTCGATCGGCCGGGCGAGGAACGCCTTCACCTTATCGTCGATCTCCGCGCACAGCCGCGAGACCTGGCTCTTGGAGATGCCGCTCATGCCCATCGCCTGCACCAGGTCGTCGACCGAGCGAGTCGAGACGCCCTGCACATAGGCTTCCTGCACCACGGCGGTGAGCGCCTTCTCGGCCATCCGGCGCGGCTCTAGAAAGCCGGGGAAGTACGAGCCCTTGCGCAGCTTGGGAATGCGTAGCTCGACCGTGCCGGCCCGGGTCTCCCAGGTCCGGTCGCGGTAGCCGTTGCGCTGTGCCAGACGCTCCTGGTTCTTCTCGCCGTAGGCGGCCCCGGTCTGGCCTTCCACTTCCAGCTCCATCAATCGCTGGGCAGCAAAGCCGATCATCTCGCGCAACAGATCGGCATCAGGGGTCTTCTCCACGAGCGTGCGCAGGTTCATCATGTCGTCGGTCATCGGTGGTTCCTCGGTTGCGTTGGTGTGTCGCAACCCGATCCTACCGGAGAACTGCCGGTGACCACCGCAAAGCCGCCCGCCCGCTACGGCGCTATCTGAGGCGCGCGTCCGGGCGGCTTTGCTCTACCGAGCTACACCACCTCTGGGGGCACGACC
>NZ_JCAMOP010000167.1:0-1416 GCF_059512345.1 Bradyrhizobium sp. Unk1
CTAGATGCGGTAATGGGCCCGGCTCCGAGCAAGGGGTCATGATGGTGGCTGTCCCCCGATAGATGATGAAACGGGGTCACGACTTGAGTCGGCCCCAAGCATCTGGAGACGGAGGACAGCCGTGGACAATTATGCCGGAATCGACGTGTCATTGGAACTGTCGAGCGTGTGTGTTGTGGACGCCCAGGGTAAGATCCTGAGGGAAGCAAAGGTCGCAAGCGAGCCCGGCGCCTTAGTTGAGCTTTTTGAGGCGCTCGGCTTTGCAGTGAAGCGGATCGGGCTGGAGGCTGGGCCGCTGTCTCAATGGCTGCATGCGGGCCTGAGAGGTGCAGGATTCGAAACAGTTCTGCTGGAAACGCGGCACGTGAAGGCCGCGTTGTCTGCAATGACGGTTAAGACGGATCGGAAGGATGCCCGCGGGATCGCCCAGTTGATCCGGATGGGGTGGTATCGATCGGTACACGTAAAGTCGGTTGACGCGCAAGAGATCCGGGCACTCCTGATCGCACGCAAACAGCTTCTCGGGCGGCTCATCGATGTAGAACTAAGTATCCGAGGGATTTTGCGCGGCTTCGGTCTGAAGGTTGGCCCGGTGACCCGAAGGAATTTCGAAGCGCGGATTCGAGAGCTGGTTGCGGGCCAGGCGACATTGGAGCGCATTGCCGATGCGATGCTTTCGGCGCGATCGACCCTGAAGGCAGAATACGGAAGGCTGCACAGGGCTATGCTGGCAATTGTGCGTGATGATGCAGTCTGCCGCCGGCTTATGACGGTACCAGGCGTTGGTCCCCTGGTGGCCATCACCTACAAATCCGCGATTGATGATCCTCATCGCATTGCAAAGTCAAAGGCAGCAGGCGCGCTGTTCGGGCTCACACCAAAGAAATATCAATCGGGAGAAAAGGACGTCACGGGCGGAATCACGCTGGCCGGCGATGAGACGGTGCGGACGGTCTTGTATGAAGCCGCCAACGTTCTGCTATCACGCATCACACGGTTCTCAAAACTCAAGCGCTGGGGGATGGACGTCGCCAAACGGCGAGGCTCGAAGCGCGCAAAAGTCGCTCTGGCACGTAAGCTCGCAGTGATCTTGCATCGGATCTGGGTCGACGGCACAACTTACCGATGGGCTGAAGCGGGGCCGATAGCGGCATAGAACAGGCGGAGGAGATCAAGAACGCAACCGGGCTGAACTGAAGCCCAATGCCCGAAGTCCCGTCGCCGGGACGGTGGATCCGGTGAAGCCGTTACACGCCCAGTGGCCGTCGTCTGACGAACCACGCGTATCTAGATAGGCTCACCGCTCCCTCTGACAGCATGATGTGGCGGCCAGGCGTCGACCACGGACAGAAGCATGAGCTCGGCGGCGTGACGTTCACCCGGGAGGCTTGACATCATCGGGCCCATTACAGAAGG
>NZ_JCAMOP010000168.1:0-1408 GCF_059512345.1 Bradyrhizobium sp. Unk1
CTAGATGCCGTGATGGGCCGGCCTTCGCGAGCCTAGCCAGGTAAGTGGCTGTCCCTCAGAATGATGATGTTGAAACGGAGTCCGAGTGATCGGCTCCAGGCATCAAGTGAGGAACAGCCATGGACTATTACGCGGGGATCGACGTGTCTTTGAAAGAGAGCAGCATCTGCATTGTTGACGGGACTGGCAACGTCGTCCGCGAGGTCAAGGTCGCCAGCGAGCCTGAGGTGCTTATTGGCTATTTCGACGAGTTGGAATTGCCTGTCAGCTGCATTGGGCTCGAGGCCGGGCCGTTGTCGCAGTGGCTGCATGCCGCGCTTGTGGCCGCCGGACGCGATGCAGTTTTGCTCGAGACACGGCATGTGAAAGCGGCACTCTCGGCCATGACCGTCAAGACCGACCGGAAGGATGCCCGCGGGATCGCTCAGTTGCTGCGGATGGGCTGGTACCGTCCGGTTCACGCGAAATCAGTGCCTTGCAAGGATACCCGGGCCCTTCTTGTTGGACGAAAACTTCTGCAGGGCAAGCTTCTCGACGTCGAGCTGAGCATCCGCGGCATCCTGCGTGGCTATGGGCTGAAGGTCGGCGAAGTGAGCCGTGGACGGTTTGAAGCGCGCATTCGGGAACTGACAGCGGAGCATGTGACCCTGGAAATGGTGATTGGCGCGATGCTCGCTGCGAGGGCGGCGTTGTGGAACGAGTTCACCAGGTTGCATCGTGAGATGCTGAAGATCGCACGGGCCGACAAGGTTTGCCGGCGATTGATGAGCACGCCTGGCGTCGGCGCTTTAGTTGCCCTGACATATCGCTCTGCGGTGGATGATCCGTCACGATTCGGAAAATCCAGTACGATCGGTGCCTACTTCGGGCTCACTCCGAAAAAATATCAGTCAGGTGAGACCGACCGGGACGGAGGCCTAAGCAAGGTCGGCGATGCCATGGTGCGGACCGCGCTCTTTGAAGCGGCGCACATCATGCTGACGCGCACGACCCGCTTCTCGAGCCTGAAGTGCTGGGCTCTCGACGTGGCGAAACGCAGAGGCATGAAGCGCGCCAAAGTGGCTCTTGCCCGCAAGTTGGGTGTCGTGCTCCATCGCATGTGGATGGACGCGACCGAGTTCCGCTGGAGCAAGGCCGCTGCGGCCGCATAGGAGGTAGGGCAGGTTCGGGGAGCGCGTCGAAAACGGCATCGCTTCTACAGAGGTCCCGTCGCCGGGACGAGGGCTTGGCAAGGTCGGGAGTAGTGCTGTGAATGCTTCGGCAAATCACGCGTCCTAGATTGACCTGCCGGCTCTGGATCTGATGGCATGGTGTGGCAGCCTTCGCGCTGACCACGGACAGAAGCATGATCCTGGCGATGAGATATCGTTCAGAGGGACTTGACGAACAAAGGCCCATTACAGAAGCA
>NZ_JCAMOP010000169.1:0-1403 GCF_059512345.1 Bradyrhizobium sp. Unk1
TCGGGCCGGACGGCAGACGTTTTCGAGCCGATGACCGGTGACGTCCAGGCCAAGGTGGCGCTGGCGTCCAAGGCCGAGGTCCGCGCTGCCGTCGAGAACGCCCGCGCCGCGCAGCCGGAATGGGCCGCGACCAACCCGCAGCGTCGCGCCCGCGTCATGATGAAGTTCGTGGAGCTGGTGCAGCGCGACTACGACAAGCTCGCCGAGCTGCTCGCGCGCGAGCACGGCAAGACCGTGCCGGACGCCAAGGGCGACATTCAGCGCGGCCTCGAAGTCGCGGAGTTCGCCTGCGGCATCCCGCATCTGATGAAGGGCGAATACACCGAAGGCGCCGGCCCCGGCATCGACATCTATTCGATGCGGCAGGCGCTCGGCGTCGTCGCCGGCATCACGCCGTTCAATTTCCCGGCGATGATCCCGATGTGGAAGTTCGCGCCCGCCATCGCCTGCGGCAACGCCTTCATCCTGAAGCCCTCGGAGCGCGACCCTGGCGTGCCGATGCTGCTCGCCGAGCTGATGATCGAGGCGGGCCTGCCGGCCGGCATCCTCAACGTCGTCAACGGCGACAAGGAAGCGGTCGACGCCATCCTGGATGATCCCGACATCAAGGCCATCGGCTTCGTCGGCTCCACGCCGATCGCGCAATACATCTACGAGCGCGCAGCCCAGACCGGCAAGCGCTGCCAGTGTTTTGGCGGCGCCAAGAACCACGCCATCATCATGCCCGACGCGGACATGGACCAGGCGGTCGACGCGCTGATCGGTGCGGGCTACGGCTCGGCCGGCGAGCGTTGCATGGCCGTATCGGTCGCGGTCCCCGTCGGCAAGTCCACCGCCGACCGGCTGATGGAAAAGCTGATCCCGCGCGTCGAGTCGCTCAAGATCGGCACTTCGATCGATCCGTCCGCCGATTACGGTCCGCTGGTCACGCGCGAGGCGGTCGAGAAGGTCAAGAGCTACATCGACATCGGCATCAAGGAAGGCGCGACGCTCGCCGTCGACGGCCGCGGCTTCAAGATGCAGGGCTACGAGAACGGCTTCTATCTCGGCGGTTCGCTGTTCGACAACGTCACCAAGGACATGCGGATCTACAAGGAAGAGATCTTTGGTCCCGTGCTCTCGGTCGTGCGCGCGCACGACTACAAGGAAGCGCTGGCGCTGCCGTCGGATCATGACTACGGCAACGGCGTCGCGATCTTCACCCGCGACGGCGATGCCGCGCGCGACTTCGCGGCCAAGGTCAATGTCGGCATGGTCGGCGTCAACGTGCCGATCCCGGTGCCGATCGCCTATTACACCTTCGGCGGCTGGAAGAAGTCGGGCTTCGGCGATCTCAACCAGCACGGCCCGGACTCGGTCCGCTTCTACACCAAGACCAAGACGGTGACCTCGCGCTGGCCGTC
>NZ_JCAMOP010000170.1:0-1387 GCF_059512345.1 Bradyrhizobium sp. Unk1
AGGGAATCTGGAGGGTTCTGTGAGGTCGCGCTCACGCGAGGGCGCGGCAAGCGCTTATAACGCGACCTCATTGAAGCCGGATTGAACGAAGGCGCGGGAGAATATGCACGGTGGTGCGGCTATGGGGATAGTTTGAGATCGCGGGTTGCTATCGGCAGACTGCGGAGCTGACGCGGCGACGTTTTGGTTGCGCAATGGCGGCAACTTGAGACGGAGAGCATTTTACCGGCTGTAGCGATCGATGGCCCGCTGCATCGAATAGTTTCCGGCGCGCTGTTTGGCCGCACGGATTCGGCAGCGTCTGCGATGATCGAGACGATGGGATCATAATGACGAATGACGATCTTCGTGCACGGCATGAATTGGCTCACGATGTGTCGCACCGGAACGATTGGGTTGGAGTGTCGGAACGACTGAAGCTGTGTCGAAAGCGCTTGATGATGCGCATGACGCCACCACAATCAGGACAGGCGGGAACCTTGGGTCGCGTCAGAGCGTCCGAATCCACAGGCGACGGCTCGCCATCGTTTGGCGCGGTCCGCTCACGATCGAGAAGTTTGCGGCAAAGGGAGAGTTTGGCAGCGCGATGGCCGTTGGCCATGAAGCCGAAGTGACGGATGCGATGGAAGCCATCGGGCAGCGTGTGAAGGAGGAAGCGGCGGATGAACTCGTCGGGCTTGAGCTTCATGATCTTTGTCGCGCCGTTCTGGCGGTAGTCCTTCCAGGTAAAGGCGACGTGATCCTCGTCGAGGGCTACGAGCCGGCTGTTGGCTATTGCAACGCGATGGGTATAGCGGCCGAGATAGGCCAGCACCTGCGCGGGGCCGCCGAACGGCCGTTTGGCGTAGACGACCCAGCTGATGCGCCGCATAGCGACGAGGTGAGCTGCGAAGGCAGCAGGTTCGGCCAGGGATGCGAGATCGCCGAAGAAGTTCAGGGTGCCGGCGTCGAAGGCGGCGGTCAGACGTTCGAGGAACAGGCGTCTGAACAGCCGGGCGAGCGGTTTGACGGCCAGGAAGAAGTTTGGTCGGCTGGCGATCCAGCGCGCGCTATCGGGCGAGAGGCCGCCGCCCGGCACGACGCAGTGGACGTGGGGATGGTGCGTCAGCGCCTGCCCCCAGGTGTGGAGGACGGCGACGCCGCCGATCCCGGCGCCGAGCCGGCGTGGATTGGCGGCGAGCGTCGACATTGCCTCGGCGGCGGCTTTGAACAGGATCGCATAAACGATGGCCTTGTTCTGAAAGGCGATCGCGGCGATCGGAGCCGGCAGTGTGAAGACGACGTGGAAATAGGGAACCGGCAGCAGGTCGGCTTCTCGCGCGGCGAGCCACGCGGCCCGGGCTGGCCCCTGACACTTCGGACAGTGCCGGTTGCGGCAAGTAATGGG
>NZ_JCAMOP010000171.1:0-1371 GCF_059512345.1 Bradyrhizobium sp. Unk1
ATGCCGTCGCGGCGCAATTTTCCATCGGCATGACGGAGCCACATCACAGGCAGTCCGGCGTGGTCCAGCTTGCACGTCACGTGCGTGGCCACAGGCAAGATAGCGTGCGTTCCGTCGTCGTTGATCTGCACCAGGTCTCTTCCGCTGTCGCGGAGCTCCGTGTTCAAACTGTTGCGCTCATCGTGTCTTTGGATCCGTCACATTTGTGTTCTGGTCATGCATGGGCGCCGAGCAGCTTGCGCTCCTTGACGGCGGCACGTGCGCTGACGTCCGCCTGCGAGGCAGCCGGATCGCCGCAGTAAAAGGTGCCATCGACCCACATCGCATGCATGATCACCGCGAGCTTGCGCGCCACCGCCACGGTCGCCTTGCGGTGGCTGGTGCGCTTGGCGATCGCCAGCCCCCAGGTCTTGACCTTGTCCTTGCGCTTGAATCGGGTCAGCAACGCACTGGCCGCCTCATAGAGCGCCCGCCGCACGTCGGCATCGCCCGCCTTGCTGATCCGCCCCTGCACGTCGATCGACGTGCCGGACTGCCAGCGCCGCGAGGTCAGGCCAAAATACGCCGCCACATCGCGCGACCTTTTGAAGCGCGAAGGATCATCGACTGCGGTCATGAAGCTCAGGGCGGCCACCGGCCCCACGCCGGGGATCTGCATGAAGCGCCGGCACAGCTCATGTCCGGCGACCAGCTTGACCACCAGATCGTGCAGCCGGCAGTACTCCTTCCACAGCGCGGCGCGCGCGTTCAGCATGGCGTCGATCAGCTCGCTGACCAGCGCATCGCCCGCCACCGCCTCGCGCACCGCTTGCGCGAATCCGCCGCGGCCAATATGGCTGAGGCGAATGCCAAACACCTTCAGCGAATGCCGGATCGCGTTCTCCAGATCCACAAACTTGCGCTTCAGATTGCGCCGGTGCGTCAACAACAGCCGCAGCCGGTAGCACGCCGCGCTCTTGATGTGCGCCTTTCGGAACCAGCCGGTGCGCATCAAATGTGCCAGGCCGAGCGCGTCGGTCCGGTCGGTCTTGTTGCGCTGCGCCTTCAGCGCCGCGCGCACATGCAGCGTTTCCAGGCACACCGCCGGCAGGCCGCGTTTTAACAGTTCCGGGTGCAGCCAGGGCGACAGCGAGCCCGCCTCGTGGCCGAGCCGCCGCAGCCGGCCGAGATACGGCGTCAACGCCGCCTTGATCGCGTCCGGATCGGTCACCACCGCAACCTCCAGCGCCACCTTGCCCTTGTCATCCACCACGCAGATTGCCGTTTCGTCCATACCGACATCCAAACCACAGAAGAATTCCATCACACGCCTCCCGCGTTGCTGAGGCGGCGCACTGTGCGCGTCATTCATCGCGCAGACCACTTGCGCTG
>NZ_JCAMOP010000172.1:0-1354 GCF_059512345.1 Bradyrhizobium sp. Unk1
CTGGGTGATGACGACCTGAGAAAGGCGGCGTATCGAGGCGGGTGATGAAGCCTGCCAGCAACCTCCAAAGGAGCGATACGCCGTGACCGAGACTACCAATGTTTTTCCTCTGCGTCAGCCCGATCAGATTGCTGATCCACTGACGGATATTCTGCGTGCCCGAGCTCGCGAACTGATCGCCCGCGCTGTCGAGATTGAGTTCACTACATTCCTGGAAACGACGAAGCATCTGGCGCTGCCGGATGGTCGGGCGCGCGTGGTGCGGCATGGATATGGGCCGGCGCGCGAAATTGCCACGGGCATCGGCCCTGTCGTGGTCGCCCGTCCGAAGGCCCGCGACCGTGGAGCAAGCGGGCCAGGCGACAGGATCCGGTTTCATTCGACGATCCTGCCGCTCTGGGCCCGCCGGGCGAAGAGCTTGGACGCGTTGATCCCCGTGCTCTATTTGCGGGGAATCTCGACCAGCGACTTCCGGGAGGCGCTTTCGGCCTTGCTCGGCAAGGACGCGCCGAACTTGTCGCCGCCGGTCATCGCTGGCCTGAAGAAGGACTGGCAGGCCGAATACGAACGTTGGCAAAAGCGCGACCTGTCGGCGCGGCGCTACGTTTATATCTGGGCGGATGGCGTCTATCTGCAGGCTCGCATGGAGGACCATGCCGAATGCATCCTGGTGTTGATAGGCGCCACGCCTGAAGGAAAGAAGGAATTGATCGGCTTCCAGGTCGGGGTACGCGAGAGCGCACAAAGTTGGCGAGAATTGCTGATCGATCTGCGCAAGCGCGGCTTGCAGATCGGGCCTCAGCTTGCTGTCGGCGACGGCGCTCTCGGCTTCTGGCGGGCGCTCGATGAAATCTTCCCCGGCACGCAACATCAGCGATGTTGGCTGCACAAGGTGAACAACGTGCTCGACAAGGTCGCCAAGTCCGTGCAGCCGGCAATAAACAGTGATCTGCGTGACATCTACCTAGCGCCGAACCGGGCGGCCGCTGAAACAGCGATTGATATCTTTGTCGAGAAGTACGGCGTCAAATACAAGCCGGCCGTTGAATGCCTGATCAAGGATCGCTCGGCTATGTTGGCGTTTTATGACTTCCATGCCGAGCACTGGTCGCATCTGCGCACGTCGAATCCAATCGAGAGCGTCTTTGCCACGGTCAGGCACCGGACTGTGCGAACGAAGGGAGCGTTATCGCCACACACAGCAAAGTTGATGGTCTTCAAGCTGGTCGGCGCCGCATCTAAAACCTGGCGACGGTTGAAGGGCACAAATCAGTTGCCGGAGCTGATATCCGGGGTAAAGTTTGCGGACGGAATCGAAGTCATTCCGACCGCTGAAGTCCGCGCCGCCTGATCG
>NZ_JCAMOP010000173.1:0-1281 GCF_059512345.1 Bradyrhizobium sp. Unk1
CAGTCTGCTGAAAAACCTCGAAATGGAGCGTCCTCGCCGGTCGTTGTTGGGGCGATGCGGTGGAGTTGGACGTAATTTTCTCGGCTGGTGTTGGGTGTAGCCTGACGCGGGGTGGCTAAGTGGCAAGCAGTTTGGGAATGCGGATCAGGTTATAGGCGATCAGATTGAGTAGGAAGTCGGCGGCGACGCGAGCGATGCCACGATGTTTGGTCTTGCGCATGGTGCCGTGCTGCTTGCCCCATCCGAAGATGCACTCGACCATCGCCCGGCGTGACTGCGACATGCCGTAGCCCGGATGTCGCGTGGTTCGTTCGTCGATGGCGCTGTCGCGGGTCTTACCGGTTTTGGTGACGGCCTGGTTCTGCGTCACATGCGGCGTCACGCCGATGGCGCGAAGATTGGCGACATGATCGGCCGTATCGTACGCCTTGTCCTCACCGGCCGTGATGCGACGGCCTGCGGCTTTGCGTCTCGCCTTCAGCATGGCCTCCGAAGCTCGGCGTTCAGCGGTACCATTGGCATGTGTGACCTTGCCGGCCACCGCCAGCCCATGCCGGTTCTCCATGGTGGCGTGGCCCATATAGCAAAGCTTGGCCTCCCGTCCGGCCGCCTTGCGATAAAGCCTGCTGTCCGGGTCGCTGGTGCTCGCATGGGTGTCGTTCTTGCGCTTCTGGCCGTGGAAATTGGCGCCGTCATCGTCGTCACCGCTGCCGTCCTTAGGGCGAAAGCTCTTCTGTGAAGCCCAGGCTTCGATCAGCGTTCCATCCACCGAGAAGTGCTCGTCCGACAGCAGCGGCTTGACCTGCGGATGGTTCAGAAGCCTGGTCATGAACTTCGTGAACACATCGCCGTTCTGCAGCCGCTCCCGGTTCTTGGTGAAGCTGGTCGGGTCCCAGACCGGATCGTCCGGCGACAGGCCTACGAACCAGCGGTACAAAAGATTGTAGTCCAGTTGCTCCATCAACTGGCGTTCCGAGCGGATGCCGTAGAACACCTGCAGCAGCAGGGCGCTCAGCAATTGCTCCGGAGGGATCGAAGGACGTCCCTCGCTGGCGTAGAGCTTCCCAAGGCTGCGGTTCAAATCACTCAAAACATCCCGAACGAGTTCCCGGACCTTCCGCAGCGGATGGTTCGCTGGCACACGCTTATCCGGCGCGATGTACGAAAACAGGCCGCCCTGATCCGTAAACCTCCCGCGCATCATCGCCTCCACCGAATCGAGATGATAAAGTGAATCATCAAGCCCCCTCCCTGGCGAGGGGGTTCTTCAGCAGACTGCTA
>NZ_JCAMOP010000174.1:0-1240 GCF_059512345.1 Bradyrhizobium sp. Unk1
CAGCTCCCCATTACCGGCTTTGCCCATAAGGCAGGAATTATAGGCGACGCGTGTCGTGCCGCAGTCGTCGCAAGCCTCCATGTGGCCGCCGAGCGCCTCGGTCCGGCACGCCACGATCGCGCTCATCACGCGCCGTTCGACCCGACCGAGATGACCGGCACGGTCACGGCGATAGGTGTCGCCATGCCGGCGCAGAATATCGGCAATCTCGATGGCGGGCCTGTTGGAGCGGCTGTCGGGGCGGATCATCACCCGCATCCGGCCGCGGATCATCGAGGTGGCGTCACCTCCAGCGACAGGCGATCGAGCGGGCTCTGCGTCGCCCGGATCGTATCGGTGGCGACCTGCGTGTAGCGCGCTGTCGACGACAAATTATTGTGCCCGAGCAAGACCTGGATGATCCGGATATCGGTTCCGTTCTCGAGAAGATGCGTCGCGAAGCTGTGGCGCAGCGTGTGCAGCGTGACGCGCTTGGTCAGGCCCGCAGCCTTCACCGCCGACCGACAGGCGGCGTGCAACACGGTCTGATCGATCGGATGATCTTGGTCACGACCCGGGAACAGATAAAGCCGCGGCCGGGCAAGCCGCCAGTAGGTGCGCAGGATGCCCAGCAGCTGGGGCGACAGCATCACGTTGCGATCCTTCGCGCCCTTGCCGTGGCGCACCTGGATGACGCCGCGGGCGCTGTCGATGTCTTCGATCCGCAGTCCCGCGACTTCGGAGGCCCTGAGTCCGGCCGCATAGGCCGTGGTGAGCGCGGCGCGGCTCTTCAGGCTGGACACGGCCTCGAGGAACTGAACCACTTCGTCGGCGCTGAGCACGACCGGCAGCTTGCGCGGCTCTCGCGCATAGGGAATGCGCTCCGGGATGAGCGCCTCGCCGAGTGTGACGCCGTAGAAAAACCGTAGCGCACAGACGATCTGGTTCAGCGCCGGCCATGAGATGCCGGTCGAGACCAGATGCACCTGGAAGGCGCGGACGTCTTCCAGCTCTAACCGGTCAGGCGATCGGCCAAAATAGCGGCTGAACTTCGAAACCGCGCTGATGTAGGATCGTTGCGTCGCCGGCGACAGATTGCGGACGGTCATGTCTTCGATCATGCGGCGGCGAAGAGGGCTCAAATCGGCCATCTCGATACTCCTGTCTGAGGGGGGTGGGCTCCAACACCCACATCCTCTCAGCCAGGAGGCGATCTACGCCACCTTGCCCCTCACGCCGCGGCAGCGGCTTCGTTCAATCC
>NZ_JCAMOP010000175.1:0-1236 GCF_059512345.1 Bradyrhizobium sp. Unk1
CTGACGTGCCCCCGCCAAATTAGGCCAGTTTGAACTGGAATTTTCCATTTATGATCCCCTGACGGGGACGAGGAGAGTTCCATGAAGGCATCGAAGTTTTCAGAGGCGCAGATCGCATTTGTTTTGAAGCAAGCTGAAGATGGCTCGGCGGTGGCAGAGGTCTGCCGCAAGGCCGGGATCAGCGAGGCGACGTTCTACAATTGGCGGAAGAAGTACGTTGGCCTGTTGCCCTCAGAGATGAAGCGGCTGCGTCAGCTCGAGGAAGAGAACAGCAAGCTGAAGCGGATTGTCGCCGACCTGTCGTTGGACAAGGCCATGCTTCAGGATGTGCTGTCAAAAAAGCTCTAAAGCCTGGCCGCAAGCGTGAGCTTGTCGACAAGGTGCGAAGTGACTGGAAGGTCTCGATCAGGCGGGCCTGCTCGGCCCTTCGGATCGATCGCGCACTGTACGTCTACAAGTCGAAGCGCGGCGACCAGGCCGCTCTCAAAGGCCGGATCAAGGACATCTGCGAGACGCGGGTGAGATACGGCTATCGCCGGGTCCATGTCCTGCTGCAACGTGACGGCTGGGCCATCAACGTCAAACGCGTCTATCGTCTTTATCGGGAGTTAAGCCTGCAATTACGCAACAAAGCGCCGAAGCGTCGCGTGAAGGCCAAGCTGCGCGAGGATAGGACGGAAGCACGCCAGATCAATGAGACCTGGGCAATGGACTTCGTTCACGACCAGCTCGCCACGGGCCGCAAGATCCGTGTTCTCACGATCGTGGACACCTTCAGTCGCTTCTCGCCAGCCGTCGATCCGCGCTTCAGTTATCGAGGCGAGGATGTCGTGCTGACCTTGGAGCGTATCTGCAAGATCCTTGGCTATCCCAGGACGATCCGCGTCGACCAGGGATCAGAGTTTATCTCCCGCGATCTCGATATCTGGGCTTACCAGAAGGGTGTGGTGCTGGATTTCTCGCGGCCGGGAAAACCGACGGACAACAGCTTCATCGAATCTTTCAACGGCAAGCTCAGAAGCGAGTGCCTGAACACGCACTGGTTCCTGAGCCTTGACGACGCGCGGCAGAAAATGGAGGATTGGCGTAGAGACTACAACGAAGTCCGGCCCCACAGCGCGATCGGCAACAAGGCGCCGATATCGCTGTTGAATGGCTCATCGGCGCCCCCGCCGGCATGAGCATAACCCCGGAAAATTCCAGCGCCGGCTGGCCTAGTTTTGGGGAGCACTTCAA
>NZ_JCAMOP010000176.1:0-1217 GCF_059512345.1 Bradyrhizobium sp. Unk1
CCACGGACAGAAGCATGATCCTGGCGATGAGATATCGTTCAGAGGGACTTGACGAACAAAGGCCCATTACAGAAGCACTACTTTGGCAGATTTTGTTTGCGCCATTGTTTTTCAAGGATTTGCTTTCGGCAATATGGGCACTGCTGTGTTGGCGGCCGAAGGATGAGATCGACGATGGCGTGACGTACGGCGGGCATGGTTGGCTGAGGCGGAGGCCCGTTGATTCTTTTTTTCCGCCCCGCGTATGCGAGGCGACGATGTTGCAGGAAGGCGTAGGCAATCATTGTCATCAGGGCGTGGCGACGAAGACCTTGCCATGATCGCCCTTCGAAGTGATCAAGTCCAAGCTCCTCCTTCAACTGCTGATGCGCCTGCTCACAAATCCACCGTGCCTTGATGGTTGCGGCCAGCGTGCGCAGATCCGTCGCCGCCGGAAGATTGGCGAGATAGTATTTCTTCTCTCCGGAGGCACGTTGCTCGCCAATGAGCCAGGCTTCGTCGCCTGGGAGATGCAATGGCTAATCGATCGCGAGCAATGCGGGTGAAGAGCTCGCCGGAGCATTCGCGGCATTGCTCCGGACGGCACTCGATACTACGACCACCGCGGCCACGGACCTTGCACCGCCTTCGATCGACCTTACGGGGGGCGACATGACAGCGGTGCAGCTAGCAGCGCACGTCAGGAGTAAGCGTAGCGTTGAGTAGATAGCGTGAGGCGCTGCCGATACCTTTCCGGCGCCGCTAAGTTGCAACCGAGTCACCGGCATACACGAAGGATGCGGTTTTGTCCGAGTGAGATATATTGGAATCGTAGGGTCTCATGAGTTTGGCGTCTGCGGGATGAGCAGCTGATGGCTTGTGCGCTGTCGTAAACGTTCTGGCTGACCTGGGCCGTTTGATTGGTGCAGGTGCTTTCAATGGGATTGGTTTGAACAATTCTTCCAGCCTGGAACGCTCGGCGAGGTCTGCGATTGGGCGACGCAACAGGATCGAAAGCGAAGGTATGAGGCCGGACTTATGAGCATCGTATTTCTGTTTGCGAAATTCGAACGCCTCCTGGCCGCCCTCCAGCAGATCTTTGATGATTTCCTTGATTGCTGGACTGTCGATCGACCCGCAGAGATCGTCAGGGATCGTCGGCAAGATGGCGCCGAGGGCGAGGGCGGAAACCCGGCTCATGCGTCGTCGCCCAGGCTACGGATAATTGCGACCGCGCG
>NZ_JCAMOP010000177.1:0-1209 GCF_059512345.1 Bradyrhizobium sp. Unk1
TCGAGCGCTGGCATCAGACGCTGAAGAACCGCATCCTGCTCGACAACTATTACCTACCCGGTGATCTCGAGCGTCAAGTGGGAGCCTTCGTCGAACACTATAATCACGTCCGCTATCATGAGAGCATCGACAACCTCACGCCAGCCGATGTCTACTTCGGCAGGGCTGAGGCGATCCTCGCAGAACGAAACCGCATCAAGCGCGACACCATCGCAAACCGCCGCTTGCAGCATCAACTGCAGGTCGCTTAAACTCTAACCTGATGAGCCAGAGTCTCCCTTCTCAAAAAGCCTGACCAGTCTCAAATTATCTGACGACGGACAGGCTTTCCGCTCTTCGCGACGGGGAAGATCAGGGTAACGTCGGCGGGATAGACGTTCTGGCGTCGCGATAGACCTACCGCCCACAGCAGGCCACGCTCGCTCAAAGCCCGACGGAAAGGTCCGCTCGAACCGTATCCTGAATCGGCAAGCACACAGCCAAAACGCGCGCCGGAGGCGATGACGCGGTCGATCTCCTCGACCGCAATCTCCGGCTTTGTCAAAGGAGTTTGTCGATCCTTCGGCACACCGGCCCGCGCCATGCGCTCGGAATCATCCGTCCAACTCTCGGGAAGGAATAACCGCAGGCCCACCATCACCGGCACCTCGCGCGAGGCCAACGTTACCGAGACCAGCGACTGACAATTGGCAGTCTTTCCCAGCGATGAGGCATATTGTGGTGCGACGCCAACCGAGTGACATCCCTTCTTCGGCAAGGCGGTGTCGTCGATGACAAGAAACCCTGCTTCATCGCCAACCAAGCTATCTGCCTCCTTCAGCAGGGCGGCCTCGAATGGAGCACTGTCCCAAACTCCCGGAGCGACGAAATGATGAAGCTGATCATAGCTGACCTCGTCAGCGCGTGCCGCCATCGGCTGAACGCTCTTGCGGTCTCCAGGACCAATCAGCCCGGCAACGTAAGCCGGACACATCCGTGCCCTTGTCCTGTGCCCAAGCGCTGCGACAAACGGTGCAAGCCAGCGATCAAGATCGACTTGCCAGTCTACGTCCTTCGATCGGCCCTCCAAAAGCCGACCACCTATGAATCATTGAAAAACCGATTCGGGAATCTGGTCCCGCCGCTCAATCACCAAAATCTGCCAAAGTAGTGCTTCTGTAATGGGCCTTTGTTCGTCAAGTCCCTCTGAACGATATCTCATCGCCAGGA
>NZ_JCAMOP010000178.1:0-1190 GCF_059512345.1 Bradyrhizobium sp. Unk1
GATCTGGAGCTGAGCCTTGGCGAGCATGGCGAGGAGATCGCCGGAACGCTGGGTTATGCCACGGCGCTGTTTGATCAGGCGACGATCGAGCGGCAGCGTGGTTATCTGCTGACGCTGCTGCGGGCGATGGCTGCCGATGCGCAGCAAGAGGTCCACCGGATTGAGCTGCTCTCGACTGCCGAGCGCACGTATCTGCTGGAGGAGCTGAACCGGACGGCGGCGTCGTATCCTGCGGAGCGGTGCATCCACGAGCTGTTCGAGGTGCAGGTGCACAAGGCGCCGGATGCGGTGGCGGTGGTCTGCGAAGATGAGCGGCTGAGCTATGGCGAGCTCAATGCGCGGGCCAACCGCCTGGCACATCATCTGATCGCCCTCGGGGTCAAACCTGGGGATCGCATTGCCACAGTGCTGGACCGCTCCGTCGCTCTTCTGGTGGCGCAGCTGGCGATTCTGAAGGCGGGCGGCGTGTATGTACCGATCGATCGCGCCCTCCCGTCGGCGCGACAAGAATTGCTCATGGCCGATTGTGCTGCACGCTTGGTGCTTTGCGCTGATGATCTGGTTGAAGCGACGATACCTGTTCGTGCTATTGAGCCGCTCACGGCTGGAACGGGATGTAGTTCCAATCCTGGGCTGGCGTTGAGCGCTGAAACTGCCGCTTACGTCATGTACACCTCCGGCTCAACTGGCCTTCCCAAAGGAGTTGTTGTTCCTCATCGTGCCGTCAACCGGCTCGTGATCAACAGTGGGTATGTGAAGATCGATGCAGGAGATCGGGTGGCATGGGCTGGCAATCCCGCCTTCGACGCAAGCACATTCGAAGTATGGGCACCGCTGCTTAACGGTGGTTGCATTGTTGCCATGCATGCCGCCACCGTCAGGGATACTCCTAGTTTTGCCCGGGCGCTTGAACAGCACCGGGTAACGTCACTGTTTCTAACAACAGCATTATTCAACCAATATACATCAACGATTGCTCCGACGTTGGCGCAACTGAAGCACCTCCTCTGTGGGGGTGAGCGCGGTGATCTTGCCTCGTTTCTGAGATTGTTGAAGGAAAAGGGCGCCGTACGTCTCATTAACTGCTACGGGCCCACCGAGACGACGACCTTCGCGACGATCTGGACTTGCCCGACTGATTTCAATGGGTCGTTGGTCCCGATCGGTCGTCCAATCGCCAACACGCGGGT
>NZ_JCAMOP010000179.1:0-1189 GCF_059512345.1 Bradyrhizobium sp. Unk1
CTGGAACGAACGGAATCAGCTAAAGGCTGGATCCCGCCGTTCATAGGTTGCGCCGGGCTTGGTCATCACCACCCATACGATACGGGCAATTTTTGGCCGCCAAAGCGACGGTGACCTTGTTGGTGTGCATTCTTGCCTGAAGACCATCGAGCCATGCCCCAAGGCGGTTTCGCGACCGATCAAGATGTGTCACGCAGGATCGGGCACCGTGGATGATCATTCGGCGCAGATATCGGTTGCCGCGCTTGCTTATCCCGAGCAGTTTCGTTTTGCCGCCCGTGGAATATTCTCTGGGAACAAGACCGAGCCAAGCAGCCATATCGCGCGCCTTTTTGAACTGTCGGGCGGATCCAGCCGCTGCCAAAAGCGCAGTCGCCGCGAGTGGGCCAATGCCTGGGATGGTCATCAGTCGGCGTGCGGTGTCACTTTGAGCCGCAATTGCCTCAATCTCGCGATTGATCTCTGCAATACGAAGTTCGAGTTGCCTCAGTTCGTCGAATATTGATGCGAGGATGCGACGCATCGCCGAAGTTAGATCATTGGACTCATCTACCAAGATCCTCGGCAGATCGGCTTTGAACGTTCCGGCGCCCTGATGAATAGCGATCCCATATTCTAGGCAAAACGCACGCATCTGGTTGATCAGGCACGTCCGTTGCGAAATCATCCTGTCGCGAACACGATGCACAGCTTGCAAGTCCACGTGTTCAGACGACCTCATCTCGACAAATCGCATCGTCGGTCGCGTCACGGCCTCCGCGATTGCCGCTGCATCGATGATATCATTCTTGTTTGACTTTACGAAAGGCTTCACGAACTGAGCCGGAATAATGCGGACGGTGTGTCCCATCGCTGCAATCTTGCGTGCCAACCATTGCGAGCCGGGGCAGGCCTCCATCCCTACCAGGGTAGGTGCCGCGCGTTCGAAGAACTGCAAGAGCGTATCGCGCCGAAACGTCGCCTTCTGGATCGGCGTCCCAGCAGCATCGAGTCCCACGACGTGGAAAAGGTTTTTGCCGATATCGACTCCAAACGCCGTTGCCGGTCGGGGTGCGTTGCGTAACTTCATTGCTTGCTCCTTTCTGTAGATGCCACATTCTGAGCGAGAGGACGGGGCGGGTCATCCCATTAATGGTGACGCCCGTTGCAAGGCGGCAGGCTGTGGCTCACCTTTGTTCGAGTTTTGAGG
>NZ_JCAMOP010000180.1:0-1184 GCF_059512345.1 Bradyrhizobium sp. Unk1
CCGGGCGTTCACCGAAACTGTCCCTGCCCAAAAGATCGCTTAAATCAGCGCTCTCCCGCCTTCTTCACGGACGACTCAGTCCTGGCAAGGGAGTATGGAATGGATCCTTTTGCGAGAAGAAGCCATAACGCGATTAAATTTCTCCGAGAGAGATCACTTGTCCGTTCGAAGAGATCCCATCTCAGCGCAGAATCTGCCCTGCCTCACGATCCTCGAGCGGGCCCACGTCCCGTTCGGCAGCCCAATTTTCAACCGTCTGGTCTTGGTCCTCCGCATGAGCTGAATCTGCCGCGTCATAGCCTGTCAGCACTTCGTCCCACTGCGCCCCGGCATACAATCAATTGACGAGTCTGCCGGAGGGCTTCCCCGCTATGCTCCATACTCTCGCCGTTAGCGGCAACCAGCTAACCAGCCTACCCGAGAACCTACTGACGCAGTTGAGCGCTGGTGCCGAGTTAGATCTGCCTGGAAATCCGCTGCCGGAGCAGGTGCTGACGAACCTGCATACAGGCTCGATTTTGTGACCACCGCGGTGTACCACCGATTCGGCCCGCAACGTGCGGCCAGCATCAGAACAGCGAGGCAGCCATGGTAAAACCGTTCCCGTCGAAGACCCATATCGGCAACCATATGCTGCATCCGGAAACCCTGATGCTGACCTATGGCTACGATTCGCAATTGTCGGAAGGCGCCATCAAGCCTCCGGTGTTCCTGACCTCCACCTTCGTGTTCAAGACCGCCGAAGACGGGCAGGACTTCTTCGACTATGTCGCGGGCCGGCGCGAGCCGCCGGAAGGCATGGGCGCGGGCCTGGTCTATTCGCGCTTCAACCACCCCAACAGCGAAATCGTCGAGGACAGGCTCGCGGTCTACGAGCGCACCGAGAGCTGCGCGCTGTTCTCATCCGGCATGGCCGCGATCGCGACCACGATCCTCGCCTTCGTCCGCCCCGGCGACGTGATCCTGCATTCCCAGCCGCTGTATGGCGGCACGGAAACGTTGCTGACGAACACACTGGCGCGCCTGTCGATCGGTGCGGTCGGCTTTGCCGACGGCATCGATGAAGCCTCCGTCAGGCAGGCCTCGGAGCAGGCGATGGGTAGGGGGCGGGTTTCGATGATCCTGATCGAGACCCCGGCCAATCCGACCAACGGCCTCGTCGACATTGCGATGATCCGCCGCAT
>NZ_JCAMOP010000181.1:0-1161 GCF_059512345.1 Bradyrhizobium sp. Unk1
GGGAGAGGAAACGGAACGCGCGACAAGCGCATCACCGCGCCTCTCCTCGACTCTACTCAAGCGGCAGAAGAACGACAGCACCGACGCGGAGGCAATTTGCGAGGCGGTCACGAGACCCAACATGCGGTTCGTGCCGATCAAAACGATCGAGCAACAGAGCTGTCTGATGCTTCATCGCGTGCGCCATCTCTTCATTCGCCAGCAGACTGCCGTCATCAACTCAATCCGCGCTTATCTGGCCGAGTTCGGGATCGTCGCCCCCGTTGGGCGCAGGGGTGTCGAACAGCTGTTGGAAGTCGTCGCCGATCCAGCTGAACGCCGCCTCCCGGAGGTGGCCCGTGCGTGTCTTGCGGCTCTCGGCAGTCAGTTGCGGGCACTGAAGGCTCAGATCCTGGAGTTCGACAGGCGCATTATCGCCTGGCATCGATCAAACGCGACGAGCAAGCGACTGGATGCGATCCCTGGCGTCGGTCCAGCGCTGGCAACGGCGCTAGTCGCGAGCGTTGCCGATGCCAATGCCTTCCGATCGGGGCGGGACTTCTCGGCCTGGGTCGGGCTCGTGCCGAAGCAGAACTCCAGTGGGGGCAAGGACAGGCTTGGCAGTATCAGTAAGCAAGGCGATCGCTACTTACGCAGCCTGTTCACGGCAGGTGCACTCGCCGTGATCCGCTATGCCATCCATGGCGCGCGGCATCGGCCCTGGCTCACAGCGTTGTTGGCGCGGCGTCCCACCAAGGTCGCCGCGATCGCGCTCGCCAACAAGCTCGCCAGGATGGCATGGGCGATGATGGCCAGGAACGAACGCTACAGGGAACCCGCCGCTCTCACGGCGTGAACGAGATCACAACCGGACATTCGGGTGTGACGTAACGGTTGGAAGGGCGAACAGCACTAATGCAGCGCCGGTCGATCCGGCGATCAGGACAACCCATATGGGCCATGGCATCTTCGAATGCGTGCTTTTGATCGGGACCTGATCCGCGGAGGGCATTATGGCCAGCGGTCATGAGTACCGCGCAAAAAGGCCGAACACATGGCTGCTCCGACCAACGCCGCAAGTGAAGATTCTCCTTGCCAACCCGGAGCCAATGGTATGGACCCCGCCCTCGCCGCGGTGGAATCTTGAGCGTCAACTGCAGTGAAGGAGGATATCATGCAGGT
>NZ_JCAMOP010000182.1:0-1148 GCF_059512345.1 Bradyrhizobium sp. Unk1
TCCTGATGCTCCTGCGCAGCCAGCACCGTGCGCCGCGTCCGCTCCAGAAGCTCCGAGACGCGCGGCTTGCCCGACAGGTCCAGCCGAAGCGCCAGGGTGTTGACGAAGAACCCGATCAGCTCTTCGATCTCGCGGTGCCCCCGATTGGCGCTCGGCACGCCAATCACAAGATCGTCCTGCCCCGACAGACGCGACAGCACCGCCGCCCAGGCCGCCAGCACCGTCATGAACAACGTCGTGCCATGCTGCAGGCTCAGCCGCTTCAGCTCCCGCGTCAAATCCGCATCGACGGTGATCGGGACCGTGGCCGCGGCAAACGACTGCTGGGCAGGCCGCGCATGGTCCGTCGGCAAGACAAGACGGGCTGTGCCTGCCAGGGCGCTGCCCCAATACTGCGCCTGCTTCTGCAGCCGATCCCCCGACAGCCATTGGCGTTGCCAGGCGGCATAATCTGGATACTGGATCGCAAGCGGCGGCAGAGGATCGTCCTGCCCAGCCTCGAACGCCCGGTAGAGCTGGCTAAGTTCACGCAGCAGCACGCCCATCGACCAGCCGTCCGAGACGATGTGATGCTGGGTCAGCAGGAAGACGTGCTCCTCGTCCGACAACCGCACCAGACGCCCGCGGATCAGCGGACCGCACGCAAGATCGAATGGCGTGCGGCCCTCTTCATGGCACAGATCCAAAAGTGCCGCTTCCGCATCCGATCTCTCCCGCAGATCATGCTCAACTATCGGCAGACCCGCATCCGGCGGCAGAACCTCAACCCGGGGCTTGCCCTGCGTCGCGACAAACACACTGCGCAGCGCCTCATGACGCGCAAACAGACGGTCAAGGCTGCGCTGCCAGGCGATGTGGTCGAGCATCCCGCGCAATCGCAAGGTCAGCGGAATGTGATAGTTCGTGCTGCCTTCGTTCAGCTGCGCCAAAAACCATAGCCGCTGCTGCGCAAACGACAGCACAAGCGGCTCATGACGCGACACGGCTGCAATCGACGGCAGCTCTTGTGGACCGGAGCGGCTCAACAGCTCGGCGATGCTTGCCGCCAGGTCGGTCAGCACGGGCCTTGCGAACAGCGTCGACAGCGGCAGCTCGACTCCCACAGCCTGTGACAGCCGGCTCGACATCTGCACGGCCAAGAGCGAGTG
>NZ_JCAMOP010000183.1:0-1137 GCF_059512345.1 Bradyrhizobium sp. Unk1
GCGCAGGAATAGGCGTCCTCGCAATAGGTGATGTTCGGCAGCTCGCCCTTGGCCTGCTCCATGCCGACGGGATCGAAGGCCTTGACCGTCGCGCCCATGTCGATCAGGCCGGTGACCAGCGGGATCGACGGCGCATCGCGCATGTCGTCGGTGTCGGGCTTGAAGGTGAGGCCGAGCACGGCGATGGTCTTGCCGCGCAGCGAGCCGCCGAGCGCCTGGCTCACCTTGCGCGCCATCGCGCGCTTGCGGTTCTCGTTGACGGCCAGCACGGATTCGACGATGCGCAAGCTCACGTCATAGTCCTGCGCGATCTTGATCAGCGCCTTGGTGTCCTTCGGGAAGCAGGAGCCGCCGAAGCCCGGACCCGCATGCAGGAACTTGGTGCCGATGCGGTTGTCGAGGCCGATGCCGCGCGCGACCTCCTGCACGTTGGCGCCGACCTTTTCCGAAAGGTCCGCGATCTCGTTGATGAAGGTGATCTTGGTCGCGAGGAACGCGTTCGCGGCGTATTTGATCATCTCGGCGGTGCGGCGCGCCGTGAACATCAACGGGGCCTGGTTCAGCGACAGCGGACGATAGACGTCGCCCATCACCTTGCGGCCGCGCTCGTCGGAGGTGCCGACGACGACGCGGTCGGGATACTTGAAGTCGCGGATCGCCGCGCCCTCGCGCAGGAATTCGGGGTTGGAGGCGACGACGACGTCGGCCGCGGGGTTGGTCTCGCGGATGATGCGTTCGACCTCGTCGCCGGTACCGACCGGGACGGTGGACTTGGTCACGACGACGGTGAAGCCTGACAGCGACTGCGCGATCTCACGCGCGGCGGCGTAGACATAGGAGAGATCGGCGTGACCGTCGCCGCGGCGCGAGGGCGTGCCGACCGCGATGAAGACGGCATCGGCGTCCGCGACCGGCTTCGACAAATCGGTGGTGAAGTCGAGCCGCTTGGCCTTCACATTGGTCGCGACCAGCTCGTCGAGGCCGGGCTCGTAGATCGGAATCTCGCCGCGATGAAGCGCCGCGATCTTCTTCTCGTCCTTGTCGACGCAGGTGACGTCGTGACCGAAATCCGCAAAGCAGGCTCCGGACACCAGTCCCACATAGCCCGTTCCGATCATCGCGATTCGCATGAAAAAC
>NZ_JCAMOP010000184.1:0-1125 GCF_059512345.1 Bradyrhizobium sp. Unk1
GGGCCTGTTGCGTAATTCGTCAATTGTGATTCCCTCGGGCAAAGCCTTGGAGGGTAGCGATGGCGGTTAAGCAGACGGGACAGCCGAGCTTTGTGGAAGCGCTGATGCCGAAGGGGGCCGGCGCCAATGCGGCGCTGGATCGGCTGGCTGGCCTGGTCAAGTGGTACCGGTTCGAGAAGCTGATCGGCCATTTGCGGGATGAAGCAAGCCCGGGTCGGCCAGGCTATCCGGTGCTGGTGCTGTTTCGTGCTGTGCTGTTGCAGTCGCTCTATGGTCTTTCGGAGCGAGAGCTCGAGGAGGCGCTGGGCGACCGGTTGTCGTTCAAGCGCTTCGTCGGTTTGAGCCTTGAGGATGCGACGCCCGACCATACGGTGCTGAACCGCTTCCGGAACCAGCTCGTTGAACAACGCCTGCTGGAGAAGCTGTTTGGCGAACTGGATCGTCAGCTTGAGAATGCTGGCGTGATCCTCAAGCGCGGCACGATGCTGGATGCGACCTTGATCCAGGCAGTGTCGGCTCCGCCCAAGGAGGACCGCCCCTCAAACGATCCTGATGCCCGGTTCACCAAACGGCAAGGCAAGGGCGGCTCGACCTTCGGTTACAAGGCCCATGTCGGTGTCGACGAAGGATCCGGCTTGATCCGCGCGGTACTGACCACAGCGGCCAACATCAACGACACGACGCCTGCGGACGCTTTGATCCGCGGCGATGAAGCTGCGGTGTGGGCCGATGCGGCTTACGACACCCATGCCCGACGAGCCCGGCTGAAGGCGGAGGGCAAGAAACCCCGCATCGCGCGTCGGCCCAACCGACATCACCCGGAGCTGCCGCCCAGGCTCAAACGCTACAACCTCCTCATCGCGCGCCGCCGAGCCCAGGTCGAGACCACCTTCGCTACTCTCAAACGCCGCATGCGGCTGACCTGCATCCGCTACGTCGGTCTGACCAAGGCGACCGGGCAAGTCCTGCTCGCGTCCATCGCCTTCAACATGAGGCGGTGGGCCACGATCGCCGCGTGAGCCGCCCGCCGAGGGCGACAACTACAGATCTTGGCAGGAAATTACCGGGACCAAGGCCTTCTCTCCTGACGTCTTCAGCCTCAAGAGCCGATAACGCAACAGGCCC
>NZ_JCAMOP010000185.1:0-1125 GCF_059512345.1 Bradyrhizobium sp. Unk1
GCCAGCACGCCCGGCGCCGTCGGCGGCATCGCCAGCCGCATGCTCCAGGAGCGCGGCGTGATCTCGCGCAACATGCTCGATGCCATCGCCATCTGCCCGCCGCTGATCGTCACCAAGGCTCAGGTCGACGAGCTGATCGCGGCCATTACCGGTGTGCTGAACGACATGAAGCCGGAAGTGGCCAAGCTGGCGCCGGCTTAAAGGGCCGCGCTTCGTCTGACGATCAGTCCAACTCCGGTACCCTGAGGTGGCCGCCTTCTTCGGCGCCCCTCGAAGGGCAACGGGCCGTCTGGCTGCGACGGGCTCATCCTTCGAGGCTCCCCGCGCAGTGCACGCCTCGTATTTCCAGCGACAACGGCTTTGCCGTTGCGCGGGGATGACTGAACTAACGTTTGGTCGGCGGGGTCGCTAGCGACGATTGCCTACGCGGCGCTTTGCGATGGTGATGACTGGGGCTGAGGCTGGGCGGGATTTAATTAACCACACCCCCAGTGACAATTTTGCAATGAATCCTATCTGATCTGTGCTCATTGAGAATCGGCCGACGGCAACCGGCCGAGAGGAACCGCCAAAATGTCAGTCCCCACCAACGCTGCAGCTCGCTACATATGTACGAGTGGCAATTGGGGCGTAACCAATCCGGCGCTCCAGAAGATCCTATATACATGGCCCACATGGCTCACCTTGGACGAACCGGAAGGCGGTTGGTCGAAGGAGAGTTTGAGGCATGGGACTATGGTCCCGTGAATCCGGATCTCTATCGCACCGTCAGAATGTTCGGCGACAGGCCGATTCAGGATGTGTTTTTCGGTGCGCCATCAATCCATGGGACGCCCGAGGAGATGACGCTTCGTGGCTTCCGAGTACCGAGCACGCATCACCAGCTAGCGACTTTTCCAGAATAACCCTGAAATGGACCCGCGGAGCGGGACCGCTTGAACCGGTTTGTTAGTTGGAAACTGAGCGCTCCTGATCTCTTTCTATCATGCTGCCAGAGACTTTGTCTGCTGCAGTTGCTGTGGCCATGCGGTCAACGCGTCAGCGTTGTCCTGAAGTGGACCCCGGATTTTGGACCGGCGGCTTAGGTGGTGCGGATGCCGTTCCGTTTTGATAAACGGAGCGGAC
>NZ_JCAMOP010000186.1:0-1118 GCF_059512345.1 Bradyrhizobium sp. Unk1
GTTGCATCACCAAGCCACACAGGCTCAAATGACCAAAGGATTCCGCCCATCGCTGGATGACCTTTGGGGCTCAGGTCCGCAGCGACACTAAGGCTCCAACGACAGACAGCACAATGACCTTGTAGATCGCCAAAGAGCGTCCTGATTCTCGGGACAGGATGCTCTCTGCAGTGTAGCAGATCATTTCTGCAGGCAGTAACACGTCACTCATACAGATTGTCGCAAATTCCAGGACGATCAGCAGCTTCAAACCATTGATCTAGCTAGATCGAGTTGCGGCTACTTCTCAGCTAGTCCAGTTAAGTTATAGGATTGCACGTTGCGTGTCGTTCGTAGTGAGACCGGCAGTGCAGGCGGCAGGCTGCCCAAAGAGAGACAACATGAATATGAGTCTTGCAATCGGCGCAATAACTCCACAAGAGCCACTCGCTTCGTCCCGCCGCACCGGGATGAATAAAGCCTTAGCGTCGCGCCGTGATAGGCCCACTGAACGGCATCTCTTCTCTCGATGGATACATCGCGCGCGAAACGTTTTTCGTCGCACACTAAGTTTCCATACGAACAGCGTGAGGCGAGCCGAGCCGGGGCTGCGGCGCAGGCAGCTACGATCGCCGATCCCCGGCCGGACACACTATTTACGCAGGGGGCTGCTCGGGGCAGTTTTTCCCCCAGCTCCAAGTACCGTCTGGGTTAACAATAATGATAGTTTCGCATTCTTGTCCTCCCGCAACCGCAGACGCTTCTTCCAGAGTCAACTCGCTTACGCCATAGGCTGACATATCGTTTCTCATGTTTTCACCTTTTAAGTAGTGACGAATGTGGCCGGTCAGCAACCGACCGCCGCAGCACCTCAAGTCTCGTGCCAACTGCGCAGGAACGGCAGAAAGCGCTTTAAGCCTTTCTTTTGTGTAAGTTGCATTGTGCGGCCGGCCGCTCGAACATCATTGTGGTGCAAACGCGACAAATCGAACAGGGCGAACACAACATGCTTCACGAAGCCTCGAGCGATCTGAAGTGGCTCCCGGATTTGGGACCAGAAGCCTAGATGCCGTGATGGGCCGGCCTTCGCGAGCCTAGCCAGGTAAGTGGCTGTCCCTCAGAATGATGATGTTGAAACG
>NZ_JCAMOP010000187.1:0-1111 GCF_059512345.1 Bradyrhizobium sp. Unk1
ACCACGGACAGAAGCATGAGCTCGGCGGCGTGACGTTCACCCGGGAGGCTTGACATCATCGGGCCCATTACAGAAGGCCGTGTACTCAAATTCGACTAGCGGATCACGGCGGACCATGATTCAAGCTACCAAACATCGGGGCTGTGATCATGCGCTACGAGCTGACGGATTTCGAGTGGAGTGTTATCGAACCCCTTCTCCCGAAGGACCGTCGAGGTCGCAAGCCAGGCAACAACCGCCGCGTTCTCAACGGCATCTTCTGGGTTCTGCGCGCGGGAGCGCCGTGGCGCGATCTGCCCGAGCGCTACGGGCCTTATACGACCGCTTACAATCGTTTCAACCGCTGGCGCAAAGCCGGCATCTGGGACCGGCTGATGGACGCGGTCGTCAAGGCACACGATGGCAAGGTCAGTGCGGATGATCGACAGTTCGATCGTGCGGGTCCATCAGCATGCTTCCGGGGTGAAAAAAAGAGTGGAGATCGTTGTGTGGGCCGAAGCCGAGGCGGCCTCACCACCAAAATCCACGCGCGCGTCGACGCGAAAGGCCGCCCGGTCCGCCTCATGACCCCCCCGGCGAGGCCCACGACGTGACGTGCGCCGAGGCCCTGCTGGACGGACTCGATGCGGGCGCCGTCGTCATCGCCGACAAAGGCTACGATGCCGATCGTGTTCGTGCCCACATCCGTGATCAAGGTGCGATCCCCAACATTCCCAACAAATCCAACCGGAAGAAGAGGTTCTGGTGGAAGAAGGCCATCTATCGCGAGCGCAGCCACGTTGAGCGCTTCTTCAACAAACTGAAGCAGTTTCGACGCATCGCCACCCGCTACGACAAGCTCGGCGCGACGTTCTTTGCTTTCGTTCAACTCGCTTCCGTACGAATTTGGCTTCGATCAATTGAGCCCACACCCTAGCTATGACGCAAACAAGTTAGCCGCACAGAAATTGGTTCTGCAGTGGCTTCCGCAGTTTGTTTACATAGTGACCTGCCACTGAATTTTCATCCAGCGGCAGTTAGAGTCTCGGGGTTTGTTGAAGTGCTCCCCAAAACTAGGCCAGCCGGCGCTGGAATTTTCCGGGGTTATGCTCATGCCGGCGGGGGCGCCGAT
>NZ_JCAMOP010000188.1:0-1110 GCF_059512345.1 Bradyrhizobium sp. Unk1
AGTCATGATCAGATCTCCGGTTTAGGATGACGCAGCTTAGCTCCTCTGCGCCTCAATCATGGGATCTGTTTGCGCGGTTCACATGACCGCTGGCCATAATGCCCTCCGCGGATCAGGTCCCGGTCAAAAGCACGCATTCGAAGATGCCATGGCCCTAGTGGGTTGTCCTGATCGCAGGATCGACCGGCGCTGCATTACGTGCTGTTCGTCCTCCAACCGTTACGACGCGCCAGAGATGTCCGGCACGATCTCGTTTAGGCCGCCAGCGCTGCCGGTTCCTGGTAGCGCTCGTTCCTGGTCATCATCGCCCAGGCCATCCTGGCGAGCTTATTGGCGAGCGCGATGGCGGCAACCTTGGTCGGTCGCCGCGCCAGAAGTCCCGTAAGCCAGGGCCGATGCCCGGTGCCATGGATCTTGGCATAGCGGATCACGGCGAGCGCGCCAGCCGTGAACAGGCTGCGCAAATAGCGGTCGCCTTGCTTGCTGATACTGCCAAGCTTGTCCTTGCCCCCGCTTGAGTTCTGCTTCGGCACAAGTCCAACCCAGGCGGAGAAGTCCCGTCCTGATCGGAAAGTCTTGGGATCAGCAATGCTGGCGACCGGAGCTGTTGCCAGCGCCGGTCCGACGCTAGGGATCGCGTCCAGCCGTTTGCTCGTCGCGCTTGATCGATGCCAGGCGATGATGCGCCTGTCGAACTCCAGGATTTGGGCCTTCAGCGCCCGCAATTGACTGCCGAGAGCAGCAAGACATGCGCGGGCCACCTCCGGGAGCCGGCGGTCAGCTGTATCGGCGACGACTTCCAGCAACTGCTCGACACCCCGGCGCCCGACCGGGGCGACAATCCCGAACTCGGCAAAATAGGCGCGGATTGAATTAATGACGGCAGTCTGCTGGCGGATGAAGAGATGGCGCGCGCGATGAAGCATCAGACAGCTCTGTTGCTCGACCGTCTTGGTCGGCACGAACCGCATGTTGGGTCTCGTGACTGCCTCGCAATCGCTTCCGCGTCCGTGGTGTCGTTCTTCTGCCGCTTGAGTAGAGTCGAGGAGAGGCGCGGTGATGCGCTTGTCGCGCGTTCCGTTTCCTCTCCCCGCTCATCAAACCGGACGT
>NZ_JCAMOP010000189.1:0-1082 GCF_059512345.1 Bradyrhizobium sp. Unk1
ATCGTGGCAGTTGCAGAGCGCATTCCCGTTCGGCGCCCTCTGCAGGAGCGATCAGCTTCCGATATTGGCTTTCGTACTCTTTTGCCATTCGTTTCGCGGAAAAGCGCTCCTCGAACCGGGCGCGCACTTTCCGTCTGTCCAGCCGGTCCAATTCGTTCACCGCCTTGATGGCTTGCGCCTCGTCCTCGACGATGAAGCCCGTGACGCCGTGCTCGACGATCTCCGGCACCGAGCCCGAGCGATAGGCGATCACCGGCGTCCCACACGCCATCGCCTCTATCATGACGAGACCGAACGGCTCCGGCCAATTAATGGGGAACAACAAGGCGGCAGCGCCGGCGAGGAACGGCTGCTTCCTGGAGTCGTCGACCTCGCCGACGAGCTGGACGCTCTTGCCGTCGATGTGAGGTTCAAGCCGTTTCTTGAAGTAGGCAGTCTCGGCACGGGGTATCTTGGCGGCGATGCGCAGCGGCCTCCCAGCAGCACGCGCGATGCGGATAGCGTCCTCAGGACCTTTCTCCGCCGTCAGGCGGCCAAGAAAGGCCAGATATGATCCCGGTTCGCAAGACGCCTGAAACGAGCGCGTCGGCAGCCCGTGGAGGATTGTGCCGATCCACTTCGCATCCCGTAGCGGTTGGCGCTGATGGTCGGAAATCGAAACGAAGCCGGCTTCGGCATACTCCCGGACGACATCGGATAGTCCTGGCAGGTCTAACCGGCCGTGCATGGTCGTGAGAAACGGCACGCCGGTCCGGCGCAGCACCGGAAGCGGCAGCCAGTCGATGTGTGAGTGGATCACGTCGAAGTCGCCCGCGCGCTTCGCGATTGCTTCGATGAGCAGAGCGCTGGCGGCGCTCGGATCCGCGCCCCTTCGCCCCAGACGCAGCGCGCGCGGCCACACGGGATGAAGCTTGCCGTTTGTGCGTGAGTCGCCGCTTGCAAAGAGGGTGACGTCGTGTCCGAGCTCGACCAGTTCGTCCACCAGCCAGGCGATCACCCGCTCTGTGCCGCCATAAAGCTTTGGAGGGACGCTTTCGGCCAAGGGGGCGAGCTGGGCGATGCGCATCGGCGCCTAATCCCCC
>NZ_JCAMOP010000190.1:0-1065 GCF_059512345.1 Bradyrhizobium sp. Unk1
TCTCTGCCCAGTTGGCTCGCTCGTTGCCGCTCCTACCGATTTGGGAGGGAGGCGTCCATTTCATTTTCCGAGGTCGCAGGCACCTCATGATGATGTCCGGATCGGGTGCCTCATCGTTTGCAACGGCGTGCGGGCGAGCCCGCCACCAGCCGATGACCGAGGTCACCACGACCACCGTCCCAGCGGGACATCGCCGGGCCCGGCGGACCGGGCCAGGAACTTGCAGAATAAGGTCAGGCCGGCGCGTGGCCCCAGTCGAACGACGTGCCATCCACCCAAATGCAGTGGAGGATCACAGCGATCTTGCGGGCAATGGCGACCTTTGCCTTTTGCAAACCGACCCGCTTCACGAGCTTCATTCCCCAGGCCTTGAGGGAAGACCATTTTTTTGTCCGATAGAGAAGGACCGTCGCTGCCTCGAATAGGTAGGTTCGGAGATGCAATCCGGCACGTCCTGTTCGAGGCGTAACGATTTGCGATTTCTATTGGGAGAAGGTACTGGTCGCCATCGTGACCGGACGCTCAGTCCCAACTGAGCGCTCCGCCATTCTGATATTCAATCACCCGCGTCTCGAAGAAATTCTTCTCCTTCTTTAGGTCCATCGCCTCCGACATCCACGGGAACGGGTTTTCCCCCTCGGCAAAGACAGGCGCGAGCCCAATCTGCGCGCAGCGGCGGTTGGCGATAAAGCGCATGTACTGCTCGCACAGCGCCGCATTCAGCCCGAGGAAGCCGCGCGGCATGGTATCGCGGCCGTAGGCGGCCTCCAACTCGGCCGCGTCACGGATCATGCCGCGAATCTCGTCCTGGAATGCTGGCGTCCATAGATGCGGATTCTCGATCTTGATCTGGTTGATCACGTCGATACCGAAGTTCAGATGGATGCTCTCGTCACGCAGGATGTACTGGTACTGCTCGGCGATGCCGACCATCTTGTTGCGGCGGCCGAGCGACAGTATCTGCGCGAAGCCGGTGTAGAACCACATGCCCTCGAACACGACATAGAAGGCGACGAGATCGCGCAGGAAGGCGCGGTCGCTATCCGGCGTCCCCGTCTGGAACGA
>NZ_JCAMOP010000191.1:0-1049 GCF_059512345.1 Bradyrhizobium sp. Unk1
TCAAGTCAAACAAGAACGACCAGAACGATGCGGAAGCCATCTGCGAAGCGGTCGGCCGTCCGTCCATGCGCTTTGTGCCACCGAAATCAACCGATCAGCTGGCGGTACAGGCTGTCCACCGCATTCGCCGACGCCTGGTCGCCGACCGGGTCAGGCTCGTCAACCAGATTCGCGGTCTTCTGTCCGAGCATGGCATTGTCATTGCCCGTGACATCGCGCAGCTGCGGCGCGGCCTCGCTGTCATCGTAGGGAACATCAATGACGGCCTCAGCGAGATGCTCCGAGCGCTCATGAGGGAATTGCAAGAGGAGTTGTCCGCGCTTGATACCCGCATTGCAGCCTATGACCGACGGATAAGGGAAATCTACCGTACGAATGAGCAGTGCCAGCGGCTCGGCAAAATCGAAGGCGTCGGACCTGTGACGGCAACAGCCTTGATCGCCGCCGTGGGCGATAGAAGCTGTTTCAAGAACGGCCGCCAGTTCGCGGCTTGGCTTGGCCTGGTGCCGAAGCAGCGATCCAGTGGAGGGCGGGCCCGCTTGTTCGGCATCAGCAAACGCGGCGATCGATACCTGCGGACGCTGATGATTCACGGAGCTCGCGCCGCTTTAAGCCGGGCCGCTGGCAAGCAGGATCCGCGAAGCCTCTGGCTCGGCAAAATCCGGCAACGGCGCCATCCCAATGTCGCGGCCGTGGCTCTTGCCAACAAGAATGCGCGGATCGTGTGGGCTATGCTCACAGGCGACGCAGCTTATGAGCCGGCGCTGTCGGTGAAGGCGGCCTGAAGCGAAGCGGCAATCAAGGAAAGGAGGTCTCACCCGGCAATTGCAACAAATGGCAGGAGATGGCGAAACGGTCACCCCGTCGCTTCCCGAACCTGATGTGTGGACCGGCACGGCTTACGCCGATGTCTCGGGGCCGTTGAGGTGGAAGCGGGCGAAAACCATCGAGGCTCGCGGCGGAGACGTTGTCCAGCCGCATCAAGAAGCCGGATATACGTCTGCAGTTGTGACCGTCGATCCTGATCAAGCCGGCCGTTGCAATCGGGC
>NZ_JCAMOP010000192.1:0-1043 GCF_059512345.1 Bradyrhizobium sp. Unk1
TGAAGCGGCAAAAGAATGACGCGATCGATGCCGAGGCGATCTGCGAAGCAGCGCAGCGGCCGAGCATGCGGTTCGTGGCCGTGAAGAGCGAACAGCAACAGGCGGCGGGTCTGGTGTTTCGGACCCGTGACCTGTTAGTGCGGCAGCGAACGCAGCTCATCAACGCGATCCGGGGACACCTCACTGAATATGGATGGGTCGCACCTAAGGGGCCGTCGCACGTGACGATGCTTACCGACCTGATCGAGGAAGAAGAGATGGCCAGCTCGCTCCCCAAAGCGGCCCACGCCATGTTCCGATTGATGTTGGACCTGCTGACCGACCTCAATGGCAAGGTCGCGGACCTCGACCAGGAAATCGCGCGACGTGCTCGCGAGGACGAAGTATCACGCCGGCTAATGACCGTTCCCGGCGTTGGCCCAATCTCCGCCACCGCGATCGCCGCTCTAGCACCGCCGGCCGAGACCTTTGCCAAAGGCCGTGACTTCGCCGCTTGGTTGGGTCTCACGCCTCTTCAAAGATCGACAGGCGGCAAGCAGAAGCTCGGTGCGACATCCAAGATGGGCGAACGCACGCTCAGGCGCCTCCTCATCATCGGCAGCAGCGCGGTCGTGCAACAGGCAAGCAAACGCGGCGCGCCAAGGGGTTCGTGGCTCGAACAGATGCTGGCTCGCAAACCGCGCATGCTGGTGACCATCGCGCTCGCCAACAAGATGGCGCGGATCGTCTGGGCGCTACTTGTAAAGCAGGAAAATTACAGGGCTCCGGTCGCAGCCAAGGCGTGATCTTGGTGGGCCCGAGGTCGTCAGAGGTGTAGTCGGTCGAAGGAGGGTATGGCGCAACAGTCGGCGAGACGGGGCCGGAAGAACCAGATGTACTCATCGTGCCTAGAGCACGCATTTATGATTTGGTTCCGGTCCGCGAACTCCCATACAGGCCCGCAGCTCCATCGCTGCATCAGAGGCCGGACAGATGGCAGCATCCGACTACGTGCCAATCTTCCTCAAAAACCGCTTGCATCTGGCGGGGCGTCCACAGATGAG
>NZ_JCAMOP010000193.1:0-1040 GCF_059512345.1 Bradyrhizobium sp. Unk1
GGGTCGCAGAAGTAGACTTGGATGCCCGCATCGATCTTGAGGCGGTCGTGCTGAGCCATTTCGGCTCCTTGATCCCAAGTCAGCGTGCGACGTAGTTCTTCGGGCAAAGTTGTTCGCCGTCAGGGCCTGTGAGACAAACAGGGGGATTTTGCGGAGGGAGGATTTCTGGTTCATCGTAGCCACCAGGAGCGAAGATGAAGCAGAAATCCGGACCGGGCAAAGCGTCGGCAGACCAAGTGCTAAAGGACATTCGGCGCCAGACCCGCCGGCAGTATTCGGCGGAAGAGGAGATCCGCATCGTGCTGGAAGGATTGCGCGGCGAGGAGAACATCTCCGAGCTTTGTCGCCGAGAAGGCATTGCCGCCTCGATGTATTACGGCTGGTCCAAGGAGTTTCTCGAGGCCGGCAAGCGCCGCCTGGCCGGCGACACGGCACGAGCTGCGACCTCCGGCGAGGTGAAGGACCTCCGCCGGGAGGCCGCCGCCTTGAAGGAGGCCGTCGCCGATCTGACCCTGGAGAACCGCCTGCTCAAAAAAAGTATGAACGGAGATGGGGAGGACGAGGCATGAGGTATCCCGCCTCAGAGAAGGCCGAGATCATCCATTTGGTCGAGCAATCGCACCTTCCGGCCAAGCGCACACTGGACAAGCTCGGGATCCCGCGCGCCACATTCTATCGCTGGTATGATCGCTACCGCGAGGGAGGCGTTGAGGCGCTGGCCGATCATCGGTCTCGACCAGACCGGGTCTGGAACCGCATCCCGGACGATGTGCGGGGCCAGATCATCGACCTGGCGCTGGAGTTACCTGAGCTGTCGACACGCGAGCTGGCCGTGCGGTTCACCGACGAACGAAAGTACTTTGTCTCCGAGGCGTCGGTCTATCGGCTGCTGAAGGCGCATGACCTCATCACCAGCCCGGCCTATGTGGTGATCAAGGCCGCGAACGAGTTCAAGGACAAGAGGACGGCCGTCAACCAGCTCTGGCAGACCGACTTCACCTACCTCAAGATCACCGGATGGGGGTGGTACTATCTCTCGA
>NZ_JCAMOP010000194.1:0-1012 GCF_059512345.1 Bradyrhizobium sp. Unk1
GAGCTTGATCACATGGTCCCAGCTGTCGCCGAAGTCATAGAGATAATGGATCGTCTTGGCGCCGGTCTCGCGAACGATATCGGAGAGCCGCGCTTTGCTGGCATCCATGGGCTGGTGGCCGTAATCATCGTCGGGATCGGGAATCCCCCAATGGACCTCACCAGCGAAGAACTCGAACAGGTGACTGTTCGTCCAGCCGAAGGCCTCCTGAAGCGTCAGATGTAGCCGATCAAGGCGCAGAGTGACGGGTACGACAAGGCGACGCATCACCTCCGGCTTCACGTCCTTGAGGGTCACCTTGATCCGGACCGCGGTCGTGTTCAGGCTCATGCCGCCAGCCTCGGATCGTGTGCATGCATCGTGTAGATCGACGCCCAGGGGAGCAGTCCGTCCAGTCGCGCCGCAGGCCAACCATTGACGAGCTTCGCGAGAACATCAGCGAGCCAGTGCTCGGCACTGACGCCATTGAGCTTACAGGTCTCGATTAACGAAGCCAGAACTGCCCAATTCTCTGCGCCCTCGTCGCAACCGGCAAAAACGGAGTTCTTGGCGTTGAGCTTGATTGGCCGCATCGCACGCTCGACAGCATTCGTGTCCATCTCGATGCGCCCGTCATCAAGGTAGAGCGTCAGGCCGTCCCAATGACGCAGCGCGTAACGCAAGGTCTTCGCCGTGTCGCTCTTTTGTGCAAGGTAATCAAGCTTGGCCTTAAACCACTGCTTCAAGGCTGTAGCTAAAGGTCGGGCATGCGCCTGCCTGCCAGCACGGCGCTCGGCATCCGATCGGCCGCGGAGCGCTTTCTCGACCGAGTAAAGTTGGGCGATGCGCTCAAGAGCCTCGTGGGCAACCGGAGCTGGCGCCGGAGCAGCCTCGCGCTCGATCTTCACAAACTGGCGCCTCAGATGCGACCAGCAGAAGGCGAGCGTTCCGGACAAGGCGTCCGCACGCGTCTCTCGGGTCATGGTCTTGTAAGCCTGATAGCCGTCGCAGTGGATGATGCCGCGATAGCCCT
>NZ_JCAMOP010000195.1:0-1012 GCF_059512345.1 Bradyrhizobium sp. Unk1
GAGCTTGATCACATGGTCCCAGCTGTCGCCGAAGTCATAGAGATAATGGATCGTCTTGGCGCCGGTCTCGCGAACGACATCGCAAAGCCGCGCTTTGCTGGCATCCATGGGCTGGTGGCCATAATCGTTGTGGGGGTCAGGAAACCCCCAACGGACCTCGCCAGCGAAGAACTCGAAGAGGTGGCTGTTCGTCCAGCCGAATGCCTCCTGAAGCGCCAGATGCAGCCGATCAAGGCGCAGGGTGACGGGTACGACAAGGCGACGCATCACCTCCGGCTTCACATCCTTGAGGGTCACCTTGATCCGGACCGCGGTCGTGTTCAGGCTCATGCCGCCAGCCTCGGATCGTGTGTATGCATCGTATAGGTCGACGCCCAGGGAAGCAGTTCGTCCAGTCGCGCCGCAGGCCAACCATTGACGAGCTTGGCGAGAACGTCAGCGAGCCAGTGCTCGGCACTGACGCCATTGAGCTTACAGGTCTCAATGAACGAAGCCAGCAATGCCCAATTCTCGGCACCCTCGTCGCAACCGGCAAAAAGGGAGTTCTTCGCATTGAGCTTGATCGGCCGCATCGCACGCTCGACAGCATTCGTGTCCATCTCGATGCGCCCATCATCAAGGTAGAACGTCAGGCCGTCCCAATGACGCAGCGCGTAACGCAGGGCCTTCGCCGTGTCGCTCTTCTGCGCAAGGTGAGCAAGCTTGGCCTCAAACCACTGCTTCAAGGCTGCAGCCAAAGGCCGGGCATGCGCTTGTCGCCCCGCGCGGCGCTCGTCCGCAGATCGGCCGCGGAGTGCCTTCTCGACCGCGTAAAGCTGGGCGATGCGCTCAAGGGCCTCGCGGGCAACCGGAGCTGGCGCAGGCGCCGCCTCCCGCTCGATCTTCACAAACTGGCGCCGCAGATGCGACCAGCAGAAGGCGAGCGTCCCGGACAGGGCGTCCGCACGCGTCTCTCGGGTCATGGTCTTGTAAGCCTGATAGCCGTCGCAGTGGATGATGCCGCGATAGCCCT
>NZ_JCAMOP010000196.1:0-983 GCF_059512345.1 Bradyrhizobium sp. Unk1
TCAAACGAAACAAGACCGACGTGGCGGATGCAGAAGCCATTTGTGAGGCGGTCACCCGCCCGACAATGCGGTTCGTACCGGTGAAGACCGCCGAACAACAAGCAGCCGGCATGATTTTGCGAACGCGAGAATTGTTGATGAGACAGCGCGGCCAGACTGCAAATGCACTGCGTGCTCATATGGCCGAATTGGGCATTATCGCGGGGACGGCATGGCAAGCATCGCTAAACTCCTGGTGCTTCTCCGGGGTGAGAAAGACAACCGGATCCCCGACGCCGCCCGCTTTGCCCTGATCCAATTCGCTGAACAGATTGAGCTGCTTACAACCCGCATAGAGAAGCTCGACAGAGAGATTTTGGTTGCCGTCAGAAAGGACCCCGATGCGAGGCGTCTGATGGGCATTCCGGGCGTCGGTCCTCTCATCGCGACCACCGTTCGGACATCGGTCTTGGATGCTCGCTGTTTTGCGACTGCACGAGATTTTGCGGCTTGGATAGGGCTAACACCAAGGGCACGGTCTAGCGGCGGGAAAGAAAGGCTCGGGGCGATATCAAAGCGTGGAAATCGGCAACTACGGACGCTCTTGATCGTCGGTGCGACCTCTATCATCAAGCTTGCTAAAAGAGGCTTGAAGGTCCCGCTCTGGGTTCGGACCATGCTGCAAAGACGGCCGGTCAAGGTCGTATCGGTGGCGCTCGCCAATAAGATTGCGCGCACCACCTGGGCCTCGCTGGTCAAAGGTGGCATCTATCAGGCGCCGACCGCAATACCGAAATCCTAAGAGCTCTCCGGCAGAAGAAGAAATCTGCCGAGGAGGCAAGGTGCAAATCTGGATGAATCCCGAATGACGACATTCCCGGTAGCAATCAGACCGCCTGACTCACTGCGCTTCGAGCGCGAGAAATTGATTGGGCGATTGCTTCCGCGGATATCATCGTGGCCAGCGGCCAGGTGCCGCGTTCACAGGCCGAACATATGACCGC
>NZ_JCAMOP010000197.1:0-972 GCF_059512345.1 Bradyrhizobium sp. Unk1
AAGGCCGTATGTCCGCCTCTTCCAGTGAGGTGGCTCGCCCTACACTGCGCGTCCGAGGGTTACTCGGGCGTACCGAGCCGATCCTCATCACAGGAGGACGAGCCGTGGCAGATTATAGGGAAGCATTTGTCGGAATCGACGTCGCGAAGCTGAAAAACGCCATCGCGATCGCGGAAACAGGCCGGGAAGGAGAGGTTCGTTTCTTCGGTGAGGTCGACGCGTCGGCGACCGGCATGCGCCGGGTCGTTGAACGGATCGCCAGCCGGTTTGGTGGTGTGCATTTCTGTTACGAGGCCGGTCCGACTGGCTATGGCCTTTATCGGCTGATCCGGTCGCTCGGCCATGAATGCACCGTGGTTGCGCCATCGCTGATCCCGAGGAAGCCTGGCGATCGCGTGAAGACAGACCGCCGGGACGCTGTTTCTCTCGCCCGGCTGCTGCGCGCCGGCGAGTTAACGGCGGTGTGGGTTCCCGATGAAAGCCACGAAGCGATGCGAGATCTCGTCCGCGCCCGGGCGGCGGCGGTTGAGGCGCTGCGGGTCCACCGCCAGCAGGTGAGCGCCTTCATGCTCAAGCATGGCCGCACCTATCCCCGCAAGAAGGGATGGACGATGCGCTATCTGCGTTGGCTTCAGGAACAGCAGTTCGATCATCCCGCGCATCAGATCGCGCTGCAAGAAATGGTCGAAGCAGTTCGCATCGCCAAGGAGCGGGTCGAACGTCTGGAGCGCACGATCGAAGAGTTCGTCTCGGCCTGGTCCTTGGAGCCACTCGTGCGGGCGCTTCAAACACTGCGAGGTGTCGATCTAATCGTCGCGGTGACATTTGCCACCGAGGTTGGTGACGTGAGCCGTTTTGAGACCTCACGTCAGCTCATGGGCTATCTTGGCCTAGTGCCGGGCGAGCGATCGACCGGGGAGACGGTCAGGCGTGGCAGCATCACTAAGGCTGGCAACGGCCGCGTTCGCCACA
>NZ_JCAMOP010000198.1:0-968 GCF_059512345.1 Bradyrhizobium sp. Unk1
ATGAATCGCGAGGTTCACGTCCGGTTCTGAGAGAGCGCGGGGCTGCAATGCCCCGCGCCACTCACCTATCTCAAGGGCCGTTCTTGCCTTCGCGATACCAGTTGAGCAGCGTCCGGATGGCGAAGTGATGACGGAAGTCGTGCACGCGTGGCCCGGTACGTCATGCCGTTCGAGCGGAGAACGCTGATGCCGGCGTCCAATTCCAGGGCAGAAGCTCGTCCAGCCGGTGAGCTGGGTGGGCGGCGATGCGGGAAAGGATATCCGTGAGCCAGGCCTGTGGATCGACGCCATTCATTTTCACCCGTGCCCCCAGGAGCTCAACCGTAACAGCGGCAGCCTCCGGCGATCCGGAGGGCGCGGCAGCCGCCGGCAGCGACGTTTCCGACACCAAAGGCACGAATGAGATAGTGTATCCGCCGAAGGCAGCACCAGTTGACCTGAACGCGCCCGGCGCCGCCAGTCATGCACCTGCTGCGACCGGCAGCCATGGCGGCGTGCGATATCTGTTACAACCCCACCTGGCTCGAGGCTTTCCGCGACAATCTGTGCCTTCAAATCATGCGGCCAGCTGCTTCCGGCCTGCGCCAGCAGGCACTTCTATACGCTGCGTCAACGGTCGTCTTATGTCGTCCGAATGGTCGTCCATTTTGAGCACCCTTGCCGAAGATGATTCTTCTAACGGTGCACCCAAGGCTGCGCACAGACAATCTGAAGGGCCTCGGCGCTACGCTTACATTGCAAGCCACGTTGCCTGAGGTGCGTGGTGGAGGATCGGAGCGCGGACCTGCGGCAAACTTCGTGCAGTTGGCGAGCGAGAACAGCATCGCCATCAACTGCCGGGCTCCCTATCACGCACCTGCAGCGGTCTTTAGCCTTTTGTTGATCTGAAGCAAGGCCGTATGTCCGCCTCTTCCAGTGAGGTGGCTCGCCCTACACTGCGCGTCCGAGGGTTACTCGGGCGTACCGAG
>NZ_JCAMOP010000199.1:0-928 GCF_059512345.1 Bradyrhizobium sp. Unk1
CAGGAAGCCGCAGCAGCCGAGTGAGGGCGGCTGCATCTCGCTGCCATAGCGGCAGGTCAGCTAGACTTGTTGCCGAAACACCGCCCCGCACTTATGGGCAGGAACGCCGCCGTCCGTCATAGCTGATGTAAGTTCCGGATGCCGGATCGTAAGTCTGAAAGTGCTGGCAGCCGTAGCCCCCGCGCGGTTTGTGTTCAACGCGAGCTGGTTCGCCTGGTTTAATTGCCGATTTGCTGTTCTCCGTGGCCACGTCCGGTTGACCTGCGGTCTAGGCGGGGTTCACGAAGGCGGCGTAGCTGTTTGCCCAGGCTGGCAAGGAGACACCGGGCCTCTCTTCCACAACGGCAGGTTTCTGTTCCATGGAGCGCCGCGCGTCCGCCAGTTCGGTTGCAAGCGCTTCGGCCCTGTCGTGCTCCTGCTGCAGAGACTGCCACAGTACCGCCGTCGCGCTGTCGACCGCTTGGCTGAACTGGTGAGCCTCGCCGTTGGGCATCGACAGCAGTTTCCCGACGTACCGCCATGCCTTCACAAGTTCTTTTCGAGCGCCTCAGCCCTGGCGTGCTCTTGCTGCAGAGACTGCCGCAGTTCCGCTGTCGCGCTGTCGACCGCCTGCTTGAGCTGCGCCGCCTCGTCGTCCTTCGACAATGGCGTCTTTTGCGCCATGACCGGCGGGACGATCGTGATGATGAGCTTAGATAACTCCTGCTGAGTGGCGTATCGCGCCACATAGGCGACGACGTCGGCGTTGAGACAGAACCCGATGAGTGCCGCCGCGACGAGGGTTCGGGCGATCCAGGAAATTGCAAAGCCCCGCCGCGCGTGAGACGCCTCGAGGATGACGACGTTTGGTGCGGTCTTAATCGTATGGCGCATGTAAACCACCGCCGGGTTATCAGGCCATTGCTTCTTCACTTCGCCGGAAGCCTAA
>NZ_JCAMOP010000200.1:0-917 GCF_059512345.1 Bradyrhizobium sp. Unk1
CGGTCACGAGACCCAACATGCGGTTCGTGCCGACCAAGACGGTCGAGCAACAGGGCTGTCTGATGCTCCACCGGGCGCGCCATCTCTTCATCCGTCAGCAGACAGCCGTCATTAATTCGATCCGCGCCTATCTTGCCGAGTTCGGGATTGTCGCCCCCGTCGGGCGCAGGGGTGTCGAGCAATTGCTGGAAGTCGTCGCCGATACAGCCGATTGCCGGCTCCCCGAGGTGGCCCGTGCGTGTCTTGCTGCTCTCGGCAGCCAATTGCGCGCACTGAAGGGCCAGATCCTGGAGTTCGACCGACGCATCATCGCCTGGCATCGATCAAGCGCGACGAGCAAGCGGCTGGACGCGATCCCGGGCGTCGGTCCGGCGCTGGCAACAGCGCTGGTCGCGAGTGTTGCCGATGCCAGGGCCTTCCGATCGGGACGGGATTTCTCAGCTTGGGTTGGGCTCGTGCCGAGGCAGAACTCGAGCGGTGGCAAAGACAAGCTCGGCAGTATCAGCAAACAAGGCGATCGCTATTTGCGCAGCCTGTTCACGGCCGGCGCGCTCGCCGTGATCCGCTATGCCAAGATCCATGGCACCGGGCATCGGCCCTGGCTCACGGGGCTGTTGGCGCGTCGACCGACAAAAGTCGCTGCGATTGCACTCGCCAATAAGCTCGCCAGGATGGCATGGGCGATGATGGCCAGGGGTGAGCTCTACAGGGAGCCCGTCGCACTCGCGGCGTAAAGGAATCGCGCCGGATATCCGGCGTGACGTCACGGTTGGGAGGGCGAACAGCACGTAATGCAGCGCCGGTCGATCCGGCGATCAGGACAACCCACATGGGCCACAGCATCATCGAATGCGAGGTTTTGAGAGGGACCTGATCCGCGGAGGGCATTATGGCCAGCGGTCATGAGTACCGCGCAA
>NZ_JCAMOP010000201.1:0-848 GCF_059512345.1 Bradyrhizobium sp. Unk1
GGTCTCATCGACACAGAGCTTCGAAGAGGCGAGCAGAAGCTGGCGCAGACGATGCCACAAGGGCTTCAATTCCTGGGGGGCGTAGCCGACCCAGAAGGCGAGCGTGGAACGGTCGATGGCGATACCGTGGGTCGCCAGCATCTGCGCCTGACGATAGTGCGGCAAATGCCAATGATACTTGGCGTCAATTACATGCGCGACGAGACGCTCGGTCGGCAATCCCCCCTTGATCAATCGCTCGGGCGCAGCGTGCTGGAGGACGACGCCATGACAGGCGCGGCAGGCCAGCTTGGGCCGGCGGGTGACGATCACCCTGTATTGCACCGGAACGACGTCGAGCCTCTGGCTCTCATCGTGACCAATCTCAACGAGATCGCCTTTGCAGCACGGACAGCAGGTTGCAGCCGACAGCAGGGTTTCGACGATGCGCGGCAAATGCTCCGGAAGCTGACCACGGTTGGCTCTGCGCTTGGCAGTTCTCTTCTCGCGGGCTCTGGGATTGGCGCGATCCTCAGTTGCTTCGAGAGCCGCGACGGCCTCTTCGATGTCCTCCAGAACAAGCTGTAGCTGATCAGCGTCCAGCTTTTCCGAGGATCGACCGAACTGCGCATCCTTCGCAAGCTTGAGCAACCGCTCGAGCCTGGCGCAGCGATCCAGCAGAGCCGCGGCAACGACACGCAACTCGGCCGGATCGCTCGGCAGCTCATCAGGCAAATCACTCATTGGCCCGAGTCTGCCATGCTTCGCGCATCGATGCAGCGAAGATTTTATGTCCTACGCAAGTGCTTTCGGCTGCGGGATTCGAGGCGCGTGCATCCGCGTCCAATCCATGCCGGCCAGAAGCGCGG
>NZ_JCAMOP010000202.1:0-838 GCF_059512345.1 Bradyrhizobium sp. Unk1
TTTTCCAATGGCCGCGCGGAACGGCGGCTTGCAGACGTTCGCCGCGTTGGCAGCGGCCATGTGTTCGCGCCATGTTGACTTTGACATGCGACGTAATGTTCGCGGTCTACGAGATTTGAGTCCCCTGCGCTGGCGGCAGCAGTTCCTGACCGCCGAATTTGCGAAAGCGAGAAGCATCAATAAGTTTCGCGAGGTGAGCTACATGCTCAAGGCGATTCATGCCCAGGAAATTCGTGAGTCGGCTGACGGAAGGCGCGGGCAACGACGAGGATCTGCGCACCGCCAGGATGAACAAGGAGGCCGATCACATCGCGCAGAATGTCCATGAGAGAGTCCCGGTTGTCTGAACAGAGTTTCCGCGTCGATAGGTGGAGCCTGTGCCGGGGTTAGGCTGCCATGCGGAGTGGCCGCGGGGTGAAGTAGGCTTGATCCGGCGTGCTGCCGTCAAGACTCGAATGGGGACGCCTGCTGTTATAGTATCTGCGCCAAGTCTCCACCTTTTCTCGAGCGTCCGCAAGCGACAGGAACCAATGGGCATTGAGGCATTCGGCCCGGAAGCGGCCATTGAACGCTTCGATAAAAGCATTATCGGTCGGTTTGCCCGGGCGTGAGAAGCCCAGCGTGACGCCGCGCTGGTAGGCCCAGAGGTCGACGTCACGCGACACGAACTCGCTGCCTTGGTCCACGCGGATCGTCGCCGGGAAAAGCCCACTTCGTTGCAAACCCTTTCCAGCACCTCGACAACATCGGTGCCGCGGAAAGTGAGCCGCGGCTCCAAGGCGGGCGAGAAGCGGGAGAAGATATCGATAATCGTGAGCACCCGGAGCTTGCCACCATT
>NZ_JCAMOP010000203.1:0-808 GCF_059512345.1 Bradyrhizobium sp. Unk1
ATCTTGGCTTCCGTCAAACGCTTCTGCCACAAAGCCCAGCAGACTTTATGTGGCGAACTTTAGATTCACCTGACTAGCTCGAAGCCGAGATATTCCGCGCCGATAGACCTGACCACAGGCCGCCTAAGATCCTCTCGGCTGCGACTGAGGAAGATCACCTACAGAGATCTCTGCGGCCTCGGGATCCTCTGCGAGTTCCCGATGAGCTTGCGCGTCGCAAGTTTCTTCGCCGCCACGAAAGCTCGAAGCGGTCGCCGACCAAGTTGACATCCTTTGCCTTCAGCGCCCACGTCCGGATAATAACCTGAAAACCCACGTAATAATGATGCTGCGAACTTGCGGGACGGAACAACTAGATTACCCGGCGCCCTTCAACAGTTGGTTCACGGCGCCGCAAGCGCCCGCAGCCCCCGATAAGCGATGCGCAGCTTTTGTAGATTTTGCAGGTGTGTAGGTGTCGATGATGCGCCCGAGGCCGCCGACGGTACATTTCGCGGCCTGGCGCAAATGTGCTTTGAGCTTGGCGAAGGCATTCTCGTAAGCGGCAAAGAGATCCCATCTGGCGGAGTGGGCGAGCGATCGGCTATCGGCTGCGCGTGAGCTGATGTGAGCTTCTATGTCTGCGCCTAGTTCTGAAACTAGAACCTGCCATATGATCGAAGCGGTCGCCGAGCGTCTTGAGGGAGCGCCGGGGCAGCTTCGCCGACGCTGGTGGGATGAATTCAAGGCACAAGTGTCGCGCGCCATGGAAAACTGCCCCCTCAGCGTCACGAGGAATTGCCCCCTCCTCGGATAGCTGAGGAGAGAG
>NZ_JCAMOP010000204.1:0-786 GCF_059512345.1 Bradyrhizobium sp. Unk1
AGCTTGGTCAAGCGCACAAGAGGAACTCCGCAGGGGGCTGTCATCAGCCCGCTGTTGGCGAATCTCTTTCTTCATTATGCGTTCGATTTGTGGATGAGCCGAGAATATCCGGATGTCCCATTTGAACGATATGCGGATGATGCCATCGACCATTGCCGAAGCGAAGCGGAGGCGCGTGACTTGTGTCGGGCGCTGGAAGCGAGGTTTGCGGAATGCGGGCTACGGCTGCACCCGGAAAAGACCAAGATCGTGTATTGTAAAGATGCCAATCGCTCCGGCGCTTATCCGGAGCAGTCGTTTGACTTCCTCGGCTATAGCTTTCGGCCGAGGATGGCGAACAATCGACACGGTGAGCGGTTCGTCTCATTCAGCCCGGCCGTCAGCAAGAAGGCCGGGAAACGGATGCGGCATACCGTGCGCAGGTGGCGGCTGCATCGGCGCAGCGATCTTGAGCTGGTGGAAATCGCCAAATGGGTCCGTCCAGTCCTGACGGGCTGGGTGCGCTACTACGGGCGGTTTTATCCCTCGAAGCTTCAAGAGGAGTTGCGCACGATCGATGCCTACATCGTTCGATGGGCAACACGAAAATACAAACGGTTCCGAGGACACACGTTGGCGGTATGGGAATGGTTGCGATCGCTGAAGCGACGCAATCCAGGCCTGTTCGCTCACTGGGTTGCCGGAGCAACGGTTGGATGACGGGAGCCGGATGAATCGCGAGGTTCACGTCCGGTTCTGAGAGAGCGCGGGGCTGCAATGCCCCGCGCCACTCACCTATCTCAAGGG
>NZ_JCAMOP010000205.1:0-760 GCF_059512345.1 Bradyrhizobium sp. Unk1
GCCTGACCGCGGCGCAGCTGTCGGCCTTGCTCGAAGGATTGGACTGGAAGCGCGTCCACGCTGCGCGCGAGACACCGTCGCCGATCCAGGCGAGTTGAACTGCGGCACAGTGAATCAGTATGCATGTCGCGCTCGCGGGGTGCCGCGACGCATGGTGTAATCGCATCATGACGACGACGGCCGACACGCTTCCGGACAATCCCGGCACGCTTAAGGCGATGCTGCTGGCCGAACGGGCGCGCGCCGCGCGGCTCGAGCAGATCATCAAGGAGTTGCAGCGTCATCGCTTCGGCCGCCGGGCCGAGACGCTGCCGGAGGACCAGTTGCTGCTCGGCCTGGAGGAGGCCGAGCAGGTCGAGGCGAGCAGTGACGCCGCGACCGATGCAGCCAATGCGGCCGAGCGATCGAGCCGAGCCGCACGGCGCCGCAGGAACAGAGGAGCGCTGCCGGCGCATCTACCGCGGGTCGAGATGCTGATCGACCTCGACGATCACGCCTGCCCGTGCTGTCAGCAGGCGCTGCACCGGATCGGCGAGGATGTGAGCGAACGACTGGATATCGTCCCGGCCCAGTTCCGGGTCCTAGTCGTAAGGCGGCCGAAGTATGCTTGCCGGGCCTGCGAGACCATGGCGCAGGCACCGGCGCCGGCGCGGCTGATCGAGGGCGGGCTACCGACCGAAGCCACCGTGGCGCAGGTGCTCGTCGCCAAATATGCCGACCATCTGCCGCTGTATCGGCAGGCTCAAATTTACGCCCGCCA
>NZ_JCAMOP010000206.1:0-717 GCF_059512345.1 Bradyrhizobium sp. Unk1
CGTTTCAACATCATCATTCTGAGGGACAGCCACTTACCTGGCTAGGCTCGCGAAGGCCGGCCCATCACGGCATCTAGTGCTATTTGCCCGTGCTGGAGGGAGACGCCCCTGCTGCTGGCCGAAGCGGCGGGACGATCCGCGCTGGGGGAGCGAGGCGCTCGCCGATCTCACCCTGATCGGATCGGCCGTCCGATTGCGAACACGCGCAACGGATTGGCCATAATCACCCGCGCCACGAATGGCGCCACCGCACGATCCGATCGAATGGTTGCCTGTTCAACAGGACGGCGCTCGCGATGGTCTTAAAACTTCTTGAGGCCGCGCAGAAAAGCTGGCGTCGTCTCGATGGCCACAACCAGTTGCCAAAACTCGTTATCCGTGTGACATTCAACGGCGCGATCGAGATCATCGCCAAACCGACTGACCGTCAGCCCACAACCGCCGCCGCCTGACCGGCTCGGCCGCCACCAAAATTTGGCGTTAGCTCGGAACGAAGGAATGCCGAAAGCCAGGTGAGTGCGACCGGCAGGTCCCGTTCGAGCAGGGCGTTGTCAAGACACAGCCGGGCGGACCGGAGGCCGGGTACGCGCTTGGCGCCGAGCAACGCATCGGCCAGATCCGCGCGGGTGCAGGGCATATACAAGATGGCGCCGAGGGCGAGGGCGGAAACCCGGCTCATGCGTCGTCGCCCAGGCTACGGATAATTGCGACCGCGCG
>NZ_JCAMOP010000207.1:0-685 GCF_059512345.1 Bradyrhizobium sp. Unk1
TTTGTCGGTTGTGAACATCCATTTGATGCGGTCTCGGGTTTTATTTCGCCGCCGTTGCCATGCTGCGATCTCGTTTTGGAGCCTTTTGGGATCGTCGATGCGGCGGCCGAGACATTGGCGCTGTAGCACGCTGATCTCGCACTCGACCATGTTGAGCCAACTGGCGTGTTTCGGAGTGTAGTGGAACTCAAGGCGACGCAGGATGCGCCGGGCCTCGGCAGGCGCAAATGCTTGATACAGCGCACCGGCAGTATGGATCGACAGATTGTCCTGCACGACACGAATGCAGGCGGCATCGGGATAATGGACATCGACGAGTTCGCGCATGCAGTGCGCGTAGTCTACGGCAGCGCGGCGCTCTGTCGTCTTGACGTTGCGCCAGCCACGATGGGGGTCGAATGTCACGAAGAGATTGACGGTGCCGTTGCGGCGATATTCGTAATCATAGCGCTCGCGCTGCCCCGGTTGACCCGGGATCGGCTGACGCACCTCGCCGATGAGTTGGACCGGGGTCTCGTCGAAGCAGACCAGCGGCCGCTCGGGGTCCGGCGCTTCAGCGTAGAGATCGAGCACGTCCTCCATGCGAGCGACGTATTCGCCGTCGACACAGGGAATGCACCACATGTCCCTGCGCCACGGTTTGAGGTCGTTTTCGGCCAGCCGGCGGCGCACAGTCTCGCCTGAC
>NZ_JCAMOP010000208.1:0-676 GCF_059512345.1 Bradyrhizobium sp. Unk1
CGAATTTGATAAAGCGACTTGTTCCACGAAACAGTGATGGGATGTGCATTGCGGGTGCACGCCTGCGAGGAATCGCCTCAAGGCTCGCAGCCGGTTGTTTAAGGGCGTCCGACGAGCAACGGCAGCACGTCTGCGCCGCCTGCCGTGAGGGGATTCGACGGCTCGAAGTGTTCCCGCAATTCTCGCTTCCGGACGAGTGAGCGCGCAGCCAGAAACGCATCCTTCAGACTAACGGCTTTCCGGAGCGCGACGTTGAAAAAAGCGTCGCCGAAATAGGTCCACTTGGCCTTGTCCTGACAGCCGAACGACGGATGGTTGGCATCGGCCGCGGTGATGACCAGCACATCGGGATTCGCCAGACGCGGGATAAAGACCCCGGAATAACAAGCCGAGATGACAACCACCTTGTGTCGCACACCTGTCTTCGCGAGCATGTTGCTGAGACGAGATGGCGTGAGCGTCTCTGTGTGCCGCCCCGCCTTGATTGCGAGGCCGTCTGGAGAGCCATGCGAGGTGAGAATCAAAAAGAGAACGTCTTTCTCAGCATCCAAGCGGTTGGCTGCCGCCTGCAACGACCTGGTCAGCGCTTCGATCGTTGCATTTCCGCCCTTCTTGGAATTGTACTCCACATTGATCGGGCCAGTCCGAAAACGGCCAGCTACGACCTGAGCTGCAC
>NZ_JCAMOP010000209.1:0-646 GCF_059512345.1 Bradyrhizobium sp. Unk1
AAGCCGATCTCCAATCAGAGATCGATCATTCCTCGCTCAACGCCTTCAATGGAAGGTGGGGCCGAAACAGCGCTTACTTTTTTGGGCTTGCCCCTCCAAAAGCTCCGACAACCTTCCGGCCGGCGGTTAGCTAAACCGCTATTATTCCCCTAAGTGGTTGTATAACAAACAGTTTTCAGCTATGAAAATCTTCAGAGCGTAACAAACAGGGTAAGAGAATATTTTTCTTTATCAACCTTTAATTGCATAGTACCTTGGTGCATGAAATACGACGCTGCGCGCCGGCTGGCGCGCTATTTGCGCGCCATGGGCTTGCGAGTGCGGCTCACCAGGCACTCGCTCGGTCGGCACCGATCGTTTTACACGGTCGACCGAATTTGAAGGCGGGATAACCGACGAGGCACGCTCATTTTACTCCGTGCTATTGCGCGCAGCACGTGCAATATCAATCCATCCCTCTTCGAGTGCGTCCATTCCCATTATAGCAAGGCCGTTTGCGGCATCGGTTGCAGCGAACTTCACTGGAGGTTGAGAATCGGGAAAGAAGGAAGTGTCCTTCCGCGCGATAAACCGTAAGCGTAGCTCTGCGGCCCTTTTGAATGGCGCTTGACGCCTATCTTGTTCGCGTGGCGCGTCGCCGCGGTTT
>NZ_JCAMOP010000210.1:0-637 GCF_059512345.1 Bradyrhizobium sp. Unk1
GTCGTCCGTGAAGAAGGCGGGAGAGCGCTGATTTAAGCGATCTTTTGGGCAGGGACAGTTTCGGTGAACGCCCGGATAATGGCACGCAAGAGTTCTGCGAGCCACCGCAGGAGCAGGCCGAAGTTGTAGCCGGCGGCGGCGAGGACGGCGTTGACGCGGTCGCCGACGCGGCCTTTGAGATAGTTGCGGTCCATGCGGTGCTCGGCCTTGACGTGGCCGATGACGGGCTCGACAGCCGCGCGACGCTTCATCTCGCGACGGATGGGAGCTGTGACGCGGCGGACCTGACCCGAGATCCAGACCCTGAACCGATGCGGGTGGTTGTGACCGCGATATCCTTTGTCGACGTGGATACGGCGAGCCTCCACCCCGGTGAGCTTCTCCATGTCGGCGATTACGGGACCGAGCGTGTGCCCATCGAAGGGATTGCCATGCAGCGCCTTGGCATGGATCACGAACTGGCCACCCTTCGGAGACGTCACAGGGGTGGCGATGCTGACCTTGCAGCCGAACTCGTAGGGCGCGCGGGCTTTACCCTTGCCGATGCACTCAACCTCCGGAGCATGTAACGCATAGACCTTCGGACCGCGCTGATGCTGATCCTGGCTGCGCACCTGCTGCGCTAAACCGAGCAACG
>NZ_JCAMOP010000211.1:0-637 GCF_059512345.1 Bradyrhizobium sp. Unk1
GGCTACATCGCGCAGGTCACCGCCGCGATCAATACGGTGGCTGGCGCTGCTGCCGATCTTGGCGCCGTCAAGAACCGCATCTCGACCAACACGGACTTCGTGAAGTCGCTGATGGACTCGGTGGATCGCGGTATCGGCCAGCTCGTCGATGCCGACATGAACCAGGAGTCCACCCGCCTGTCGGCCCTCCAGGTCCAGCAGCAGCTCGGCGTGCAGGCGCTCTCGATCGCCAACAACAGCAGCCAGAGCATCCTGTCGCTGTTCCGCGGCTAAGCCTCAAAACGATCCGGGGAGGGCCGCGCTTCTCGCGAAGCGCGGCCCTTTCGTTTGGCGTGATGCCGCACACACGCCCCGTCATTTCAGCTGCCTGTTGCGGCCGGGGCACAGAGCCACAAGCCTCGCACAAGCTTCGCGCGCTATCGTCGCCGTTACGACAGGTTGGGCCCGCTTTTCTGCCGCGCCCAAAGGCATGACGCCGCCCTGTCGTACCGGTGCAAGCCCGGTATGTCCCCAAACTCAATTCAATCTTCAAAGGGACATCAAAAATGGGTTCTAGTCTCCTCACCAACTCGTCTGCAATGACCGCGCTGCAGACCCTCCGGAACGTCAGCTCGCAGCTCGCGACCACGCAGAACCG
>NZ_JCAMOP010000212.1:0-630 GCF_059512345.1 Bradyrhizobium sp. Unk1
GTCGACAACCCGAAAGGGGATGATCGGCATGAGTAAGGCCAAGCCGTTTTGTATTGCCAAACGCGATGTGTGGGAGGCGTATAAGCAAGTGAAGGCTAACCAAGGGGCAGCTGGTGTTGACGGGCAGTCGATCGAAGACTTCGACCGAGATCTGAGTAAGAATCTCTATCGGATCTGGAATCGGATGAGTTCGGGCAGCTACTTTCCGCCTCCGGTGCGGCGCGTTGACATACCGAAAGGCGGAGCTGGCAGCACGCGACCGTTGGGAATACCAACGGTCTCGGACAGGATCGCCCAGATGGTGGCCAAGCGTTATCTTGAACCGATCCTGGAGCCCGTGTTCCACATGGATTCCTATGGGTATCGGCCAGGGAAATCAGCACATGATGCACTGGCTGTGGCTCGGCGTCGATGCTGGATCCGGCATGCTCGCGGGCGCTTCCAGCCACCTTTGCAGGTAGAGCAAGACCCATTTGCAGTCGGTGTGGCGGCGCGGCGCGCGGCCTTCATCAGAAGGCTCCAATCGATTTCGTCGAAGAAGCTCTTGATGTCGAGCTTGGTCAAGCGCACAAGAGGAACTCCGCAGGGGGCTGTCATCAGCCCGCTGTTGGCGAATCTCTTTCTTCATTA
>NZ_JCAMOP010000213.1:0-617 GCF_059512345.1 Bradyrhizobium sp. Unk1
GGCCCGGATACGATCGCGGCCTTCTTCGGCGAGCCGGTGATGGGCGCGGGCGGCGTCGTCGTGCCGCCGGCGACCTATTGGGACAAGATCCAGGCAGTCCTGAAGAAGTACGACATCCTGCTGATCGCCGATGAGGTGATCTGCGGCTTCGCCCGCACCGGCAAGATGTTCGGCTGCGAGACCTATGGCATCAAGCCGGACGTGATGGTGGTCTCCAAGCAGATCACCTCGAGCTATTTCCCGCTGTCGGCGATCATCCTGAACGACCGCATGTTCGAGCCGATCGCGGACGAGAGCAACAAGATCGGCGTGCTCGGGCATGGTTTCACCGCGGGCGGCCATCCCGTCGGCTCGGCCATTGCGCTGGAGAACCTCAAGATCATCGAGGAGCGCGGCCTGGTCGCGCACGCCGCCGAGCTCGGCGGCTACATGCAGGGCAAGCTGCGCGAGCTCACCAGCGATCCGCTGGTCGGTGAGGTCCGCGGGGTCGGCATGATCGCGGCGATCGAACTCGTGCTCGACAAGGGACGCAAGACCGCCGCCAGCACGCCCGGCGCCGTCGGCGGCATCGCCAGCCGCATGCTCCAGGAGCGCGGCGTGATCTCGCGCAACATGCT
>NZ_JCAMOP010000214.1:0-597 GCF_059512345.1 Bradyrhizobium sp. Unk1
CTTCAGGCGCTGCAGACCCAGCAGCAGCTCGGCGTTCAGGCGCTCTCGATCGCCAACCAGAACAGCCAGAGCATCCTGTCGCTGTTCCGCGGCTAAGCCTCAAAACCATCTGCAGAGGGCCGCGCTTCTCGCGAAGTGCGGCCCTTTTCATTTTGGCGTGCGCTGGTCGCGCCATGACCTTGGCACTTCGACTTTGCACGTCGATTTGGCTGACCCTGTCGCGGTCCGGTCACTGAGCCACAAGCCTCGCACAAACTTCGCGCGCTATCGTCGCCGTTACGTCAGGTTGAGCGCGCTTTTCCGCAGCTCAAAGGCATGATGCCGTCCTGTCGTACCGGTGCAAGTCCGGTATGTCCCCAAAATCAATTCAATCTCCAAAGGGACGTCAAAAATGAGTTCTAGTCTGCTCACCAACTCGTCTGCAATGACCGCGCTGCAGACCCTCCGGAACGTCAGCTCGCAGCTCGCGACCACGCAGAACCGGATCTCGACCGGCCAGCGCGTCTCGACCGCGTCCGATAACGCCGCCTACTGGTCGATCGCGACGTCGATGCGCGCCGACAACGCCGCGCTCTCCGCCGTCTCCGACTCGCTCGG
>NZ_JCAMOP010000215.1:0-595 GCF_059512345.1 Bradyrhizobium sp. Unk1
CCTCCCACACATCGCGTTTGGCAATACAAAACGGCTTGGCCTTACTCATGCCGATCATCCCCTTTCGGGTTGTCGACCGCGTAAAGCCGGATGACAACGCCCCTTCGGTCCAGTGCCATTACAGCGCCTTCGTCCCTAATACGGGCGTTTCCGCCCCTGTGCTCCGCATCGGTACTCTGCTCCTTGCGGCGACGAGCCGCTTGGAGTCCTCCCTTCACATCGGAGCGACAGGTTCCTGTGTTCCTTGTCAAAGCCTGATCCGAGGTCACGCCACCTTCATGCCGGACGCCGGTTGGACAGTCGGCAGGCTCCCCCCAACCCTTGCTCGCGGGATAGACATCCTGATCCCGGTTTCGACGTCGATAGAACACGTTACGACACGTCATCAGCGGTTTACTTCCGTTCGTCTCCTCGGATCTCACCTGACGGAGTTTCCTCCGCCTTTTCCTCCAACGCTCACCACCAGGGCTCTTTACCCTCGCAGCTCGGAGTGGTTTGACGTCTACCCCTGCAGGTCGACTTCGGAGGGCCATCCTCCATCTCTGACAAAGCTTCGTCAGGCTTCATGCCGAAACCTGACTTCCACAGCACACGA
>NZ_JCAMOP010000216.1:0-590 GCF_059512345.1 Bradyrhizobium sp. Unk1
CGGTTCTTGACGGCGCCAAGATCGGCAGCAGCGCCAGCCACCGTATTGATCGCGGCGGTGACCTGCGCGATGTAGCCATCGAGCGTGGTCATGTCGGCCGGGACGGTGTCCTGCAGCGCGCCGATGGCGATCGTGTCGACCGACGCACCACCGCTCACCTTGTCCAGGATACCGGTGTTGCCGGCGGTGTTGTAGAGCGTGTAGTTCGCAATCGTCAGGGTGATCTTGCCGACGGTGGGCGTGCCGCTGACACGCGAGTACGACGACACCAGGTCGACGGTACCCGTCGCGGCGGTCGCGCTCAGCCAGTTCACGCCGTTGAAGGTCGCCGCACTGGCGGTGGCCTTCATCTGCTGTTGGATCTGGGTGATGTCAGCCTGGATCTTGACGCGGTCGATACCGGCGGTCTTGGCTTCGACCAGCAGCGCCTGGAGCTTGGTCAGGCCGCCGGTCTTGTCGCCGATAACCGAGGTCAGAGCAGTATATTCGGTGTCGACGGTCGCAGCCGACAGACCGAGCGAGTCGGAGACGGCGGAGAGCGCGGCGTTGTCGGCGCGCATCGACGTCGCGATCGACCAGTAGGCGGCGTT
>NZ_JCAMOP010000217.1:0-581 GCF_059512345.1 Bradyrhizobium sp. Unk1
TCGACACAGAGCTTCGAAGAGGCGAGCAGAAGCTGGCGCAGACGATGCCACAAGGGCTTCAATTCCTGGGCGGCATAGCCGACCCAGAAGGCGAGCGTGGAACGGTCGATGGCGATACCGTGCGTCGCCAGCATCTGCGCTTGGCGGTAAAGCGGCAAATGCCAATGATACTTGGCATCGATGACATGCGCGACCAGTCGCTCGGTGGGCAATCCTCCCCTGATCAGTCGCTCGGGCGCGGCGTGCTGGAGGACGACGCCATGACAGGCGCGGCAGGCCAGTCTGGGCCGGCGGGTGACGATGACGCGATACTGCGCCGGCACGACGTCCAGCCTCTGGCTCTCATCGTGGCCGATCTCAAAGAGATCGCCTTTGCAGCACGGACAGCAGGTTGCAGCGGGCATCAGGGTCTCGATGATGCGCGGCAAATGCTCCGGAAGCTGACCACGGTTGGCCCTGCGCTTGGCAGTTCTCTTCTCGCGGGCTCTGGGATTGGCACGATCCTCGGCTGCTTCGAGAGCCGCGACGGCCTGATCGATATCCTCCAGAACAAGCTGGAGCTGATCAGCGTCCAGCTTTTC
>NZ_JCAMOP010000218.1:0-566 GCF_059512345.1 Bradyrhizobium sp. Unk1
CCGACAATATCGCGCACCTTATCGACGAACAGCGGATCGCTCGACAGTTTAAATGTCTGGCTGCGGTGCGGCTGCAAGCCGAACGCCATCCACATTCGGCGGATCGTGGTGTGAGAAAAGCCAGTTTCCGCAGCCATCGAGCGGATCGACCAGTGCGTCGCGTCGGGCGGTGTCGTACGCAATGTCCGCTCGATCACCGCAGCAACCTGATCGTCGTCGATGGTTCGAGGGCGGCCAGGGCGGGCTTCGTCAAGCAGGCCATCACAGCGATCCTTCAAGAATCGGCGGCGCCACTTGCCAACGGTGTGTTCATGGATGCCAAGTTCGGCAGCCACAGACTTGCTTGGCAGACCATCTGCACATCGCAGGATCGCGCGGCACCGCTCAGATAGCGATCGGGCTACACGATGACGACGAACTTGCCTCTCCAAGTACGCCCGCTCCTGCGGACTAAGCACTAACGGCGCGATCGGCCGGCCTCGCACACCTGCATTCGCCACTAGCACTCTCCTCTCTAGAGATTCGAGCAACAACTAATGCGACGAATTTGCGTTCCAGATGACTAG
>NZ_JCAMOP010000219.1:0-562 GCF_059512345.1 Bradyrhizobium sp. Unk1
TCGTAGAACTCGATCGCCTTGGCCTCTCGGTCGATCTCGCGAACCGCAAGACCCATCGCGACGCGCATGAAGAAGGCTTGCGGCAGTTCGATCCGCTTGCCGCGAACGTGCAGGAAGTAGCGGTCGTAGAGCGTCTGAAGACCGAGGAACTGGAAGTTCAGGTCGCGCTCGGGCTTGAGTGCAGCCGCGATCCGGCCGAGGTCGAAGCGGGCCAGTTCAGGATCGAGCAGTTCGGCGGCAATGCCGGTCTTCACATAGGCCGGGAAATATTCGGCATAGCGCACAGTCATATCCGCCTGCGAGGCGAAGGTCGGCACGGCGTGGACATAGGACAGTACCTCGCCGCGCAGCTTGTCCAGCAGCAGGCGCGCGCTGACATAGACGTAATTCGGCTCCTGCTCGACCAGCGTGCGCGCGGCCATGATCGAGGCCAGCGCCAGTTCGTCCTGGCTGATGCCGTCGTAGAGATTGCGGGTGGTCTCGGTGAGCACGGGTGCCGCGGAGACGCCGTCGAGACCGGCGCAGGCTTCGCCGATAATCAGCGCGAGCCGCTTGGTGTCGA
>NZ_JCAMOP010000220.1:0-562 GCF_059512345.1 Bradyrhizobium sp. Unk1
TCGTAGAACTCGATCGCCTTGGCCTCTCGGTCGATCTCGCGAACCGCAAGACCCATCGCGACGCGCATGAAGAAGGCCTGCGGCAATTCGATCCGCTTGCCGCGGACGTGCAGGAAATAGCGGTCGTACAGCGTCTGAAGGCCGAGAAACTGGAAGTTCAAGTCGCGCTCGGGCTTCAGCGCCGCGGCGATCCGGCCGAGATCGAAACGGGCCAGTTCCGGATCGAGCAGTTCGGCGGCGATACCGGTCTTCACATAGGCCGGGAAGTATTCGGCATAGCGGGTCGCCATGTCCGCCTGCGAGGCGGATGTCGGCAGGCCATGGACGTAGGACAGCACCTCGCCACGGAGTTTGTCCAGCAGCAGGCGCGCGCTGACATAGGCGTAGTTCGGCTCCTGTTCGACCAGCGTGCGAGCGGCCATGATCGAGGCCAGCGCGAGTTCGTCCTGGCTGATGCCGTCGTAGAGATTGCGGGTGGTCTCGGCGAGCACGGGTGCCGCGGAGACGCCGTCGAGACCGGCGCAGGCTTCGCCGATAATCAGCGCGAGCCGCTTGGTGTCGA
>NZ_JCAMOP010000221.1:0-518 GCF_059512345.1 Bradyrhizobium sp. Unk1
GGTCCTGCCGCGCCTTCTGAGCAGCCCTTTCTGAGACCGAACTTCCGGGCCCGCGGAGGCGCACCAACGCACGGGCGTGGCGCGCTGGCGGGTGGAGTATGGGTTTCGAGTATCTAGCTTTGGCTATCGCGCATCGATCTCTCGCTCTGCCGCCAGCCAAAAATCTAGGTCGCGCCCCGTCATAGGCCGGCCGCCTTGCTCCCAGAGCTCGTAAGCGCGGTCACTGATCTGTCTATGCCGCAAGCGGTTAAATAGTCCCCTCCTAATTTCTTTCACAAGCTCCAATGGAGTTGCGGTGATCTCACCGCGGATGTAGCCAGCTGCCCGGCTAGGCAAGATCTGATCTGCTTTTCGAAGTTTTTCCATCGCAGTTGGGTCCGTCCAAACTATCCAGGAAATTATGCCTGTCGTTGTCCGATCATCGCAATAGATTTTGCGAGTTTTCCTCCAGCGGTTGGGGCTAACCTATCGGCTGGGGGCCCCAAACAGACGCGTTGCCAAGTCTGTTGTTCCCCGGA
>NZ_JCAMOP010000222.1:0-515 GCF_059512345.1 Bradyrhizobium sp. Unk1
ATTCGAGGCGCGTGCATCCGCGTCCAATCCATGCCGGCCAGAAGCGCGGACAGCTGGGCGGCATTCATCCGCATCACACCGGCCACGATGGGAGGCCATTTGAAGCCGCTGCCATCGAGCCGCTTCCAATACATCACAAGGCCGCTGCCATCCCAGACGACAATCTTCACCCGATCAGCGCGCTTCGCACGGAACACCACCGCCACGCCCTTCATCGGGTCATGGCCCAGCGTCTCCTGCGCCAACAGTGCCAAGCCCTCCGCACCTTTTCTGAAGTCCACAGGTTGCGTCGCCACGTAAATCGCAAGGCTCGCGGGCGGCATCAGCATGAACGTGTCCGTCGAAGCGCCAAGAACACATCACTCAACACAGCAAGGCCAGGCGTCCCTCGCACCTCCACTCGTGCCCCCTGCAGTTCAACCGTCACAATGGCTGCTTCCGGCGACCCGGCAGGCTCTGCGAACGCCGGTAGCGGCGATTCCGACAGCACCGGCACGAACGACAGCGTCTCCGCC
>NZ_JCAMOP010000223.1:0-513 GCF_059512345.1 Bradyrhizobium sp. Unk1
GTAAGCGCGATTTTCCGCGCACGTTGTCGCCCGCGATTTGACGGATGGCCTTCGTATTGGGACGATGCTGAGCCGTTCAGGCAGCGGCGGTTTTGTGGAAGTTGAAGGGGAGTAGATCGTCGATCTCTGCATCGACCGCGCGCAGAGGCAACTCGGTGAGCACGTGGCGCAGCCATGCTAACGGCTCGACACGTGAGGCGCGGCAGGTCAGCATCAGGCTGTAGACGACGGCGCTGGCCCTGGCTCCCTCGACGGTGCCGCTGAACAGCCAGCTTTTTCGGCCGGTTGCAAAAACCCTGATGTCGCGTTCCAGAAGATTGTTGTCGATCGGCATCCTGCCATCTTCGGTGTAACGCGTCAGATAGTCCCATTGGTTCCGGGTGTAGGATACGGCGTCGCCAAACTTGCTGTCCGGCAGGACCTTCGGGGCCATGTCATCGAGCCATACCTTGAGGGAGTTCAGGACGGGAATGCTGTGTTGCCGGCGGAAGCGGCGAATGCATTGATCCGGCG
>NZ_JCAMOP010000224.1:0-506 GCF_059512345.1 Bradyrhizobium sp. Unk1
GAGAGGAACTCCAGGGTCGTGCCATAATTCCCTGAGTCACCCAAATGTCTCAGTCCATTCCAGGGAAACCTGTTTTCCCAGCACTGCCTCGACTTTCAAGCCGAGGATCGACTCACACCACGGTGGCACGTGGAACAGCCCTGTGGGAAAGCCTCGTGGGAAAGCCTCGTGGGAAAGCCTCGAGGGAAAGCCACAGATCCCTTGATCCACGCGTAGGGAAGCGTGACACTGCTGCTACAGCTCGGGAGGAAAGCGCACGTGCATGCCCCAACTTGAGACGAGGACTGACTCCCCTGGGGCGACTCCAGCCGTACCCCAAGATCCATGTCAGCACTGGAGAGGAATCCTCAGGTTCCGGCACCGAGTCCAAAAAAGATCTTAGTCCCCGGCTTCGACGGGAGAGGAATCCTGAGCGGCCCCCGAGCAACTCGCATGGCGGTTGACCTTTCCTGAGGCCACCAGAGCGGGGCCCTGAGGTCCCCGCCGTAAATCGAGAGCACCTGCCG
>NZ_JCAMOP010000225.1:0-503 GCF_059512345.1 Bradyrhizobium sp. Unk1
ATGTCACCTTCTGCCACTAACAAGATCGCGCTCTTCATCGATGGGGCCAATCTCTACGCGACGGCGAAAACTCTGGGCTTCGACATCGACTACAAGCGCCTGCTGAAGGAGTTTCAGAGTCGCGGGACGCTGTTGCGGGCGTTCTACTACACCGCGATCATCGAGGATCAGGAATACTCCTCGATCCGTCCGCTGATCGATTGGCTCGACTACAACGGCTACACGGTCGTCACCAAGGCGACCAAGGAGTTCATCGACGCCTCCGGCCGCCGCAAGGTCAAGGGCAACATGGACATCGAGCTCGCCGTGGACGCCATGGAGCTCGCCGAGCACATCGAACAGATGGTGCTGTTCTCGGGTGACGGCGACTTCCGCTCCCTGGTCGAAGCCGTCCAGCGCCGCGGCGTCCGGGTCACCGTGATCTCCACCATCGCAAGCCAGCCGCCGATGATCGCCGACGAGTTGCGCCGCCAGGCCGACGTCTTCACCGACCTCGTCGAGCT
>NZ_JCAMOP010000226.1:0-502 GCF_059512345.1 Bradyrhizobium sp. Unk1
TACGGGACGCAAGCTGCGCGTGCTCACGATAGTCGATACCTTCTCCCGCTTCTCGCCGGCGCTGGAGCCACGGTTCACCTTCCGCGGCACCGACGTCGTGGAGGTACTGGAAAGGGTTTGCAATAAAGTGGGATTCCCGGCAACGATTCGCGTCGATCAGGGCACCGAGTTCGTCTCGCGCGATTTGGATCTGTGGGCCTATCAACGCGGCGTCACGCTGGACTTCTCTAGGCCGGGCAAACCCACCGACAATGCCTTCATCGAAGCATTCAACGGACGCTTCCGGGCGGAATGTCTGAACGCGCACTGGTTCCTAACCCTTGACGATGCCCGAACAAAATTGGAGGATTGGCGCAGATACTACAACGAAGAGCGCCCGCATGGGGCAATCGGGCAAAGACCCCCGATAACCTTGCTCAATCGTGATGACGCAGCCAGCCCGCCATCATGACGAAGCCGGAAAACTCCAGCCTCCGGCGGTCCAAAGAATGGTCTCAGAGCA
>NZ_JCAMOP010000227.1:0-492 GCF_059512345.1 Bradyrhizobium sp. Unk1
CCACGGACAGAAGCATGATCCTGGCGATGAGATATCGTTCAGAGGGACTTGACGAACAAAGGCCCATTACAGAAGCATTACAGTTGCAGTTTGTTCTTCAGATGGGCGTTGCGCGCGTTGGCCTGATGAGCCCTGCGCCAGGATGACCATGCGAGGATATTGGCGTGCGGGATGCGTCGCTGGGCTAGCTTCATGGCGATGCGGCGGATTTCCTGGATCGACCAGCGGATCAAGACCGCTGCTTCGGTCGAGGCCGCTGTCGCGTTTTTTTGAGCAATGGCCCGGTGTTGGCCCGATGACGGATGACGGCCATCATGGCGAAGGCAAGCATGACGAGTGAGACATGGCGATGCCAGCCATGCCAGGAGCGGGTTTCGTTGTGATCCAGGCCGAGCTCGTTCTTGGCAGTTTCGAAGTAAGCGCGAATTTCCCCGCACCTTTTGCTTTTGAGTGCTCTGATGCATGAGGTGTCCACTTAAATAGGTGGACACC
>NZ_JCAMOP010000228.1:0-491 GCF_059512345.1 Bradyrhizobium sp. Unk1
GGATTCGACGATCTGCCCGGCTCGTCATGCCCGGGCTTGACCCGGGCATCCATCGAGAGAAGGGCTCTTCGTAAGATGGATTGCCGGGTCAAGCCCGGCAATGACGAGCGGAGCACTCGGTCCATCTCCTTGCGACCAGCCCAGCCTCACTGCGTCTTCGCCACCCGCGGCGGCATGGCAGACGTCACGAACGACGTCGCCTCCAGCATGGCGAGCCCGAACGGCGTCGGGATCTTGACGCGGAACGGGATCAGGATGCGCGTGCCCGCGATCGGCACGAAGGCGATCTCCATGTTGCGCGCTTCGGCGAGATATTTGATCACCGGGCGGTCGGGGATATAGCCCGCGATCGGCGTGAAATAGATCGCGCACACCAGCGCCGGGCCCTGATAGCCCTTCTCTGCCTTGACCATCTCCACGCGCTTGAAATCGAGCTTCAAATCGTAGCGCAGCCGGCCGTCGAAAATGCCCGCGCTGGTGCGGCAGCTATC
>NZ_JCAMOP010000229.1:0-485 GCF_059512345.1 Bradyrhizobium sp. Unk1
CAGATTCCCTGGTGGCGGATCGTTGGCGCGGGCGAGATAGCCGCCGAGCCTGGCGATCTTGATGAGATAATGCGACAATGTCTTTCGTTGGGTGCTGACTGGATTCTTGTCTTTGACGAGCCGATAAGCAATTGGATTTCAGCTTTGGTCAACGCAAATTCCGGTGAGACATTTGGCGCTGAACGATTGAGCATCGTCATCCAAAAAATGCGCCAGCTCACAATGCAGAACACCGAGATCAGATTCGTCAATCGCTGAGCAGTCCGCAGTTGCGAGTCCTCTGCCCTACAGCCGGATTTGAGTATCTTGTGGAAGACCTCGATCTTCCATCGCAAGGAATACCAATCGAGTTTCTCGATCGCATCCCCGCGCGATTGCACCGGAAGATCGGTCAGGAGTTTCCATTCAATCTTCTTTCTGTTCTTTGGCGCTCCTCTTTCATCAGCGTGGATCACTGTCAAAGTCAAAGCTGGATACCGCGACTG
>NZ_JCAMOP010000230.1:0-480 GCF_059512345.1 Bradyrhizobium sp. Unk1
TCGTGGCTGATGCGCATCGTCTTGTCGTCCGGGAAGTCGATCGGCAAGCGTCGGGCAATCTGCTCAGGGCTCCATGCCTTGGCCCCGTCGATCCTTTCGCCGGCCATGCCGGCCGCCGTTCCACCGAACGGTGGGGCCAGCAATACAAGCTCCGCTCGGGGCTACAACACTACCGGCAAGTCTCTCCTCCACATAAGTGCGCAAGGTTGCGTTGAGCGCAAGCTTGGTCGACTTGGGCCGGCGGGCAGATCGGTCTGCATGCCATTGGGCAGTTGTGGCCCGATATTCCAACCCACCGCCGCGGGTGGCGGCGTTCCGCCGCAGTTCACGGGAGACCGTCGAAGCAGCCCGTCCCAAGCGGCGCTCAATCTCCCGTATGGAATGGCCCTGCACCTTTAGAAGGGCGATTTCCTCGCGTTCAGCCAATGAAAGGTAGCGCCCGGAGAGAGGCTTGGCCGAAGATCTGAACATCGCTGGTGG
>NZ_JCAMOP010000231.1:0-479 GCF_059512345.1 Bradyrhizobium sp. Unk1
CTCACCTCGGATCGCCGTTGGCAGAAAGCCATTGACAGAGGAACCATCATGTGAGGCCGGATATAAAACTGCAGCCGCATTCTGTGTGGCATCCCTTCTAAGCGAGACTTGGCAAGCGGGAGGCGTCCATATAAGGGACCATGACCCCAGCGAAGACATCAACCAGCCCGTACGATCCAATGCCTGGCCAGCAGAGCATGTATCAGCCGCGCCCGCGCCGTCTCCGCAACCCCAGCTCCGACGGCGCGGACGCTACCACCGTGCCATGGGCGAGTTCAGAAATGTAAGCTTGACAACAAACCGCAATTAAAGGGCCGAATGACAACGATACCGTTTTCTCACGACCGCCTCGGTCTGATCAGAGGCCGCTCTGGAAGGCTATCGGTCGGCGCCACAATATAGTCTAGCAGTCTGCTGAAAAACCTCGAAATGGAGCGTCCTCGCCGGTCGTTGTTGGGGCGATGCGGTGGAGTTGGACG
>NZ_JCAMOP010000232.1:0-478 GCF_059512345.1 Bradyrhizobium sp. Unk1
CGAACCAGCGCTGGTCACTGGATTTCGTCAGCGACACGCTGACCGACAGCCGACGCTTCCGTATCCTGGCTGTCGTTGATGACTTCACCCGGGAATGCATCGCATTGGTGGCCGACACGTCGTTGTCGGGGATCCGGGTGGGTCGTGAGCTCGATGCCGCGATCGCCCGACGAGGCCGCCCAACGATGATCGTCAGCGACAACGGGACCGAGCTCACCAGCATGGCCATCCTGCGTTGGTCGCAGCTCACCCGGATCGAGTGGCACTACATCGCGCCGGGCAAGCCGCAGCAGAATGCCTTCGTGGAAAGCTTCAATGGACGACTGCGCGACGAGTTGTTGAACGAGACGTTGTTCTCGTCACTCGATCATGCTCGGGAGCTGCTCGCCGAATGGCAGGACGATTACAACACCGTTCGTCCGCACAGCGGGATCGGCAACCTGCCGCCATCAACTTACGCCAGGCTAACAGCGTCCGA
>NZ_JCAMOP010000233.1:0-472 GCF_059512345.1 Bradyrhizobium sp. Unk1
TCGAACATTTGCAGGCCGAGCACTTTGATATGGCATGCACGCGGGGGGCGCGGCAACCCACTGGTGCTGGTAGGTGCCAGGCAGACTTTTCGCCCATACAACTTGAGGTCCCGTGGGCTAGACTCCCCCCGCGGGAAGCGGTCAGCTTCTTTCGTCGCTGAGGCTGGCCCCGAAGTTGGCGGCATGTGGCAGGGACAGCGCTCTACCTCCATTCGGGCGCCGAGCCACGTTGCTGCTAGCTTCACCGGCAGCGCGGGTGTGGCGGGGACAGCGTCGCTCGCATTGTCGACGCCGAGTCGCGCCCGTGCTGCTTGCGGGTGTGAGATTGGGATCATACGGGGCACTCAGCGAGTGAAAGAAGACTGTCTGGCTGAATGCCGTCGGCCGTCGTCTTGATGTACTTGTGCCCTTCGTGTTTGGCCACGATCAAACCAGCAGTGAGCCCGTCTTCCTGGACATAGAATTCCCACGC
>NZ_JCAMOP010000234.1:0-469 GCF_059512345.1 Bradyrhizobium sp. Unk1
TCGCGGCTGCCGACATCAGCCGCAAGCAAAATCTGCGCCCGCTTGAGCTTGCGGGCGGCATGCTTGCCGCCCCCGAGCAGCGCCGTCAGCTCGTCCCGCTCGGCTTGGCTCAATTCGACCCGATAACGTACATTCATGCTTCGCCTCCTTGTCGGAGGCCGGGACGAATCCAGCGATGAGTCAAAAATCAGGCGCGCATTTCACCGAGAAGCAGGGGCACTACCTGGCCTTCATCTACACCTACGCGCACATGTTCGGGCGCCCACCCGCCGAAACCGACATGCAGCGCCATTTCCGTGTCAGCCCTCCGTCGGTCCACCAGATGATCGTCACCCTCGAACGTAACGGATTCATTCGTCGTCAGCCCGGTGTTCCCCGGAGCATCGAGATTCTCCTGCCACCCGAAAACCTGCCCGTCCTCGAATGGCTCGGTATCAAAACGTCAAAATCAATGGGATGAACCACTAGC
>NZ_JCAMOP010000235.1:0-462 GCF_059512345.1 Bradyrhizobium sp. Unk1
GGTCGGGATGGCGAGGCGGCCCACGAACTGGAGGTCGAGAAGCTCCACGCCAAGATCGGACAATTGACGGTCGAGCGGGATTTCTTAGCCAGGAGGTCCGGAAGATGAGCGCGCCGGATCGCCGAGGATTGCTTCAGCGCGATCATGCGAGTCTATCGATCCGCCGGCAATGCCAACTGCTGAGCGTTGCGCGATCGAGCGTGTATCGGCCGCCGCGGCCGGCCAATGACAACGACCTTGAGCTGATGCGGCGGATCGACGAGCTGTTCACGGCCTGGCCGTTCTTGGGCTCGCGGCGGATGACGGCGATGCTCAATAGCGAAGGCTGGCGCATCAATCGCAAGCGCGTGCAGCGGTTGATGCGCAAGATGGGTATCGGCGCTGGGAGCTATGACGGATTCTGGGTGACGCGGTTCGATCAGGCGGCGCGGACTTCAGCGGTCGGAATGACTTCGATTCCGT
>NZ_JCAMOP010000236.1:0-456 GCF_059512345.1 Bradyrhizobium sp. Unk1
TCAACCGAGATCATAATCCCGATGGTGGGGGCAGTTCTTCACGACGCAAAGGGGGCAGTTCCGGATGGCGTTTGACACACAAGTCGTGGCAGAGCGCTGGAGCCCGGCGCCAGCGTATCGGCGATCGCCCATCGGATCGGTATTCACCCGTCGGAGCTCTTCGCCTGGCGTCGCGATGCTCGGGCCGAACGAACTTACTACTCGCGGCCTTCGAGCCGCGAAGCCGCGATGGCGTGCATGTCAGTGATCGAGATTTCCATTGGCGAGGTGGTCGTGCGCGCCGGCATCGATGTCGACGAGGCGCGCACTTGCAGCGGGTGATCCGGGCGATGCGTTCGGCATGATCCCCTCTGGTGTGAAGGTGTTCCTCGCCAGCCATCCGGTCGACTTCCGCAATTATGCGGAGCCCACGATTATGCGGAGTGTGCGGCGGGAAGTTGGTTCCCGCCGCGGTCT
>NZ_JCAMOP010000237.1:0-440 GCF_059512345.1 Bradyrhizobium sp. Unk1
CCCAAGGGACTGTCGGAAGAGACCGTCAAGTTCATCTCCGAGAAGAAGAACGAACCCGCCTGGATGCTCCAGTGGCGGCTCGAGGCGTATCGGCGCTGGCTGACCATGACCGAGCCGACCTGGGCGCGCGTCGACTATCCCAAGATCGACTTCCATGACCTCTATTATTACGCGGCGCCGAAGCCGAAGAAGACGGTCACCTCGCTCGACGAGATCGATCCGGAGATTCTCAAGACCTACGAGAAGCTCGGCATTCCCCTGCGGGAAGTCGCCATGCTCGAAGGCGTCGAGCCGAAGCCCGGCGAGGAAGATCCGGCCCGGCGCAAGATCGCGGTCGATGCGGTGTTCGATTCGGTCTCGGTTGCGACCACGTTCAAGGCCGAGCTGAAGAAGGCCGGCGTGATCTTCATGCCGATCTCGGAGGCGATCCGCGAGCATCC
>NZ_JCAMOP010000238.1:0-424 GCF_059512345.1 Bradyrhizobium sp. Unk1
GGATTGAACGGCCGCACACTCCGCATAATCGTGGGCTCCGCATAATTTCTCTTATGTGGTGCACCACATAACCGCAAAGGTGCGGAGGGCTTGGCGCTGTTGGCGAAGGAGACGCTGGGCCATGACCCGATGAAGGGCGTGGCGGTGGTGTTCCGAGCGAAGCGCGCTGATCGGGTGAAGATTGTCGTTTGGGATGGCAGCGGCCTTGTGATGTATTGGAAGCGGCTCGATGGCAGCGGCTTCAAATGGCCTCCCATCGTAGCCGGCGTGATGCGGATGAATGCCGCCCAGCTGTCCGCGCTTCTGGCCGGCATGGATTGGACGCGGATGCACGCGCCTCGAATCCTGCAGCCGAAAGCACTTGCGTAGGACGTAAAATCTTCGCTGCATCGGGGCGCGAAGCATGGCAGACTTGGGCCAATGA
>NZ_JCAMOP010000239.1:0-420 GCF_059512345.1 Bradyrhizobium sp. Unk1
GCCCAGTTCGAAGAAGTGGTCGTTGCGCCCGATGCGCTCGACACCCAGGAGCTCGGCCCAGATCCGCGCCAGCGCCGCCTCGACCGCACCTTGCGGCGCCTCATAGGCCGCCAGCGCATAGGCCTGATCGGCCGGCGCCGGCAGCGCGTTCCGATCGAGCTTGCCGTTCACCGTGAGCGGAAGCGCCGCCAGCCGCACGAACGCACTCGGCACCATGTAGTCCGGCAGCCGCGCACTTAAGTGCGCCCGCAATGCGCCCGCAAGCCCGCTTCCATCGCCCTCGTCCGAGCCGGCCTCGGGCGCACAGACCATATAGGCGATCAGATGCTTGTCGCCGGCGCCGTCCTGGCGCGCCACCACCACCGCCTCGCGCACCCAGGCGTGCTCGCAAAGCCGCGCGACGATCTCGCCCGGCTCGAT
>NZ_JCAMOP010000240.1:0-418 GCF_059512345.1 Bradyrhizobium sp. Unk1
GGTATTTGAGTTCATATCGTTGATTTATCAGGAGGTTATGCCATCAAGTTTACAGGGGCAATGCCTCGTTTACAAGCGCTTTGACGCTTAAGTTGAGAGCATTGCTGTGCGGGGCGGCACCTACTTTTCTTTGCCGCCGCAAAGAAAAGTAGGCAAAAGAAAGCCGCTCACACCGCCAGCATTTGTCGTTGCCTGCGGGCCCCCTACGGCCCCGCCCTGTCCGCGGCATCACCCTTCTCGATATCCGCTGCCAACGCTTCGAATCAGCGCCTCACCCGCTTTCCGCACCCGCGTCACAGCATGCGCCATCAAATCGCGCACGTTCTATAGCGGCAAACTGTGTGTAGGCTTTCGCGGCTTATGCGCTCCACTCCGGACTGAAAAGCAAGGCGGTGGTGTCCGTGCGCGGACGGTTGAG
>NZ_JCAMOP010000241.1:0-414 GCF_059512345.1 Bradyrhizobium sp. Unk1
CATACGATTTTCATCGGCGAGGTGGTTGCACAGGCGACAAACGCTGATCTCGAACCTCTTGTCTATGTGAATGGCGAATTCACTGTACCTAAGCGCTAAGCGACCGCCGGCGAGTACCCTTCTTATGTCGGGCCCGAGCCCGGGATCTGCGTTCGAAGCTTTGCAGATCGTCGCGAACGCGGTTATCCGCGGGAGATCATCCATTAAGTCGACCAACATGGAGCCAATTCTGATGTACGGGGGGACGATAGACGTCGACGAAGGCGGCCGCAGCAACAACGCCAGAGTCGGTTCGATTCAAGCAAAGGGAAGCCAGCCGCAAGTCGTCGCGGGTTTGAGCATCGCCGTATTCAAGCCGCGGTATCCACTCGTACCATTCAGTGTCCGCTAATGTTGTCGCTTTGGCTCAATGTT
>NZ_JCAMOP010000242.1:0-397 GCF_059512345.1 Bradyrhizobium sp. Unk1
CTTCCGAACTCTCCCGGAAGTCCAGCGCGCCTTCGACGCCTGGCGGCCGGTCTACAATCTGGAGCGGCCTCACCAAGGCCTCGATATGCACGTCCCTGCCGATCGCTTCCGGCCAAGTGCTCGTCCCATGCCGACCCGCGTTCCGAACGTCGAATACGACAGCGGCGAGATCGTGCGCAGGGTCTCATCGACCAGACCCTACATCTCCTTCAAGGGACGCTTCTGGAAGGTTCCCCAGGCCTTCGCCCGCGAACGCCTTGCCATCCGACCGCTGGATCGTGACGGCCACTACGGAATCTTCTTCGCCAGCTGGCAGGTCGCATCGATCGACTTGACCAATCGCCAACCTGTCAGTGATGTGTCCGAACAGGTGTCAGCCATGTCTCCCGACTAAACA
>NZ_JCAMOP010000243.1:0-394 GCF_059512345.1 Bradyrhizobium sp. Unk1
ACCGTAAGCGTAGCTCTGCGGCCCTTTTGAATGGCGCTTGACGCCTATCTTGTTCGCGTGGCGCGTCGCCGCGGTTTCCATGCGTCGGACAACGCGTTGACGGCGGCTTCGAGCGCCTTCCGGTCGACGACGTTGGGATCGAACGGCTCCGGGCCCCAGAGGCGCATATGTTCGTGCTCTGGATGGGTGGGGTCGCCGATGGCTTCGAGGTATTCGGCATAACCCGGCGCACCGCCGACGTCTTCCGGAGGACAACGACCGGCTGCCTCGAGCAGGAGGGGCAGGCCCTCTGTCGTGGTGTTGTCGAACCATTTTTCGAGCTTGATCACATGGTCCCAGCTGTCGCCGAAGTCATAGAGATAATGGATCGTCTTGGCGCCGGTCTCGCGAACGA
>NZ_JCAMOP010000244.1:0-392 GCF_059512345.1 Bradyrhizobium sp. Unk1
GGCAAGTGCACTTCGTCGCGACATCTGCATGGCTGCTCTCCATCAAGTGAATGCATTCGTTGCGCTGAATCATTTTTGCACAGCGGCATCGCCATCGTTGCGACGCAATAGTTCTATTTCGTGACGTCGCTCGTCGAGGAAGAGTCTTCGAGATGCGAGTTCCCATCGCACAAGCATTGAGCATGCCGACGACTTCCATCAGCGCACCTCGGCTTCTCTCGCACCTGGAGATCGACATGCCGGAAATACAGACGCAGCCTGCGACATCCAATCTCAATGTTGATGGCATCTCCATCAACATTGGTTCACTTCCCGAAGCGGTGAACTCGATCGTATCGGCTGCGCAGCAAGGCGAAAACTTCAGCGTGTGCACGTTGAATCTCGATCATGTC
>NZ_JCAMOP010000245.1:0-392 GCF_059512345.1 Bradyrhizobium sp. Unk1
GTGTCATTCCGGGCATCGCGAAGCGGCGTCACGAGGGATGGCCGAGAAACTCTCACTGTCCGTCATTCCGGGGCGCGCGCAGCGCGAGCTATGATGTGCAAGTGCACATCAGAGAATCCATTGGGCCGCAGGCGCAAGTGGAGAAATAGATTCCGGGCTCGATGCTTCGCATCGCCCCGGAATGACAGTGTCGCCCCGTCCTTCGACGGGACGACAACGGTGCACGAAGCGTAGTCGTAATGTGAGACACACAACGCCTCCTCCACCCGCATGGCGAGTGTCCATTTGCGCTGGTTGATCGGCCGGCGTCCTCTCTCCATAGTGCATTTGCAACAGCGAGGTTCCCGGCCGGGTGCCTTGGAATGGGAACGTCGATGAGTGCCATATCCAGC
>NZ_JCAMOP010000246.1:0-390 GCF_059512345.1 Bradyrhizobium sp. Unk1
ATCGCCGCGACAATCGCGACATAGCCGACCACGCTGCTCAGCAGCACGGCAAGACGCGGCACGCGCGAAGGCGTGAGGCGCAGCAGTGCGCGTGGCGCATCGCCTCGTCCGGCGAGCCGGAACAGAATGCGCGACGACACGTACAGCCCCGAATTCAGCGCGGAAAGCACGGCGACCAGCACGATCGCGGCGAGCACCACGCTCGGCAGGTTCTTCAGCAGTTCGGTGAGGAACATCAGGCTCAGTCCGATCGTGACCGAGGCGAACACCAGCGCGAGCGGTGTCTTCGCGCCCGCCTTGTCGTTGACGGACGATTGCGACAGGCCGCCTGCCACCGGGTAGCCCTGGAACAGGCCCGCCGCGAGATTGCCCGCGCCGAGCCCGAGCAGT
>NZ_JCAMOP010000247.1:0-389 GCF_059512345.1 Bradyrhizobium sp. Unk1
CGGGTTTCGATGATCCTGATCGAGACCCCGGCCAATCCGACCAACGGCCTCGTCGACATTGCGATGATCCGCCGCATCGCCGATTCCATCGGCAAGGCCCAGGGACACACGCCGATCATCGCCTGCGACAACACGCTGCTCGGCCCGGTGTTTCAGCGGCCGATCGAGCACGGCGCCGACTTGTCGCTGTACTCGCTGACGAAATATGTCGGCGGCCACTCCGACCTGATCGCGGGCGCCGCACTCGGATCGAAGGCGATCATGAAGGGCATCAAGGCGCTGCGCGGCGCCATCGGCACCCAGCTCGATCCGCATTCGTGCTGGATGATCAACCGCTCATTGGAGACGCTGAGCCTGCGCATGGAAAAGGCCGATGCGAATGCGCGCCT
>NZ_JCAMOP010000248.1:0-371 GCF_059512345.1 Bradyrhizobium sp. Unk1
CATTGTCAAACCGGCTGATCCCGCTGCGATTAAAGAGCAGGTGAGCAAGTTCGTGCACGAGGCTAAATGTTTGCCGCGTTTTTGTGGTGCTGTTGTTGATCAGGATGATAGCAAACTCTTCATGCCTAAGGCAGAAGCCCGAAATCGTTCCTTGTTTAAAGCTATCCTTGAATACGAACACGCCGCGCGCCTCGATAGCCCGCCGCCACAGCTTCAATGCATCGTCGTCACTGCTCGCTTCGGGTACTCGATCAAGGGAAACGCCCAACAATTCGCGCACGCGGTGCGCCTGAGTGGAAATGGAAGCGCTGCGTAGACAGGGAAATCTCTCGCCAAGCGGACGTTCTGTCGGATTGCGCCGTTGATAAAGT
>NZ_JCAMOP010000249.1:0-362 GCF_059512345.1 Bradyrhizobium sp. Unk1
GTCGCCACTAGCGGATTGGACGGCACGATCCGCACTGCAGCAGGACTTTGCACCAGCGGATTCCACCACGAAAGATGCATGTTTGCCGCACCCGTGCCGTGCACGTATTCGACCTTGATCGACGTCGGCTGCTTCGCATTCAGCCACGCGAAGTCGCTCGTCGTCGAACGTGTCTAAGTCTTCCTGTTGATGACCTGGACGCCGTTGATCCACAGCCGCGCGACGTTGTCGCTGTTGATCGAGAACGTGTAGAGGCCTGACTGCGATGCCTCGATCGCACCCGTCGAGCGAATACCGTAGTTCGTCGCATTGACGCCCGCCGAGGCATCCGGCGAGTCGGTGCCGCGCTCCGTATTCAGATC
>NZ_JCAMOP010000250.1:0-362 GCF_059512345.1 Bradyrhizobium sp. Unk1
CGCCTGAAAGGCCGCCGCCGAATTCGAAAAGGAGCAGAAGCGCCGCGACGCAGAGCGCAAGAGGCCGCCAGGCAGAGAGACCGCGAACGGCGAGAAAAGGCAGCCGCGAAAGCCGAGGCGGCACTGGACAAGGCCGAGCGCGAGCATGCGAAGAAAGCCGCGGCTATTCAGGCTGAGGTCGATGCTCTCGAGGAGCGATCGCGGGCCGAGGACGACCGCTGGGAAAAGGACGGAGAACGGCTGCAAGCCGCCCTGCGGCGCGCGGAGGACTAGCCGGCAAGAGCCATTCGCGTCTCCGGAACGGAGTTCGGCCGGATCGCGTTGACTGCTCGATCTTCATGACCGGAGGAACGCACATGAGA
>NZ_JCAMOP010000251.1:0-356 GCF_059512345.1 Bradyrhizobium sp. Unk1
TCAACGCGATCCTTGCGCTCCTTCACCTCGACCTCGGTCGCGCCGCCGACGCGGATCACCGCGACGCCGCCCGCGAGCTTGGCGAGACGCTCCTGGAGCTTCTCACGGTCGTAGTCCGAGGTGGTCTCCTCGATCTGCGCCTTGATCTGGGCCACGCGCGCCTCGATGTCGGCCTTCTTGCCGGCGCCGTTGACGATCGTGGTGTTCTCCTTGTCGATCATCACCTTCTTGGCGCGACCGAGCATGTTGAGCGTGACGTTCTCGAGCTTGATGCCGAGATCTTCCGAGATCGCCTGGCCGCCGGTCAGGATCGCGATGTCCTGCAGCATGGCCTTGCGGCGATCGCCGAAGCCCGG
>NZ_JCAMOP010000252.1:0-339 GCF_059512345.1 Bradyrhizobium sp. Unk1
GAGCACGGGTGCCGCGGAGACGCCGTCGAGACCGGCGCAGGCTTCGCCGATAATCAGCGCGAGCCGCTTGGTGTCGAGACCAACGCGCGAACCGTCGGCGAGCGTGACATGAAGTGCCGGCGCGACGGCGGACGTCGCTTCCGCGGCCGCCTCCTCGGCGCGCCGGCGCGACCGCTCCTCGCGGTACAGCACATAGGCGCGTGCGACCTTGTGGTGCTCGCTCCGCATCAAGGCGAGTTCGACCTGGTCCTGCACGTCCTCGATATGGAAGGTGCGTCCCTCGCCTGCCCGCCGCATCAACGCAGCGACGACTTCGGCCGTCAGCTGCTCCACGCTCTC
>NZ_JCAMOP010000253.1:0-337 GCF_059512345.1 Bradyrhizobium sp. Unk1
ACCGAGCTGACCAAGGCGCTCGCGGAGTACCTGTTCAACGACGAGACCGCGATGGTCCGCCTCGACATGTCCGAGTACATGGAGAAGCACTCGGTCTCGCGGCTGATCGGTGCGCCCCCCGGCTATGTCGGCTATGACGAGGGCGGCGCGCTCACCGAAGCGGTGCGGCGCCGGCCTTATCAGGTGGTGCTGTTCGACGAGATCGAGAAGGCGCATCCTGACGTCTTCAACGTCCTGTTGCAGGTGCTCGACGACGGCCGCCTGACCGATGGTCAGGGCCGCACGGTCGATTTCCGCAACACGCTGATCATCATGACCTCGAACCTCGGTTCGGAGT
>NZ_JCAMOP010000254.1:0-337 GCF_059512345.1 Bradyrhizobium sp. Unk1
TCGAGAGATAGTACCACCCCCATCCGGTGATCTTGAGGTAGGTGAAGTCGGTCTGCCAGAGCTGGTTGACGGCCGTCGTCTTGTCCTTGAACTCGTTCGCGGCCTTGATCACCACATAGGCCGGGCTGGTGATGAGGTCATTCGCCTTCAGCGTTTCTTGAGATGTCCGACATCCAAATTGATTACCATTGATACGCCTGCGGACGGACGGGTTGACATGCACACGCTTCGGACGTTGGCCGAAAAAGAGCGCGCCTAGAGCTCATCTCGATGGCTGAGGCGTCCAAGGATATCGTCACCATCGGGCAGACGAACCTAGCGCGGTCGGGACCTGCAG
>NZ_JCAMOP010000255.1:0-337 GCF_059512345.1 Bradyrhizobium sp. Unk1
CGCGCGGCGGCACGGATTGTCGCCGCAACAGCTGTTTACGTGGCGCCGGCAAATGCGACAGCCGGTTGCGATCCCTGCGGCTCACGCGCCGCAGGCGTTCGTGCCCGCTGTCGTTACCCCATCGTCAACGCCGCCGGAGCGCTCACCGCGGCAGCGCCGACGCCTCCGGAAGACGCCCGAGGGCGCCGAGAACAGCGGCGTCATCGAGCTCGAGATCAACGGCGTCGCGGTCCGGGTCGGCCGCGGCGCGGATGCCGCGACGGTTGCGGCCGTGATCCATGCGCTGAAGACCTGAACGTGATCGGTCCGACGGGCGCGGTGCGGGTGATGGTGGCGA
>NZ_JCAMOP010000256.1:0-336 GCF_059512345.1 Bradyrhizobium sp. Unk1
CGTAGGGCTTCACATAGGCCGGAGGCATTAATCGCACCGTATGCCCCAGCGCCTGCAGCTCGCGGGACCAATGATGCGACGAGGCGCAGGCCTCGATCCCCACCAGACATGGCGGCAACTTCTGGAAAAATGCCACGACCTGCTGGCGCTTTAACTGACGGCGGACGACTACCTGGCCGGCTGCATCAACGCCATGCACTTGAAAGACCGACTTCGCGATATCCAGACCGATTGTCGAAATTGACTGCATAGGCTGCTCCTCCGAATCGTGGGAGCCTCAAACGGCGCCCACTCCTTGGCACTCTCGTGCCCGTGGAGGAGCCGTCCACAGCATCA
>NZ_JCAMOP010000257.1:0-331 GCF_059512345.1 Bradyrhizobium sp. Unk1
CAAACGGCTTTACGTAGGCGGGAGGGATCAGCCGAACTTCATGGCCAAGCTGGGCGAGCTGCCGGGCCCAGTGATGGGCTCCGCCACATGCCTCCAGAGCTACCGTGCAACTCGGCTGGGCTGCAAAGAAATCCAGCAGCTTTCCTCGGCTGATCCGTTTGCTGAATATAGCTCGCCCTTTCCCGTCTGCTCCATGAGCGTGGAAAACATGCTTGGCGATATCCAGACCGATTATGATAACCTCTGACACGGACGCCTCCCTTAAGTGGTGCTCAACAACTCCACTTTGGCACATCGATGCCGTCGGGCGGGGCGTCCACCCCATCATAAA
>NZ_JCAMOP010000258.1:0-329 GCF_059512345.1 Bradyrhizobium sp. Unk1
TGGAAGGTGTGGGTGTGCACCGCCTCCTCGAAGGCCTGCCGAAGGAGGTACTGCCGGCACTCCGGATTGGTGAGGTGACGGTAGATCGCCAGCACGATGTTGTTGGCAACGAGCGATTCCGAGGCTGCGAAGAAGCCGAGATTGCGCTTGATCGCGCGCCGCTCGTCCTCCGTCAGCCCGTCCCGCGACTTCCATAACGCGATGTCGGCCTGCATCGAGACTTCGGTCGGCATCCAGTGATTGTTGCAGCCTGAGAGATACTTCTCCCAGGCCCATTTGTACTTCAGCGGAAGCAGCTGGTTGACGTCGGCGCGGCAGTTGATCATCCG
>NZ_JCAMOP010000259.1:0-318 GCF_059512345.1 Bradyrhizobium sp. Unk1
AGCTGGATACCGCGACTGCTTGCCTATCGGTGGCAAAATACGGATTTTACGATACCGGATTTCAAGAACAGCCTGGTCTGGATTGCCCTTGCTATCCTGGACTTCGATCCGGTGGAGACCTTTGACCGCGACCTCGTCCATTATCGTTGCAACGGTATGATCGCCATCGCCTGCCAGGCGATTGACACAGGTCCTTACCAAGAAATGCGTTCCAACCTCTTGGGCGGCGCAAAACAATTCATAAATATCGGCCTCACGATCACCGATATGGATGCACTTCGATGGCTTCTCAAAAAGCTCCGTGGATTGCTTGAGGTT
>NZ_JCAMOP010000260.1:0-316 GCF_059512345.1 Bradyrhizobium sp. Unk1
CGTATGGCGTCACGAACTGAGGGCTGATCAGTCGGACCTGATGGCCAAGCGCCGTGAGCACGCGAGCCCAATAGTGGGCCCCGTTGGAAGCTTCCATGCCGACCAGGCAGGCCGGTAAATTGGCGAAAAAGCCGGCCACCGCATCGCGACGCAACCTCTTTCGTACAACGACCTTCCCGTGGTTGTCGACGCCGTGAACTTCGAAGACATACTTCGCCAGATCTAGACCTATCCGAACGACCTGCATGATATCCTCCTTCACTGCAGTTGACGCTCAAGATTCCACCGCGGCGAGGGCGGGGTCCATACCATTGGC
>NZ_JCAMOP010000261.1:0-315 GCF_059512345.1 Bradyrhizobium sp. Unk1
CTGTCGGGCAAGCCGCGCGTCTCGGAGCTTCTGGAGCGGACGCGGCGCACGGTGCTGGCTGCGCAGGAGCATCAGGACCTGCCGTTCGAGCAGGTGGTGGAGATCGTGCAGCCGCCCCGGGCTCTTGATCACACGCCGTTGTTGCAGGTGATGCTGGCCTGGGAGAACAATGCGGTTGGGTCATTGGACCTGCCGGGGCTGAGTGTCGAAGCTGCCGGGGAGGAGATTGATCAGGTCGAGTTCGATCTGGAGCTGAGCCTTGGCGAGCATGGCGAGGAGATCGCCGGAACGCTGGGTTATGCCACGGCGCTGTTT
>NZ_JCAMOP010000262.1:0-310 GCF_059512345.1 Bradyrhizobium sp. Unk1
CCACATGGATTCCTATGGGTATCGGCCAGGGAAATCAGCACATGATGCACTGGCTGTGGCTCGGCGTCGATGCTGGAGCCACGATTGGGTGCTCGACCTCGACATCAAGAGCTTCTTCGACGAAATCGATTGGAGCCTTCTGATGAAGGCCGCGCGCCGCCACACCGACTGCAAATGGGTCTTGCTCTACCTGCAAAGGTGGGCTGGAAGCGCCCGCGAGCATGCCGGATGGAAGCTTGGTCAAGCGCACAAGAGGAACTCCGCAGGGGGCTGTCATCAGCCCGCTGTTGGCGAATCTCTTTCTTCATTA
>NZ_JCAMOP010000263.1:0-309 GCF_059512345.1 Bradyrhizobium sp. Unk1
GGCGTCCGCACGCGTCTCTCGGGTCATGGTCTTGTAAGCCTGATAGCCGTCGCAGTGGATGATGCCGCGATAGCCCTCAAGCAGCCGCAAGCCATGAACGGCGCCGCGGCCCGGTGCATAGGCATAGACCACCCCAGGCGGATCAGGTCCGGCCCAAGGCCTGTCATCGCGTGACAGCGCCCAGAAGTAGCCGGTTTTTGTCCTGCCGCGCCCCGGATCCAGCACCGGCGCCGGGGTCTCATCGACACAGAGCTTCGAAGAGGCGAGCAGAAGCTGGCGCAGACGATGCCACAAGGGCTTCAATTCCTG
>NZ_JCAMOP010000264.1:0-307 GCF_059512345.1 Bradyrhizobium sp. Unk1
CAACATGGCGCGAACACATGGCCGCTGCCAACGCGGCGAACGTCTGCAAGCCGCCGTTCCGCGCGGCCATTGGAAAACAACAACCTGCGTGGCTGCTCTACCCACGCGCGGTATCATCGCGCCCTGAGGCGATCGGGCGAACGGCAGAAACGACGGCCGACTCGTGCGTAAAAAGCACGTTACTCAAGAGCAACTGGCGTTGGAGGCCGAGCTGGATCTTACGTACGTCGCTGCAGGTCCCGACCGCGCTAGGTTCGTCTGCCCGATGGTGACGATATCCTTGGACGCCTCAGCCATCGAGATGAGC
>NZ_JCAMOP010000265.1:0-305 GCF_059512345.1 Bradyrhizobium sp. Unk1
GCCTTCTTCATGCGCGTCGCGATGGGTCTTGCGGTTCGCGAGATCGACCGAGAGGCCAAGGCGATCGAGTTCTACGATCTGCTGTCATCGTTCGACTTCATGGCCTCGACGCCGACGCTGTTCAATTCGGGTACGCTGCGTCCGCAATTGTCGTCCTGTTTTCTCACAACAGTCTCGGACGATCTCGACGGCATCTTCAAGTCGATCAAGGACAACGCACTGCTGGCAAAATATTCCGGCGGCCTCGGCAACGACTGGACGCCGGTGCGCGGCCTCGGCGCCCACATCAAGGGCACCAACGGCGA
>NZ_JCAMOP010000266.1:0-305 GCF_059512345.1 Bradyrhizobium sp. Unk1
GGGCGGATTCAAACGGTCGTCGCAACACCGTGAAGTTGGAGGTTGCGATGAAAGTTGTAAGTCGACGTTCGACACGGTCAGGACGAGCGCCATTGCCATCGCCTGGCCGGCCGTGTGCGGCGGGACGCAAGGAACAGAATGGATTTTGGAAGGCGATTGCCACAGGGCAGAGCAGCGAAGATGCTGCGCTTAAGGCCGGATTATCGCAACCTGTCGGAAGCAGATTGCTCCGAAAGGCAGGCGGCATGCCACCAGCGATGTTCAGATCTTCGGCCAAGCCTCTCTCCGGGCGCTACCTTTCATTG
>NZ_JCAMOP010000267.1:0-305 GCF_059512345.1 Bradyrhizobium sp. Unk1
GTAAGCGCTGTTTCGGCCCCACCTTCCATTGAAGGCGTTGAGCGAGGAATGATCGATCTCTGATTGGAGATCGGCTTGTGTCTAAGCTTGACCATATGCTTGAGCCTAGCACCTCGGTTCGTCGGGTCGAGGTCATCACGGAGACCGGTCGGCGCCGGCAATTCTCGGCCGACGACAAGGCACGGTTCGTCGAGGAGACGCTGGCCCCGGGTGCCGTGGTATCGGAGGTCGCGCGGCGGCACGGATTGTCGCCGCAACAGCTGTTTACGTGGCGCCGGCAAATGCGACAGCCGGTTGCGATCCCT
>NZ_JCAMOP010000268.1:0-296 GCF_059512345.1 Bradyrhizobium sp. Unk1
AGTCTAGCCACGGGGGTCTCTCCTTCCGCATGCAAAAGGAGCAACCAGCTTAGCGTTCAGTGGCGGACCATGCCGCCCACCAATTCTGGTAGGCCCCCGGTTATGTCCGCGCCATTATCTGGTGGCGCCTGGGAGAATGTGACCCTCTCGGGAGCAAGGTAGCCGGCCTCGGTCTTCGTGCTTTGTGGCCGGGGCTGGCCACCATCGCTTGCGACGCCATCTTACAGGGTAGCTACAGGCCAACGGAATGCACACATTCGAGCGGCACATCACCTCACTGCGGTCGCAAGCGCTTG
>NZ_JCAMOP010000269.1:0-294 GCF_059512345.1 Bradyrhizobium sp. Unk1
CGTAGGGCTTCACGTAGATTGGCGGCATCATGCGGACCGAGTGACCCAACGCCGCGATCTCGCGCGCCCAATGATGTGCACTCGCACAAGCTTCCATACCCACCAAGCAGGCGGGGAGTCCTCGAAAGAACGGCAGCACTTGCGACCGCCGCAACGTGCGCCGAACCAAGACTTCCCCGTTTTCGGCGATGCCGTGAACATGAAAGATCGACTTGGCCAAATCCAAACCCACCGTGATAATCTTCTCCATGGAACGGTCCTTCCTTTATGGCGCCTCCCCAGGCGACCACGTTA
>NZ_JCAMOP010000270.1:0-289 GCF_059512345.1 Bradyrhizobium sp. Unk1
GGCCGTGCAAGGGTCCGTTTCGAATTAAAGACGATGCAGTCTGCACAAATGTATCCGGCCTCTTGCAAGTAGGCTGCTGTTGCAGCCAGGCCATGATGAGATCCGCGCGCGCCGTTCCCAGATAAATGGTTCGGGCTCAAAGCCCGCTTTTTTGAACAGGGTTTACGGCACGCCGATCGACTTTCTCGTCATCACTCTCACGACCTCGCAGTCTGGAACGAACGGAATCAGCTAAAGGCTGGATCCCGCCGTTCATAGGTTGCGCCGGGCTTGGTCATCACCACCCATA
>NZ_JCAMOP010000271.1:0-284 GCF_059512345.1 Bradyrhizobium sp. Unk1
ATGAGGTCTCCCTCCCAATGTCCCGGCACGGCTCGATCGGCCGCTTCAGCGGGGCGCTCACTGATCATGATCGCCGGCGAGACGAAGTTCTTGTCTCGCCTGCGTACGCGCGCCCTGGGCACGCGCAACACGCGCCCGGTTCGCAAGCAGGCCGTCAGCTCGCTGCGTAATACACCGCGGCCCTGAACGAAGAGAGCCTGATAGATGGGCTTCGTGGCTGATGCGCATCGTCTTGTCGTCCGGGAAGTCGATCGGCAAGCGTCGGGCAATCTGCTCAGGGCTCC
>NZ_JCAMOP010000272.1:0-283 GCF_059512345.1 Bradyrhizobium sp. Unk1
TGAGGTCCTTTAGCATGGCGTTGTCGAGCATCGCCTCGGCCAACAGCTTCTTCAGCTTCGCATTCTCGTCGGCAAGGACCTTGAGGCGTCGAGCTTCGGATACGTCCAGGCCACCATACTTGGCCTTCCACTTGTAGAACGTCGCGCTGCTGATCCCGTGCTTCCGGCAAACATCACCGGTCTTCGATCCTGCCTCGTGCTCCCGCAGCACCGCAATGATCCGCTCTTCCGTGAACCTCGACTGCTTCATCTCCGTCTCCCTCAAGGTGGACGGATTCTACCC
>NZ_JCAMOP010000273.1:0-282 GCF_059512345.1 Bradyrhizobium sp. Unk1
GCTGCTTCGAGAGCCGCGACGGCCTGATCGATATCCTCCAGAACAAGCTGGAGCTGATCAGCGTCCAGCTTTTCCGAGGACCGACCGAACTGCGCATCTTTTGCAAGCTTGAGCAACCGCTCGAGCTTGGCGCAGCGATCCAGCAGAGCCGCGGCAAAGATACGCAACTCGGCCGGATCGCTCGGCAGCTCATCAGGCAAATCACTCATTGGCCCAAGTCTGCCATGCTTCGCGCCCCGATGCAGCGAAGATTTTACGTCCTACGCAAGTGCTTTCGGCTGC
>NZ_JCAMOP010000274.1:0-275 GCF_059512345.1 Bradyrhizobium sp. Unk1
CCCTCGAACACGACATAGAAGGCGACGAGATCGCGCAGGAAGGCGCGGTCGCTATCCGGCGTCCCCGTCTGGAACGACGGATCGTCCAGGTGCTGCGTGTGCTTGAGCGCCCAGGCCGCCTTGTCCGTGATCGACGGCACCTCGCGGTACATGTTGAACAGCTCGCCCTCGTCGAGGCCGAGGCTTTCGACGATATACTGGAAGGTGTGGGTGTGCACCGCCTCCTCGAAGGCCTGCCGAAGGAGGTACTGCCGGCACTCCGGATTGGTGAGGTG
>NZ_JCAMOP010000275.1:0-272 GCF_059512345.1 Bradyrhizobium sp. Unk1
GCCAGCTTGAGGATTTGCAGCGCGTTGAGGAATTTCACCGCCGCCTCCTTGCCGCCGACGATGTCGAACGAGAAGGTCGATCCCGCGCCCAGGCATTGCCGCGCGAACACGCGGCCCTGGGCTGAGTCCTGCTCGTGATGACCGAGATAGCGAACCCTGGCGACCTTGGGGTGGTCGCGCAGGAAGTCCGCCACGAGGCGCGCATTCGCATCGGCCTTTTCCATGCGCAGGCTCAGCGTCTCCAATGAGCGGTTGATCATCCAGCACGAATG
>NZ_JCAMOP010000276.1:0-270 GCF_059512345.1 Bradyrhizobium sp. Unk1
AGCCACTCGGCCAGATCATCCGCCACGTAACTCGAACCATTGTCGCTGAGAAGCCTTGGCCGGTGCGCGACGGCGATTTGGTCAAGGCCGGATGCGGCGAGTGCCTGGTCGAGGGTGGCTGTGACATCGGAAGCGCACATGGTGGGACCAAGCCTCCAAGCCACGATGTAGCGCGAGAAGTCGTCAAGCACGGTCGAGAGATAGTACCACCCCCATCCGGTGATCTTGAGGTAGGTGAAGTCGGTCTGCCAGAGCTGGTTGACGGCCGTC
>NZ_JCAMOP010000277.1:0-264 GCF_059512345.1 Bradyrhizobium sp. Unk1
TATCAAAGGGAGCGCCCGGATCTGATCGGGATGATTAAGCGCATCCCCAAAAGCAACTCTCGAAGATTGGACGGAAAGCCCCAAACGTACACGACATGCGGAATATTGATGCATTCGAGCCTTGCGGTGACCCTCGAGGGGCTTCCACTGGGGCTCAGCGCTGTGAAGTTCTGGACCAGAAAGAAACTCAGAGGGGTCGCTGCGCTCAGGCGCGAGGTCAACCTGACACGGATCCCCATTGAAACCAAGGAGAGCATTCGGTGG
>NZ_JCAMOP010000278.1:0-264 GCF_059512345.1 Bradyrhizobium sp. Unk1
ATGACGCAGCCAGCCCGCCATCATGACGAAGCCGGAAAACTCCAGCCTCCGGCGGTCCAAAGAATGGTCTCAGAGCATGACCGTTTCAGAGCGGCGGCAACGCTCTGACGGGCTCGCGTCCCAGCCAAAACCCGGGCGCCTCAAACCAACCTCTCTCTGCGTCCTCGGGTCTGGATCGCCGAGGCGAAGATCGTGTCCCTAAGCGTGGTGTAGCTGGCGGCGGGTCACCGCGTTCGCCGGCATGGGCCGGGCTGATCAGCTGGC
>NZ_JCAMOP010000279.1:0-261 GCF_059512345.1 Bradyrhizobium sp. Unk1
GAGCTATCTGCGCCTGGCCAAGCGCGCCGCCATCATGACCGGCCGCTATAGCCACGCCCACCAGTTCAAACGCGCGCAGCGGCAGCTCAAGTTCCTGCGGACACGGCTTGGTCGGATTATCCGCGACATCCGCCGCAAGATTGATGGCGATACGGTGCTTGAAGCTCGCTTCGGCCCGTTGCTCGGTAAGCGCGAATTTCCCCGCACCTTTTGCTTTTGAGTGCTCTGATGCATGAGGTGTCCACTTAAATAGGTGGACAC
>NZ_JCAMOP010000280.1:0-255 GCF_059512345.1 Bradyrhizobium sp. Unk1
TTGAACGGCCGCACACTCCGCATAATCGTGGGCTCCGCATAATTGCGGTTATGTGGTGCACCACATAACAGAAAGGGTGCCGAAGGGCTCGCGGCCCTGGTGCGTGAAAGCGTCCAGGCCGATCCGTTCTCCGGCGCCGTGTATGTGTTCCGCGCCAAGCGCGCCGACCGGGTGAAGCTGATCTATTGGGACGGCACGGGTGTGTGCCTGTTCGCCAAGCGGCTTGAGACCGGTTCGTTCTGCTGGCCCAACGTG
>NZ_JCAMOP010000281.1:0-254 GCF_059512345.1 Bradyrhizobium sp. Unk1
GTATCCCTCCGCCAAAGGCCGTCTTGTTTGAGGGACGCGAGGGCTGCAGGTCCTAGGGGTAATCCTAGGAGAAGCGCTATGACGATTTCGCGGGCGGAGGTGATCACATCGGTCGAGCGGCGGCGCCGGTGGTCGCAGGATGAGAAGGAACGGCTTGTTGCAGCGTCGCTCGAGCCGGGCGCCAATGTTTCCGAGGTGGCTCGCGTGGCCGGGCTTCATGTGAGCCAGCTGTTCAGGTGGCGCAAGGAGCTTTG
>NZ_JCAMOP010000282.1:0-246 GCF_059512345.1 Bradyrhizobium sp. Unk1
TAATTCGTCAAGCGCTTCTGCCGGCGTTTTCCAGCCCAGTGTCTTTCTCGGTCGGGCGTTGAGGGCCGCCGCTACAGCGGATATCTCGTCGGCGCTGTGGATGCTCAGGTCTGTGCCTTTCGGGAAGTACTGCCGCAGCAACCCGTTGGTGATCTCGTTAGTGCCGCGCTGCCAAGGGCTTTGCGGGTCGCAGAAGTAGACTTGGATGCCCGCATCGATCTTGAGGCGGTCGTGCTGAGCCATTTC
>NZ_JCAMOP010000283.1:0-246 GCF_059512345.1 Bradyrhizobium sp. Unk1
CTCGGGGGCGGCAAGCATGCCGCCCGCAAGCTCAAGCGGGCGCAGATTTTGCTTGCGGCTGATGTCGGCAGCCGCGACGAAGAGATTGCCCGGACCGTGAGCGTCAGCCTCTCCACCGTCGGTCGGACCAAGCGCCGCTTCGTGGAGGGCAATCTGGAACGGGCCTTGAGCGAGGAACCGCGTCCGGGCGCCGAACGCAAGCTGACGGGCAAGGAAGAGGCCCTGCTGGTGGCGACGGCATGCGCC
>NZ_JCAMOP010000284.1:0-245 GCF_059512345.1 Bradyrhizobium sp. Unk1
AGCCCGTCTTCCTGGACATAGAATTCCCACGCGCCGCTTTCGATGTCTCTGATCGTCTGAACGACAGATTGCTTCCATTGACTTCCGTTCGAATATACCCCGCCGATGCTGCTAATTCTCTCGTGTGGATTCGTCCTGTCGGTCTTACTGACGCAACGAACGCGTGCGAGTCTAGCCACGGGGGTCTCTCCTTCCGCATGCAAAAGGAGCAACCAGCTTAGCGTTCAGTGGCGGACCATGCCGCC
>NZ_JCAMOP010000285.1:0-242 GCF_059512345.1 Bradyrhizobium sp. Unk1
CCATCCAGCCATCGACCCACGCTTTGAGATCGGGATTCTCCATATGGTCGCCTCCGTTTCATTTGAGTGGGCCTTCGGGACCGGGCGCGTAGAGCGAAACCAGATTGATAAGACGGCCACGACCTTGAGCGCAGCCGTTCCCTCCAACCGGCGCCGGAAGCTCGGGGGCAAGGCGGCCGTGGAGGCGCGACCCTAACGGATTACGCCGGGTTCTGGTTTCAAATGGGTCGGGGCGGACGTGC
>NZ_JCAMOP010000286.1:0-239 GCF_059512345.1 Bradyrhizobium sp. Unk1
CGTATGTGTCGCCCATCCCGGCTCACCAAGAGGGGCGATCTTGTGTCGTCACGTTTCGCGAGCCGGGCTTGCGGTGGACGCGGCAGCGTCGGGCGCGAGAGGTGTTGGGCAGGGCGGATTGCTCTCCGTGAGCCCTAAGGCCTCGTGCCGGATGAGCGGCGCTGTCAGGTTCGTCTCGTCTGCAAGTTTCCGGCTCCGTCGACAGGGCTGGAAAAACTGCGGCGAAATGGCGGGCCGTG
>NZ_JCAMOP010000287.1:0-239 GCF_059512345.1 Bradyrhizobium sp. Unk1
CCGCTACGGCGCTATCTGAGGCGCGCGTCCGGGCGGCTTTGCTCTACCGAGCTACACCACCTCTGGGGGCACGACCGCACACGGCGCTCGCATCATGCCGTTCCAGAACCTACCGCCTCGCCATGTGCTGCCTTCGAGTAATCCAAACCGATTGAGCTAGCGTGAGAATGTTGGCAGTCGCACGCGGTTGTCAGCTTTGCGTCCATTGTCGTCGACCCGATGCTCGCCATCCCTGTAGG
>NZ_JCAMOP010000288.1:0-236 GCF_059512345.1 Bradyrhizobium sp. Unk1
GCTCCGCTCCTCCCAGCCAGGGAATCTGGCGCGGAAGACTCTAACCAAAAACGGTCCAGTTTTAAGGGCTCAGAGCAATTTGAGCCTGTGTGGCTTGGTGATGCAACGGGACGGGGCGCAGAGCCCTCGACACAGCGCAGCGTCCCGTCCCGTTGCATCTCGGACGCTGTTAGCCTGGCGTAAGTTGATGGCGGCAGGTTGCCGATCCCGCTGTGCGGACGAACGGTGTTGTAATC
>NZ_JCAMOP010000289.1:0-231 GCF_059512345.1 Bradyrhizobium sp. Unk1
TCAAGCGCGTAAACTTGATTTGGCTCCTCGTTCCGCGGATCTCATCGAGGCCAGCGGCCATATTGTGCCGCGCGCAAGGCCGGACATATGACCGCACCGTCCCAAGGTGTGAAATCGACTGAAAAAGCTCTTGCCTCGCGAGCCGTTCCACATATGGGATCAAGGAGCCGAAATGGCTCAGCACGACCGCCTCAAGATCGATGCGGGCATCCAAGTCTACTTCTGCGACCC
>NZ_JCAMOP010000290.1:0-229 GCF_059512345.1 Bradyrhizobium sp. Unk1
GATCGACCTGGCACTGGCCCAGATGAATACGACGACGCTGGCATCAGCTTGCTGCGCGACCAGTCTAAGACAACCGGTTATATGCGAGCTAATAGGGTCGAGCACTTTCAACTGCAGCACACGGCGCTCGCATCATGCCGTTCCAGAACCTACGACCCGCCATGTGCTGCCTTCGAGTAATCCCAACTGATTGAGCTAGCCTGAGAATGTTGGCAGTCGCACGCGGTTG
>NZ_JCAMOP010000291.1:0-226 GCF_059512345.1 Bradyrhizobium sp. Unk1
CGCTCGACCGTCAATTGTCCGATCTTGGCGTGGAGCTTCTCGACCTCCAGTTCGTGGGCCGCCTCGCCATCCCGACCAGCGCCCGCGTCGAACGCCCGAGCCGCTTGATCCTGAAGCTGCTTCTTCCACGCATAAATCTGGTTCACATGCACCTGGTAGCGCTGCGCCAGATCCGTCACCGTTGATTGTTCTCGCAGCGCCTCCAAGGCGATCTTTGCCTTCAGCG
>NZ_JCAMOP010000292.1:0-225 GCF_059512345.1 Bradyrhizobium sp. Unk1
GCCGGGCGAGCGATCGACCGGGGAGACGGTCAGGCGTGGCAGCATCACTAAGGCTGGCAACGGCCGCGTTCGCCACACAGGCCGATCCCTTCAAAGAGATCGCGAACCTCGCCCATCACAAACGCCAAGAAAAGGTGGGAGCAAAACGACGCTCTGATGTCCGTTGTCAAGGCTGAGAACGCAGAGGTTCGCCCGATCGTTGATCGGCTGTTGATGCTGATGATC
>NZ_JCAMOP010000293.1:0-219 GCF_059512345.1 Bradyrhizobium sp. Unk1
AAGGCCTTCTCTCCTGACGTCTTCAGCCTCAAGAGCCGATAACGCAACAGGCCCCTTGTGGGAGAAGGTGGCGCGCGTAGCGCGTCGGATGAGGGGTCTCTCTCAGCGCGTACCCCTCTCAACGCTTGAACTCGGGGATAGAACCCCTCGTCCGGCGCTTCGCGCCACCTTCTCCCACAAGGGGCCTGTTGCGTAATTCGTCAATTGTGATTCCCTCGG
>NZ_JCAMOP010000294.1:0-212 GCF_059512345.1 Bradyrhizobium sp. Unk1
CGCGCCCCCTGGAGTTCAACCGTCACAACGGCTGCTTCCGGCGACCCGGTGGGCTCTGCGGCTGCCGGTAGCGCCGAGGCGCCTGCGTACACTTCGATACGCGGTGACAACGGTCGTCTTATGTCGTCCGAATGGTCGTCCATTGTGAGCACCCTTGCAGAAGATGACTCTTCTAGCGGTGCTCTCAGGATCGAGTACAAAAATTCTCAAGG
>NZ_JCAMOP010000295.1:0-207 GCF_059512345.1 Bradyrhizobium sp. Unk1
CCTCGTCCCCGTCAGGGGATCATAAATGGAAAATTCCAGTTCAAACTGGCCTAATTTGGCGGGGGCACGTCAGGATTGTGGACCGGCGGCTTAGGTGGTGCGGATGCCGTTCCGTTTTGATAAACGGAGCGACCATGAAGAAGACGAGACGGAAAATCGATGCGGCGCTGAAGGCAAAGATCGCCTTGGAGGCGCTGCGAGAACAAT
>NZ_JCAMOP010000296.1:0-205 GCF_059512345.1 Bradyrhizobium sp. Unk1
CTGCATGATATCCTCCTTCACTGCAGTTGACGCTCAAGATTCCACCGCGGCGAGGGCGGGGTCCATACCATTGGCCCCCGACTTGCAAGGATCGGCTCGGGCAGCATGCTCGGATCGCTTGCGCTCATATGTCCGGCCTCACATGATGGTTCCTCTGTCAATGGCTTTCTGCCAACGGCGATCCGAGGTGAGCTCTCTTGCTGCA
>NZ_JCAMOP010000297.1:0-202 GCF_059512345.1 Bradyrhizobium sp. Unk1
TCGAACACGATGGACACATCGTTCTGTGTGTCTGCGCTCGAAGAGGCCTTGGCGCGCTTCGGCCGGCCTGAGATCTTCAACACGGACCAGGGCAGCCAGGGCGGATTCAAACGGTCGTCGCAACACCCAATGTTTCGCTCATGATAATAATTCGTCAAGCGCTTCTGCCGGCGTTTTCCAGCCCAGTGTCTTTCTCGGTCGG
>NZ_JCAMOP010000298.1:0-202 GCF_059512345.1 Bradyrhizobium sp. Unk1
CATCATCGAATGCGAGGTTTTGAGAGGGACCTGATCCGCGGAGGGCATTATGGCCAGCGGTCATGAGTACCGCGCAAACAGAGGGACCTGATCCGCGGAGGGCATTATGGCCAGCGGTCATGAGTACCGCGCAAACAGATCCCATGATTGAGGCGCAGAGGAGCTAAGCTGCGTCATCCTAAACCGGAGATCTGATCATGAC
>NZ_JCAMOP010000299.1:0-202 GCF_059512345.1 Bradyrhizobium sp. Unk1
GCATCATTGGTCCCGCGAGCTGCAGGCGCTGGGGCATACGGTGCGATTAATGCCTCCGGCCTATGTGAAGCCCTACGTCAAGCGACAGAAGAACGACAGCACGGACGCGGAGGCGATTTGCGAGGCGGTCACGAGACCCAACATGCGGTTCGTGCCGACCAAGACGGTCGAGCAACAGGGCTGTCTGATGCTCCACCGGGCG